>NZ_JQJT01000023.1:0-157089 GCF_000745665.1 Burkholderia sp. WP42 | reverse complement strand
AACCGCACCGCTTCCCTTCTTCTTCCGCGCCGCGTTTCCGGTAGCGCGAAAGAGGCGTGATTCTATGCAGCTCACGGCAATCGCGCAAGGGGTTTGACGAACTTTTCTTCGTCTTCCCGGCGCCGGCCCGGAGGCATGCCCGGGCACGATGGCGCTTAAGGTGCGAAGAACGGACTAGAATGTGAGGTTCTTCGCCCCTTTATATGTATTTAATATGCGCCAGCGAATCGCCAAACGCCTCCCCCCCGATGCCGACAAACTGGTCGGCCTGTCGCTTGCGCTCTTTGCCTCGGGCAGCCGCATCGAGGATCGCTTCTGGGAAGCGAAGCTCGATGCGCTGCTCGCGAAGATCGTTCGCAACGGCAACCAGACGACGCTCGACGCCGCACTCGACCATCTGCAACAGAATCACCCCGACGCATACGGGGCGCTCGCCGACATGGCCGAGACCCACAGCGAGTCGCTGGTGATCGAGCACGATGGCCAACCGTACGATGCGCTGCTGGTCGCCGTGCCCGTGCTCGCTTGGACGCGCTACATGATTCCGTCGGGGCCGCTGAAAGGCGACGTCGCCGATGCACTGCGTGCGCACCTGCAAGCGCACGTGCTCGCAAGCGGCACGCGGGTCGGCCTAGCCCCATTCCTGTACAGCATCGACCAGTTGCCGCGGCACCACGTCGAAACATACCGGCTCGCGCAGCAACTCGCGCATGCGGCGATCGGGCAGCACGCCGCCAAGCTGAGCTTCGGCGACTTGCCGGAAACGTCACCGATTCTTGCCGATCCACGCTTCCTGCTCGCCGTCGTCGCCGCGCCGGCCGGCGCGCCGCTGTTCCGCTGGCAGGAAGAAGAACACGGCAATCGCATCGAGCGCGGCCAGTGCCTCGAGCAATGGACCGCCCAAGGCGGCCCGAACCTGTCGATCGCCCTTCCCGGCTGCGAGTTCGAATGCCTGCTTCCGGACGCGTACTATTCGGCATGCCGTGATGCAGACGAACGAATCCGTCCGCACACCGTCCGAACGGCCATTCGTTATCTTTTCGACACACTTGGTGCGGCTCCGCAGGAACTGCGCGCCGTCGTCGCAGGCTTCGGCGAACGCCGGATCGACGAGTACCGCGTGGGCTTTACGCGAAGGGCGAGCAACGACGTGATCTATGGCGTCGTGTGGCCGCTCTACGGTCGCGAGAACGGCGACGTGTCGACCGACAACGCGACGCTCGAAGGCGAGGCGCCGATCGAAGGCCCGCTCGAGGAGATCGTGAGTCTGCTGAAGGAATGCGGTGTAACCGACGTCCGACGGCACGCAGGCCGTTTCGAGCCCGAGTATTGCGACGACTGCGGTGTGCCGCTCTATGCGGATCCGCTCGGCGAAATCGTCCATGCGGAAATGCCGGAAGACGCCTCTCCCGCCCAGCCGCACTTTCACTGAACCACGCCGCGGGCCACCTGCCCGAAGCCGCTCCGGTTTCTGCCGGAGCGGCTTTTTTTCGCACCGGCGCGCCTTCCCGTCCAAATTTCAGACTTCTCCTAAGCCTTTCAGCCAAGCAGACATCGTGTAAGGTCTTTGTCACTATCGGATCGAAGACATGCCGACGGCGGATCAACGACTCATCTCATGGAGGTTGGATATGCGGTTCCTAGTGCTGAACTCAGACGCCGAACGGCGTGACGGACTGAAGGTGCTGCTACGACAGATCGACCGTCACGCCACCATCAACGATGCGCCCGACGGTTTCCAGGCGCGTCGGCTGCTGCGCACCGAGCGCTTCGACCTGGTCGCGATCAACTGGCCGGATGTCGGCCGCCACGGTGAGTTGCAGGCGCTCTGCAGCGCGTGCTCGCCGACGCCCGTTGCGGTGATGGTCGACGAGTCGACGCCGGCAGCCATCCAGCGGTTCTACGACTACGGCGTCGCCGGCGTGATCCCGCACGCCACACGGCCACATCTGATCGTGCGCGCACTTGAAATCGTGCTGCTCGGCGGACATTACATTCCCCCCATCGCGCTGAGCCTGCTGCCCTCGCCTGCCGGGACACGCAACGACACCCATTTCCAGACGCTCGCCGGCACGTTGCCGCGCCGCCCGCCGAGCGGGCTGCTATCGCCGCGACAGGCGCAGATCATGCGCTTCGTCCACATGGGCAGCACGAACAAGATGATCGCCCGGACGCTGGGCATCAGCGAGGGCACGGTGAAAATCCATCTCGCCAGCATCTTCCAGCAGCTCGGCGCCGCAAACCGGGCGGCCGCGGTGGCGATCTACAACGGCTGGCTGTCGCCGCATCTCGAGGTGTTGCTGGCCAACCGCGACCGGGCCGGCAAACCCGCCATCGGCGAGCGCGGCCCGATTCCGCTGCGCAAGCACCGGAACGATCGCCGCTATCCGTCGCCCGCGGCGAACGCCGGCCCCCACGATCTGCCGATCGCAGCCGAGCCGAGCGTACGGTTTCGGCGCGAGCGTTAGTCGGACAGTATCGATATTGCGACGGTCGGCATTCGCGAATTCCCAGCTTTGATGCTCAACGAGTAATATGGAAGCCATGGGTTTTCTCTTCACACCGCTTCCGCTCTGGGTTGGTGTTGGTGGCTGGATCGCCGCCGCGATGCTGCTCGCGCTCGCGATCTGGAAGCGCCCATTCATTCGTCTGCAGGACGCGACGCTTCAGCACGTGTGGCTGGCGCTCGTCACCGCGATCACCGTCCTGTGGGCGTCGAATGCATGGCTCGAAGACGGCATCGTCATGCATCTGCTCGGCGCGACGCTGCTCGTCACGCTGTTCGACTGGACGCTCGCGCTGGTTGCGATGGGCGTGGTCACGTGCATCGCCGCAGTGGTCTTCGACGCGCCATGGCAAGGCATCGGCCTCACTTATCTGGTGTACGGCGCGCTGCCCGTCGCCGTGTCCGCGGTGCTGCAGCGCGCCGCCATCGCGTGGCTGCCGCATAACCTCGCGTCGTTCATCATCGGCCAGGGCTTTTTCTCACCGGCCATCGCGATCATCTCGGTCGCCGCGGCTGCGGCCGGCGTGCAGCTCGCGCTGGCGGACGGCGTGCCCGTCGTGATTCCGGCCGGCTATCTGCTCAACACCGCACTGCTCGCGCTCGGTGAAGCGTGGTTCACCGGCATGGCGACAGCACTGATCGCCATCTATCGGCCCGCGTGGGTGACGACGTTCGACGTCCGGCGCTATCGCCTCGGCGGTCCGCGGGCGTAAACGGCACGCGCCGTGCGCCGGGTCGTATTGCGCAGCGCGGCAGAGTACGGCATCTAAGGCCGCACAACTTTTTTACGCTAAGATTGAACTCCTGATCTTCACCGGGCCTCTATACCTGCCCGATGCCTCATTCGCTCCTCACCAATAACCAGATGGACAGCACTTCTGCCTCGCTCCGGATCGTTCGGGCGCTCGGCAAGCTGGCAGCCTGTGTCGCGGGCTTGTCGCTTGCGCTTCCGGCACCGGTATTCGCCGACCTCCTCGACCAGCGCTCCGAACTGATCAACAAGTTCGTCAACGACATGCATGCCGATCCGATCGTCGCCGATTGTGCGGCGCACGGCAGCTTCATCGCCAGTACGTCGTCGGCATTCGACCGCGTCGACTTCGCGCCGAACGCATTCGAAAGCGGCAACGCGACGATCACGCCGTGGAACGATTCGTTCGATCAGGGCAAGCAACGCGTGAAGGTCGACAACATCGTCACCGTCGACGGTCTCGGCGTCCACAGTGACGGCAGTGACCCGACACCGCTGAAGTTCCGTTGCGGCTACGTCGGTCAGCAAATGCTGGCGTTCAGCTGGAACGACCCGGTGCCGCCGCTGAAGGCGCACGTCGAGCGCCCGTCGTCGTCGTCGAAGAAGTTCAAGGGCAAGTCGCACCGCGGCAAGGTCAAGGCGTCCGGCCGCACCGGCAAAAAGGCCGCAGCAACGAAGAAATCGAGCGGCACGAAGAAAGCCGTCAAGAAAAAGACCGCGAAGAAGTCCTGATACGACGGAGCGGCAACGACAGAAGCAGAAAAGCCGGCGCATCGCACGATGCGCCGGCTTTTTTTCATCGTGCCAACCCTGCGCTTACGCGAACGCCTCCACCTGCGCCAAGATCGCCGCGAGCATCGCCGCACCGAGCGCCGCGCTGCGCTGGCCGTTCCAGCCGACGCGCTCGTCGGGCAGGTTCGCGTTGTCCTTGAACGGCATCTCGAGCGTCAGCGACAGGCAGCCGAAGTGATGACCGATGTACTTCGACGCGAGCTTGAGCGCGTCCTCCCGGTACTTGCTCGCCGCGTAGCCGTGCTCGGTCTGGAAGTCCGGGCTCGCCACCTTGAACGCATCGATGAATGCGGCCTGCTCGATGCGCTGCTGATCGGTAAAGCTCGGCAGCATCTCGGAACCCGCGACGAACACGTACGGCAAATCCTCGTCGCCGTGGATGTCGAAGAACATGTCGCAACCGGTCGCATGGATCGCATCCCGCACGGCCAGCACTTCGGGACTGCGCTCGGCATCGGGCGCCATCCACTCGCGGTTCAGGTTCGCGCCCGCCGCGTTGGTGCGCAGGTTGCCGTGCACGCTGCCGTCCGGATTCATGTTCGGGACGATGTAGAACGTCGCGCGGTCGTACAGCTTGCGCGCCACCGGATCGCCGGACCAATCGCCCCATCCGGCAAGCCGCTTGACCAGCCCTTCGACGAACCACTCGGCCATCGTCTCGCCCGGATGCTGGCGCGCGATGATCCACACCTTCTTCTTCGGCACGCCGTCGAGCTCCGGCGTGCCGAGCGTCAGCAGCGACATCGGCCGGCCTTCGACCGTGCGGCCGAGCTCGACGACGCTCGCCTGCGGCAACTGCTGGACCGCGCCGAGAAACGCCGCGTGCCGCTCTTCCGAGTACGGCTCGAAATACGCGTAGTAGATGCTGTCGAATTCGGGCGTATGGTCGATCGTCATCGTCTTGCCGTCGAACGTCGTCGGCACGCGGAACCAGTCGACGCGGTCGTAGCTCGCGACCGCGTGGTAGTTGCGCCACCCCGCCGGATACGCGCATTCCGCTGCATTTTCGAACGACATCACGCAGCGTTCGCCGCGTGCGCCCGTCAACCGGAAGTAGAACCATTGCGCGAACTCCGAGCGGCTGTCGCCGCGTACGCGCAGCCGGATCGCGTCCGCGCGCTCGAACGACACGACGTCGATCGCGCCCGCATCGAAATTGCTGGTGATCGAAAGGGTCATCTGTCTCTCCAGTGTCGAGCGCAACGGCGGATTGCCGCGCCCGGGGTCGTCCATGGACCGGCCGTCTCGTGAACGGCCGGCAAGCTCACTCGCCGATGCGCCGGCGATATACGTAAGTCGAATCGTTCGACGCCGCTGCGTCGAACGCGTAGCCTTCCAGCGCAAAATCCTTCAGCGCCGCCGGCTCGGCGATGCGGTTCTCGACGATGTAGCGCGCCATCAGGCCACGCGCGCGCTTCGCATGAAAGCTGATGATCTTGTAGCGGCCGCCCTTCCAGTCCTCGAACACCGGCGTGACGACCGGCGCGGCCAGCAGCTTCGGCTTGACGGACTTGAAGTACTCGGTCGACGCGCAGTTGATCAACACGCGCGCCGCGCCGCTGCGCGTCTCGAGCTGCTCGTTCAGCGCGCGCGTGATCCGGTCGCCCCAGAACGCATACAGATCCTTGCCGCGTGCGTTCGCGAAACGGGTGCCCATTTCGAGCCGGTACGGCTGCAGCAGATCGAGCGGCCGCAGCAGCCCGTACAGGCCCGACAGCACGCGCACGTGCTGCTGCGCGTAGTCGAGATCCGCGGCCGACAGCGATTTCGCATCGAACCCCTCGTACACGTCGCCGTTGAATGCGAGCACGGCCTGCTTCGCGTTGGCCGGCGTGAAGGTCGGCGACCAGTCCGCGTAGCGCTGGAAGTTCAGGCGCGCGAGCGGGTCGGAGATGTCCATCAGCGTCGCGATGTCCTGCGGCGACAGCTTGCGCAGGCCGTCGATCAGCTCCGAGGCATCGTCGACGAAGGCGGGCTGCGTGTAGGACGGGACGTGGGCGGGCGTGTCGTAGTCGAGAGATTTGGCGGGAGAGAGAACGATTATCATAGAGGCTCGCTGGCACGCCGTGCCTTGCGGTCAGACGAAAACCACCGATTGTAACGAATGACCCGCTCACTCGCCCCGCATGCCGCGCACCGCGTCGTGCTCGACTCGAACGTCTGGATCGACATTCTCGTATTCGACGACCCTACCACGCGCCCGATCCGCGCCGCGCTCGAACACGGCACGCTCGCCGCCGTGATCGACAGCCGCTGCCTGAACGAACTCACGCTCGTGCTCGACTACCCGCAGTTCCAGGCTCGCGCGATCGACAAGACCGAAGCGCTCGCGATCGTCGCGCGCCTGGCGAGCCTCGTCGAGCCGCCGCCGCTTGCCGCCGACGCGCCGCCGCTGCCGAAGTGCAAGGACCGCGACGACCAGAAGTTTCTCGAGCTCGCGCGCTCGGCACAGGCCGACTGGCTCGTGTCGAAGGATCGCGCGCTGCTCAAGCTCGCGAAACGCACCGCGCGCGACTTCGGCTTCCGGATCGCGCAGCCCGCGCCGTTTGCCGAAGCGTGCGCACTCGACACCGCGTCGGCCACCACTCCCACGCCGGCCTGAACGGCCCGGCGCCAACCGCTTGCGACCGTATCGATGAACGCTCCTTCCGACATGCCCACCGCTCCCGTTTTCCCTTCGCGCCTGCCGAACGTCGGCACGACGATCTTCACGGTCATGAGCGCGCTCGCCGCCGAAAAAGGCGCCGTCAACCTCGGCCAGGGCTTCCCCGATTTCGACTGCGACCCACGCATCGTCGACGCGGTCGCGGCCGCGATGCGCAACGGCCACAATCAGTATCCGCCGATGGCGGGCGTCGCGTCGCTGCGCGGCGCGATCGCCGACAAGATCGAACACCTGTACGGCCGGCGCTACGATGCCGCCACCGAGATCACGGTGACGGCCGGCGCGACGCAGGCGCTGCTCACGGCGATCCTCTGCGCGGTGCATCCGGGCGACGAGGTCATCGTGATCGAGCCGACCTACGACAGCTACCTGCCGTCGATCGAACTCGCCGGCGGCAAGCCGGTGTTCGTCACGCTCGACGCGCCCGACTACGCGATTCCGTTCGACCGTCTCGCCGCCGCGATCACGCCGAAGACGCGCATGATCCTGATCAATACGCCGCACAACCCCACCGGCACCGTGTGGCGCGAGGCGGACCTGCGCAGGCTCGAGGAGATCGTGCGCGGCACCAACGTGCTGATCCTGTCGGACGAGGTGTACGAGCACATGGTCTACGACGGCGCGCGGCACGAGAGCGTCGCGCGCTATCCCGAACTGGCCGCGCGCAGCTTCATCGTGTCGAGCTTCGGGAAGACCTTCCATGTGACCGGCTGGAAGATCGGCTACGTCGCGGCGCCAGCGGCGCTGACCGCGGAATTCCGCAAGGTTCATCAGTTCAACGTGTTTACGGTGAACACGCCGATGCAGGTGGGGATCGCCGATTATCTGCGCGACCCGGCGCCGTATCTGACGCTGCCCGACTTCTATCAGAAGAAGCGCGACTTCTTCCGGGCCGGCCTCGAGCGTACGCGCTTCAAGCTGCTGCCGTGCACGGGCACGTACTTCCAGTGCGTCGATTATTCGGCGATCAGCGACGTGTCCGAAGCGGAATTCGCCAAGTGGCTCACGGCGGAGATCGGTGTGGCGGCCATTCCCGTGTCGGCGTTCTATCACGCGCCGCACGAATCGGGCGTCGTGCGCTTCTGCTTCGCCAAACAGGAGAGCACGCTCGCGTCCGCACTGGAACGGCTGGCGCGCCTGTAACCGGGGCGCCGCCGCGAGCCGCGCGGGCGGCCGGGCCGTGCTTACGAACGCGCGAGGTTTGCCGCTTCAACGTACGCCTTGCGGTCGGCGGCCACGCGCTGCGCGGCGGGCCGTGCGCCGACCAGCTTCGCGTGCGCCTTCCAGTCGATGCCCGCGTCGAGCAGAAAATCGCGATCGTAGATCGCCTTCGTCGCCATCCCGAGCACCGGCAGATGGACGAACGCGGCGATGTCGGCAAGACCGAAGCTATCGCCGAGCACGTACGGTGAAAACTGCGTGAGCCGCTTGAACGCGTCGATCGCGCGCGGCAGGCGCTTCTCGACGTGCGCCTTCATCGCGTCGCTCACCTTCCCGCCGAAAAACGCCTCGGTATAGACCTCGCGCGCGGTCCATTCGAGATACAGCTCGAGCGTCTCGACGAGCTCGCGCACCTTCGCGGCCGCAAACGGCGCCGACGGGAAGATCGCCTTGTCCGGATGCCGCGCGGCCAGATACTCGATGATCGCCTGCGACTCGAACAGCGCGCCCTCTTCGGTCTTCACGAACGGGATTTTGCCGAGCGGCGAATCGGCCAGCAGCGCCGGATCGCTGATCGGCAGGCTGCATTTGGTTTCCTCGAACGGGATGTCGTGCTCGAGCAGCACGAACTTCACCTTGTTGTAGTAGTTGGACAACGGAATACCGCACAACTGCAGCATCGGAGCCTCCTTCGTGGCGTGGGCGCGGTCGCGGCAGAGCCCGACCGGCTCGGGATTCGTCGCGCTGAAAAGCACGTTCGTGCTAGTCTAAAGCAGTTTCCCGCCCGCCACGACGACATTACATCCGCTGCGGCAGCCGCCGGTCCGCACGCGCGACGCGCGGCTCACCGCCGCCGCGCCATTCGATGGAGACACACTCGCATGAGTGCCGAACTGCTGGCTTCGCGGCCGCCCGAGAGCGAATCGACGCTCGTCCTCACGTTGTCCAATCCCGGCGCGCGCAACGCGCTGCATCCCGACATGTATGCGGCCGGCGTCGAAGCGCTCGCGACCGCCGAACGCGATCCCGAGATTCGCGCCGTGGTGCTCACGGGCGCCGATCGCTTCTTTTGCGCAGGCGGCAACCTGAACCGCCTGCTCGACAACCGTTCGATGGATCCGTCCTGTCAGGCCGACAGCATCGATCAGCTCGCCGCGTGGGTGACGGCGATCCGCGCGTCGACGAAGCCGGTGATCGCCGCAGTGGAAGGCGCGGCGGCCGGTGCAGGCTTCTCGCTCGCGCTCGCCTGCGACATGGTCGTGGCCGCGCACGACGCGAAGTTCGTGATGTCGTACGCGCGCGTCGGCCTCACGCCCGACGGGGGCGGCTCGTGGTTTCTCGCGCGCGTACTGCCGCGGGCGCTCGCGGCCGAAATCCTGCTCGAAGGCAAACCGATCGCGGCCGAACGGCTGCATGCGCTCGGCATCGTCAATCGGCTCGCGGTGCCCGGCGCCGCATTGCGCGACGCACTCGCGTGGGCCGACTCGCTTGCCGGCGTCTCGCCGAACGCGCTTGCGCGCATCAAGCAACTGCTCGACGACGCGACCGCCCAGCCGCTCGACGCACACCTCGTGACCGAGCGCGATCATTTCGTCGCGGCGCTGCATCACGCCGACGCGTTCGAAGGCATCACCGCATTCCTGGAGAAGCGTCAGCCGCATTACAAGCGCTGATCGCGCGCGTTCGCAACGTGCTGGCCGCCTTGCCGCGGCCGCGGCGAGGAGCAAGCAGGGCAGCGCCTGCAGCACTCGCCGATCCGTGCTGTAATGGCCGCCTGTCGCGGCGCGCTCCCGGCGCCGTGTTCGCGCATGCAACCAAGGAGTTGACGATGATCGACGTCTACAGCTGGGCGACCCCGAACGGCCACAAGGTCCACATCATGCTCGAGGAAACGGGCCTCGCATACCACGCGCATCCGGTCGATATCGGTGCAGGCGACCAGTTCAAGCCCGAGTTCCTGAAGATCAGCCCGAACAACAAGATTCCCGCGATCGTCGACTCGGACGGGCCCGGCGGCAAACCGATCTCGCTGTTCGAATCGGGCGCGATTCTCGTGTACCTCGCGGAGAAGACCGGCAAGTTCCTGCCCGCCGATCCGGCCGAACGCTACGCGACGCTCGAATGGCTGATGTTTCAGATGGGCGGGGTCGGCCCGATGCTCGGCCAGGCGCATCACTTCCGCCTGTACGCGCCGGAGAAGATCGAATACGCGATCAATCGCTATACGAACGAAGCGAAGCGGCTGTACAACGTGATGGAAAAACGCCTCGCGCAATCCGAATATCTGGCGGGCGACACGTACACGATCGCCGACATCGCGACGTTCCCGTGGACGCGTTCGTGGCAGAACCAGGGCATCGTGCTCGACGAGCTGCCGAACGTGAAACGCTGGCACGAGGCGATCGCCGCGCGCCCGGCCGTGCAGCGCGGCGTCGAGGTGCTCGCGTCGCTGCGCAAGGCGCTGCAGGACGACAAGGCGCGCGAGATCCTGTTCGGGGCGACGCAATACGCGAAGCACTGAACGACGCGCCGCGTGCGACGCTGCGGCATCGGCGATGCCGCAGCGTCAGAAGTAGTGCAGCGTGATGAATTCCGCCGCGCAGACGAGCATCGGCGCATCGGCTTGCTCGACCTGCATCGACACCCGCCACGTCACCTGCACGCCGCCCTGCGCGGCGTCGGCTGCTTCCTTCACGGCGAACAGCGCACGCACGCGCGCACCGACCGGCACCGGCTTCAGGAACCGCACGCGGTTCAGACCGTAGTTCACGCCCATCTTCTGCTCGAAGCGCATCGCGTCGGTCATCAGCGCGGGAATCAGCGACAGCGTCAGGAACCCGTGCGCGATCGGGCCGCCGAACGGCGACTCGCGCCGCGCACGCTCAGGATCGACGTGAATCCATTGGTGATCGCCGGTCGCGTCGGCGAAACCGTCGACGCGACGCTGATCGATCTCGACCCAGCCGCTCGCGAACGGCTCGGCGCCGACGAGCGCACGCAGCGCCTGCGCCGACGCGATCAGCGGCAACGCGACGTCGCTCATGCGCTCGCTCCCTGCGGATCGCGCAACCCGAAGATCACCTTGCTGAGCACGACGATCACCGTGTCGCCGGCGCCGTTGACGCCGATCCATTCGGTCGACACGATGCCGCGATCCGGCTTGCTCGCCGACACGCGCTTGTCGCGAATCTTCTGATACATCGTGATCGTGTCGCCGGCGCGCACGGGCTTGAGCCAGCTGATCGAGTCGACGCCGGGCGAGCCCATGCTGGTCGAATCGGATCCGAGCTTCGCGATCAGCAGGCCCATGAATACCGAACACGTATGCCAGCCGCTCGCGACCAGGCCGCCGAACGGCGATGCCTTGCCCGCCTCCTCGTCGAGATGAAACGGCTGCGGATCGTAGCGTTGCGCAAACGCCTTGATGTCGTCCGCTTCGAACGTATAGCGTCCGATTTCGGTGGTACTGCCGACTTCCAGATCTTCGAAACTGATTCCCACTGTGTCTCTCCTGTGCCACGCTCGCGCGTGACCGTCATGCCGCGTCGGCTTGCGCGAAATCCGGCAGGGCCGCGATGCGCGCAAGGTGATGATCGGTGTCGCCGAGTGTCGTCTCGATGATCGACAGCCGCTTGAACAGGTGCGCCGCGGCGACCTCGTTGGTCACGCCCATGCCGCCGTGCAACTGCACGGCCTGCTGTCCGACGAAGCGCGCGGCCGCGCCGACGCGCGCCTTCGCCGCCGACACGGCCTTGCGCCGCGCATCGGCATCGGCGCCCGCATATCGGACCGCGGCGAGGTAGGTCAGCGAACGCGCCTGCTCCGCGTGTATCAGCATGTCGACCATCCGGTGCTGCAGCGCCTGGAAACGCGCGATCGGCACGCCGAATTGTTCGCGCGTCTTCGTATATTCGACGGTCGCCCGGTTCAGTTCGTCGAGCGCGCCGACCGCTTCCGCACAGAGCAGGAACGTCGCGTAATCGGCAATCTGCTCGAGCGCGGCCGCATCGCGCACGCCGCCCGCCAATTGCCGCGCGGGCGTGTCGTCGAACGCGATCGTCGCGGCGCGCTGGCCGTCGATGGTCCGGTAATCGGTGAGCGTCACGCCCGCGGCGTCGCGCTCGACGACGAACAGGCCGATACCGCCGCCGTCGACGCGCGCCGGCACGATCCACGCATGCGCCTGCGCGCCATGCTGGACGACCGACTTGGCGCCGTTCAGCCGGCACGTGCCGCCCTGCACGCGCGCATGCGTGCCGAGCTCGTACAGGTCGTAGCGCGCGTGCGGCTCGTGGAATGCGACGGCCAGCCGCTTGTGCCCCTGCGCGACCGCTTCGAGCAGCGCGGCATCGTCGCCGCTGCCCGAGCCCGCGACCCGCAATGCCTCGACCGCGACCGCGGTCGCCCAGTACGGCTCGACCACGAGCGCACGGCCGAGCTCCTGCATCGCGACCAGCATGTCGACCGGGCCGCCGCCGAAGCCGCCTTGCGCGTCGGGCACGGGCAGCGCGGTCAGACCGAGCTCGGCAAACGCGCTCCATTGCGCTTCCGATATGCCCGCATCGCTGCGCACGATCGCCTGCCGCGCGTCGAACCCGTATTGCTCGCCGAGGTAACGGCGCAGCGCGTCGGCGAACTGTTGCTGCTCGTCGGTAAAGCTGAAATCCATGGTTGTCTCCGTTGCCTGGTTACAGCCCCAGAATCATCTGCGCGATGATGTTCTTCTGAATCTCGTTCGAACCGCCGTAGATCGACGTCTTCCGGTAATTGAAGTAGTACGCGGCGAGCGGCGCCGCGTCGTCGTCGCCCGCGACGCTGTGCTCGCGCTCGCCGTCGAGGAACGGGATGTCGAACGGCGCGGCGAGCGGCCCGATCGCTTCGAACATCAGCTCGGTGAGCGCCTGCTGGACCTCGGTGCCCTTGATCTTCAGCATCGACGCCTCGGGACCCGGCCCCTTGCCGCTCGTCTCACGGCTCACGACCCGCAGCACCGTCACCTCGAGCGCCATCAGCTCGACCTCCAGCGCCGCGACCTTCGCGGCGAACACGGGATCGGCGAGCAACGGCTTGCCGTTCTTGCGCTGGTTCGATGCGACGCGTTTCAGGAAGGCCAGCTCGCGCTTCGACGCGCCGACGCGCGCGATGCCGGTGCGCTCGTGCCCCAGCAGATATTTGGCATAGGTCCAGCCGCGGTTCTCGTCGCCGACGAGATTCTCGACCGGCACCTTCACGTCCTCGAAGAACACCTCGTTGACTTCGTGGTCCTCGTCGAGCGTGATGATCGGGCGCACCGTGATGCCCGGCGTCTTCATGTCGATCAGCAGGAACGAGATGCCTTCCTGCTTCTTCGCCGACGAATCGGTGCGCACGAGGCAGAACATCATGTCCGCATATTGGCCGAGCGTCGTCCAGGTCTTCTGGCCATTCACCACGTAGTGGTCGCCGTCGCGTTCGGCGCGCGTGCGCAGCGAGGCGAGATCCGAACCGGAACCCGGCTCCGAATAGCCCTGGCACCACCAGTCGGTGCCGTCGAGGATGCGCGGCAGGTAGTGGCGCTTCTGCGCTTCGCTGCCGTATTTCATCAGCACCGGCGCGACCATCGACACGCCGAACGGCAGCACGATCGGCGCGCCGATGCGGGCGCACTCATCTTCCCAGATGTGCCGCTGCGTCGCGTTCCAGCCCGGACCGCCGTACTCGACCGGCCACGCGGGCGCGGACCAGCCGCGCTCGCCGAGAATGCGGTGCCAGCTTGCGAAATCGTCGCGGTTCAGCCGTTTATGGTCGAGTACCTTGGCGCGCAGTGCATGAGGCAGATTCGCCTCGAGCCAGGCGCGGACGTCGGCGCGGAATGCGTCGTCGGCGGGGGAGTAATTCAGATCCATGCGCAGTGTCTCCTGTCCGCGGCCGTCCGGCCCGGCCAGGACTCACTGCACAAGGTCATTGCAGCGATTCTTTCAGCGCGGCGGGAATCGGCAGCGGCATCACTTCGATGCCTTCTTCGACCAAGGAGCGCGCATCCTCGGGCGTCGTGACGCCGCGAATGCTGCGTGCCGGCGCTTCGTTGTAATGAATGCGCCGCGCTTCCTCGGCGAAGCGCTCGCCCACGTTCTCGGTCTTCTCCAGCACCTCGCGCAGCGCGCGCATCGCCCGGGCCTGCAGCGCGCGCGGATCGGCCGGCTGCGGCTGCGCCTGCGTCGCGCCCGAAAGGTTCAGACGCGGCGCCGACGGCATCCGGTTGATGTCGGTCGTCCCGCACACCGGACATTCGACCAGCTTGCGAGACAACTGCGCTTCGAATTCATCGGCGGAAGCGAACCAGCCTTCGAACCGATGACCGTGCGGACACTGTAAATCGAGGACCTTCATGCTGAATCAGGGCGTGTGACGAGTGTAGCGCAAATCGCGCTTTTTTGAACGACCGTGCTAAACCGGCTTCGCGCGGCCCGGCGGCCGGCGCGTCACGCGATTGTAACGCCGTGTCCGGCTCGCCGCCGACGCCCGCTCAGGGGTTCTGCAGCGCGCCGAGCGGCCAGTTGCCGGACAGCACCTTCTCGAGCCACATCGTGCCGATGATCGTCTTCACGTCGGAGATCTGGCCGGTGCGCACCCATTCGAGCAGGTCGGGCAGCGTCGCCGTGAAGGTTTCGAGGAATTCGCCTTCGTCGAGCTTGCGCTCGCCGGCCGTGAGCCCGCGCGCGAGGTACAGGTCGATGAACTCGGTCGAATAGGAAATGATCGGGTGAATGCGCGTCAGGAACACGTACTCGCGGGCCGTGTAGCCGGTTTCCTCGCGCAGCTCGCGCACCGCGCATGCGAGCGCGCCTTCGTTCGGATCGAGCTTGCCGGCCGGGAATTCGGCCATGACCTTGCCGATCGGATAGCGGTACTGGCTTTCCATCAGCACGCGGCCGTCGTCGAACAGCGGGATCACCATCACCGCGCCCGGATGCTGGACGTACTCGCGCGTCGCCTGCTTGCCGTCAGGCAGACGCACCGTATCGCGTTTGAGCTTGAGGAACGCGCCGTCGAAAATCGCCTCGCTGTCGAGACAGGTTTCGGTGAGTGCGGCGTCGTGATTGGGTAGTTCGGCCATCGGCGGGCTCCGGAGAAATGAGCACGCGACGGCCGCAGCCGTCAGCGTCGTTTGACGAGATACTGAAACGTGAAGCCGGGAAACGCGAACACGATGAACAGGCTGAACGTGATCGCATAAAACTGCCAGCCCTGTTCGAAGCGGTTGCCGGCGCGCGATTCGAGCCAGAAGCCGAGCGCGCCGACCACGAAGTACAGCACGATCAGCTCGCCGATCCGAATCCACGCACTCTTCTTCGCCGCGCCGATCGGCACGGCGGCGAACAGGCGTTGATTCAGGAACGGCAGGTTGGCGCACAGGAGCGCCAACAGCACGATGAACCAGCCGGCTGCCGACATTACAGCGGCAGCGTTTGCAGCGTGTGACGAATCGCCTGCAGGCAAGCCGTCAGCAGCGGGCTCGGAACCAGGCCGAGCGCAACGATCGCAAGGCCGTTGACCACCAGGATCGTGCGCTTGCAGAAGTCGCCCGTGATCGGCGACGCGTCCTGCGGTGCATCGAAGTACATCAGCTTCACGATGCGCAGGTAGTAGAACGCGCCGAACAGCGACGTGATCACCGCGAGCACCGCGAGCCACGTGAGGCCGGCGTTGACCGTGGCCTCGAGCACCGCGAGCTTCGCGTAGAAGCCGACGGTCGGCGGGATGCCGGCCAGCGAGAACATCATGACCATCATCACGAACGCGAACACCGGGCTGCGCTTGTTGAGGCCCTTGAAGTCGTCGATCGTTTCGGCTTCGAAATCGCGGCGTGCGAGCAGCATCACCACGCCGAACGAGCCGAGCGTCGTGATCAGGTAGACGATCGCGTAGAACATCGCCGAGCTGTATGCGTTCGCCGGTGCGGCCGCGTCGCCCTTCACGATGCCGGCCAGCAGGCCGAGCAGCACGAAGCCCATGTTCGAGATCGCCGAGTAAGCGAGCATCCGCTTGATGTTGCGCTGGACGATACCGGTGATGTTACCGACGATCAGCGACAGCGCGGCGAGGATCACGAGCGCGGTCTGCCAGTTCTGCGCGAGCGGCAGCAGGCCCATCACCAGGAAGCGCAGGCCCCACGCGAACGCGGCAACCTTCGGACCGCCGCCGACGAACAGCGTCATCGCGGTCGGTGCGCCCTGATAGACGTCCGGCACCCACATGTGGAACGGCACGGCGCCGAGCTTGAACGCGATACCGGCGACGATGAAGATCACGCCGAACATCAGCACGGCCGCGTCGGTGTTGCCGCTGACCGCCTTGTACACTTCGCCGAGCTCGAGCGAGCCGGTCGCGCCGTAGAGCATCGAGATGCCGTACAGCACGAAGCCCGATGCGAGCGCGCCCAGCACGTAGTACTTCATCGCGGCTTCGCTCGACTGCGCGGCGTCGCGGCGCAGCGCGATCACGGCATACAGCGACAGCGACATCAGTTCGAGGCCGAGGTACAGCGTCAGGAAGTTGTTGCCCGACACCATCACCAACTGACCGAGCAGCGAGAACATGCCCAGCAGGAACACGTCGCCGCGGAACATGTCGCGGTCTTCGAGGTACTTGCGCGAGTAGACGAGCGTGACCGCGAAGCCGAACGATACGACGGCCTTCATCATGCTCGCGAACGAGTCGACGACGACCATCCGCGAGAAGAAGTAGTACTGGTGCGGATCGAGCGCCTGCACGGCAAACCAGACGCCGGCGACGACCGACGCCACCACCGCGATCAGATAGGTCAGGCGGCGGCCGGCGGCACCGGTAAAGGTGTCGTTCAGCCACGCGACGATGATGGCGGCCATCACCAGCGCGTCAGGCAACAGGACATTCATAGGTGCGTTCATGATCTTGAGTTCCTCCGCTCGCGCTTACTGGGCCAGCGGCAGCTTCGACTGCGCGACATGGGAGAGGAGGTTTTCCACGGAAACGTGCATCACGTCGGTGAAGGGCTTCGGATACAGGCCCATCAGCAGCGTGAACGCGGCGAGCACGGCCAGCATCACGAATTCGCGACGGCCGATGTCCGTCAGCTTCGCGACGTGGTCGTTCGCGACGGCGCCGAAATACACGCGCTTGTACATCCACAACGTGTAGGCAGCGCCGAGGATCAGCGTGAATGCCGCACCGAAGCCGATCCAGAAGTTGTACTGGACGGCCGCGAGAATCACCATGAACTCGCCGACGAAACCCGACGTGCCCGGCAGGCCGCAGTTGGCCATCGAGAACAGCATCGCGAATGCGGCGAACTTCGGCATCACGTTCACGACGCCGCCGTAATCGGCGATCTGGCGCGAGTGCAGGCGGTCGTACAGCACGCCGATGCTCAGGAACATCGCGCCCGACACGAAGCCGTGCGAGATCATCTGGACGATCGCGCCTTCGACGCCGAGCTGGTTGAAGATGAAGAAGCCGAGCGTCACGAAGCCCATGTGCGCGATCGACGAATACGCGACCAGCTTCTTCATATCGGCCTGCACCATCGCGACGAGGCCGATGTAGATCACCGCGATCAACGACAGCGTGATCACGACCGGCGCCAGGAAGTGACTCGCGTCAGGCGTGATCGGCAGCGAGAAGCGCAGGAAACCGTATGCGCCGAGCTTCAGCATGATCGCGGCCAGCACGACCGAGCCGCCCGTCGGCGCTTCCACGTGCGCGTCCGGCAGCCACGTGTGCACCGGCCACATCGGCACCTTCACCGCGAACGCGAGGAAGAAGGCGATGAACAGCATGATCTGCGGCGTCATCGCGATCTTGGCGTTCTGCCACGTCGCGAGGTCGAACGAATGCGTCTGCGTGTACAGGTAGATCAGCGCGACCAGCATCAGCAGCGAGCCGGCCAGCGTGTACAGGAAGAACTTGAACGCCGCGTACACGCGGTTCGGGCCGCCCCACACGCCGATGATGATGTACATCGGGATCAGCGTGGCCTCGAAGAACACGTAGAACAGCAGGCCGTCGGCCGCCGAGAACACGCCGATCATGATCCCGGACAGGATCAGGAAGGCCGCCAGGTACTGCGCGACGTTCTCGGTGATCACTTCCCACGCGGCGATCACGACGATCACCGTGATCAGCGCGGTCAGCACGACGAACCACATCGAGATGCCGTCGACGCCGAGGTGGTACGAGATGTTGAAGCGTTCGATCCAGGTCGATTGCTCGACGAACTGCAGCGCGGCCGTGCTCGAATCGAAGCCGGTGATCAGCGGCAGCGTGACCGCGAGGCCCAGCAGCGAGCCGATCAGCGCGAGCCAGCGGGCCGCCCCCGGGTTTTTGTCGTTACCGACCGCGAGCACGAGGAGGCCGAAAACGATCGGCAGCCAGATCGCGGTACTGAGAATCGGAAAAGCGTGCATTAGTTGTCCCCCCGCCTTATTTGCCGCCGAGCGTTACAAACAGGGTCAGGAGCCCCAGCATGCCGATGATCATGGCGAACGCGTAGTGATAGATGTAACCGGATTGGAGGAAGCGGATCACGCCGGCGAACCAGCCGATGAACCGGGCGCTGCCGTTGACGAGACCGTCGATCACGACGACGTCGCCCTCCTTCCACAGGCCGCGGCCGATCGCCACCGAACCGCGGGCGAACACCACTTCGTTGATCTTGTCCATGTAGTACTTGTTGTCCAGCAGCGTGTAGATCGGACCGAACGCGCGGCGGATCGACGCCGGCAGATCCGGACGCTTCAGGTACAGGAACCACGCGACGACGACACCGGCGAGCGCCAGCCACACCGGCAGACCCGACACCGAGTGCAGGCCCATGCCGACCCAGCCGTGGAACTCTTCGGCCATCTCGGCGAGCGCCGGATGGTTCTGGCCGATGAAGATCACCTTGTCGAACGCGACGCCGTGCTGGAAGAAGTCGCCGTACAGCATCGGACCGATCGCGATCGCACCGATGATCAGCGACGGGATCGCCAGCAGCACCAGCGGCACCCACACGACCCACGGGGTCTCGTGCGGCTCGTGCGCATGGTCGTCATGACCGTGGCCATGGCCGTGATCGTCGTGACCGTGTGCGGCGGCCATGCCCATCGGCGATTCCGGATGCTTCGGCTTGCGGAAGCGCTCTTCGCCGTGGAACACCAGGAAGTACATGCGGAACGAGTACAGCGCCGTGACGAACACGCTGGCGACGACCGCGAAGTATGCGAAGCCCGAACCCGGCAGGTGCGACAGCTTCACCGCGTCGATGATCGAGTCCTTCGAGTAGAAGCCCGAGAAGAACGGCGTGCCGATCAGCGCGAGCGAACCGACGAGCGACGTGATCCACGTGATCGGCATGTACTTGCGCAGGCCGCCCATGTTGCGCATGTCCTGGTCGTGGTGCATGCCCATGATCACCGAACCGGCGCCGAGGAACAGCAGCGCCTTGAAGAACGCGTGCGTCATCAGGTGGAACACGGCGACCGGGTAAGCGGACACGCCGAGCGCGACGGTCATGTAGCCGAGCTGCGACAGCGTCGAGTACGCGACGACGCGCTTGATGTCATTCTGGACGATCCCGAGGAAGCCCATGAACAGCGCCGTGATCGCGCCGATCACCGTGATGAACGACAGCGCGGTATCCGACAGCTCGAACAGCGGCGACATGCGCGACACCATGAAGATGCCGGCGGTCACCATCGTCGCCGCGTGAATCAGTGCGGAGATCGGCGTCGGGCCTTCCATCGAGTCGGGCAGCCACACGTGCAGCGGGAACTGCGCCGACTTACCCATCGCGCCGATGAACAGGCAGATACAGGCAACGGTCAGCAGGCCCCAGTCGGTGCCCGGGAAGTGCAGGCTCGCGAGTTCCGCGCGCTTCGCGAACACTTCGCCGTAGTTCATCGAGCCCGCGAACGCGAGCAGCAGGCCGATGCCCAGCAGGAAGCCGAAGTCGCCCACGCGGTTCACGAGGAACGCCTTCATGTTCGCGTAGATCGCGCTCTCACGCGTGAAGTAGAAGCCGATCAGCAGGTACGACACCAGACCCACCGCTTCCCAGCCGAAGAACAGCTGCAGGAAGTTGTTGCTCATCACGAGCATCAGCATCGAGAACGTGAACAGCGAGATGTACGAGAAGAAGCGCTGGTAGCCGTCCTCTTCCGACATGTAGCCGATCGTGTACACGTGCACCATCAGCGAGACGAAGGTGACGACCACCATCATCATCGCGGTCAGCGAATCGACGAGGAAGCCGACCTCGAGTTTCAGCGAGCCGACGTTCATCCATTCATAGACGGTCGCGTTGAAGCTCGCGCCGCCCATCACGTCGAAGAAGACTTTCGCCGACAGGAGGAACGCGATCAATACGCCGAGGATCGTGATCCGATGTGCGCCCTTGCGCCCCACTGCGTTCCCGAACAGCCCCGCAATCAGCGAGCCGGCCAGCGGAGCGAGCGGAATCGCCAGCAGCAGGTTTTCATTGAGTGTCGTTGACATAACAGCGTTGCCTGAAATTAACCTTTGAGCTGATCGAGATCCTCGACATTGATCGTGTCGAGCTTACGGAACAGGGTCACCAGAATCGCGAGGCCGATCGCGGCTTCCGCTGCGGCGACCGTCAGCACGAAGAACACGAAGATCTGGCCGTGTACGTCGCCGAGATAGTGCGAGAACGCGACGAAGTTGGTGTTGACGGCCAGCAGCATCAGTTCGATCGCCATCAGGATGATGATGATGTTGCGGCGGTTCAGGAAAATCCCGACGATCGACATCGCAAACAGGATCGCGCCGAGCACGAGGTAATGGGCAAGAGTCAGCATGGTATGGGTTTCCTCCGCTTAGCCGTTGGTGCTCGTACCGGCTTCGCTCTGCGCCGTTGCCGGCTGCGGCTTGTCCGCTTCCATCTTCACGAGGCGCACGCGATCGTTGCGGCGCACCTTGACCTGATCCGACACGCGCTGGCGCTTGCTGTCCTTGCCGTGACGCGCGGTCAGCCCGATCGCGGCGATGATCGCCACCAGCAGCACCAGGCCGGCGATTTCGAACGCGAAGATGTAGTCGGTGTAGATCACCTTGCCGATCAGGCGCGTGTTCGACCAGTCGGCCATCGCGCCGGTCGCCATCGCGTGGACCGTGTGCGTGTCGCCGTAGCCGCGCCACAGGATCAGCGCGGTCTCGACCACGATGATCGCGCCGACGACGGTGGCCATCGGCACGAACTTCTTGAAGTCGCGCCGCAGGAAGTCGATGTTGATGTCGAGCATCATCACGACGAACAGGAACAGCACCATCACGGCGCCCACGTAGACCAGCACCAGCAGGATCGCGAGGAACTCCGCTTCCAGCAGCATCCAGATCGCGGCGGCGTTGAAGAACGCCAGCACAAGGAAAAGCGCAGACGCCACCGGGTTGCGCGAAGTGATCACCTTCAGCCCTGATACCACCAGGAGCAGCGCGAAGATGTAGAACAGTACGGTCGTGAATTCCATGATTACCGGTTCATCGTTAGGCCATAGTCAGGCGCGGCTTGCGGGACGCTCTCGCGTGCCGCACCCGTCGCGGCGGCACGGCCCGTCGATGCCGGGCCGGCACTGCAAACACAATCAACGATACGGCGCGTCGGCAGCCTTCGCCGCGGCGATGTCCTTCTCGTAGCGATCGCCCACCGCGAGCAGCATTTCCTTCGTGAAATACAGGTCGCCGCGCTTTTCGCCGTGGTACTCGAGAATCTGCGTCTCGACGATCGAATCGACCGGGCAGCTTTCTTCGCAGAAACCGCAGAAGATGCACTTCGTCAGGTCGATGTCGTAGCGCGTCGTGCGGCGCGTGTTGTCCGCACGCGTTTCCGATTCGATCGTGATCGCCATCGCGGGGCACACGGCCTCGCACAGCTTGCACGCGATGCAGCGCTCTTCGCCGTTCTCGTAGCGGCGCAGCGCGTGCAGCCCGCGGAAACGCGGCGAGATCGGAGTCTTTTCTTCCGGGAACTGCACCGTGAACTTGCGCCGGAACGTGTAGCGACCGGTCAGCGCGAGCCCCTTCAGCAGTTCCGTCAGGAAGAAGGTCTTAAAGAAGTGTTGGATTGCCGTCATGATTTCGTCCGATCTTTACTTCACCCAGATGTTCAGCGGCGACATCATCCAGAAGCCGACCACGACCACCCAGATCACCGTGACGGGCAGGAACACCTTCCAGCCCAGGCGCATGATCTGGTCGTAACGGTAGCGCGGGAACGTCGCACGCACCCAGATGAACACCGACAGCAGCGCGAATACCTTCAGCACCAGCCAGAAGATGCCCGGAATGAACGACAGGAATTCGAACGGCGCGTCCCAGCCGCCGAGGAACAGCGTCGCCGCCAGCGCCGAGATCACGATCATGTTGATGTACTCGGCGAGGAAGAACAGCGCGAACGCCATACCCGAGTAATCGATCATGTGACCCGCGACGATTTCCGACTCGCCTTCCACCACGTCGAACGGGTGACGGTTCGTTTCGGCGATGCCGGACACGAAGTAGACGACGAACGCCGGCAGCAGCGGCAGCCAGTTCCACGACAGGAAGTTCACGCCGTGGCCGGCGAAGAAGCCGTGCTGCTGCGAGCCGACGATTTCCGACAGGTTCAGGCTGCCGGCCGTCATCAGCACGAGCACCAGCGCGAAGCCCATCGAGATTTCGTACGAGACCATCTGCGCAGCGGCGCGCATCGCGCCGAGGAACGCGTACTTCGAGTTCGACGCCCAGCCGGCGAGAATCACCGCATACACGCCGATCGACGAGATCGCCATCGCGTACAGCAGGCCGGCGTTCACGTTCGCGAGCACCGCCTGGGCCTGGAACGGGATCACCGCCCACACCGCGAACGCAGGCACGACCGTCATGACCGGCGCGACCAGGTACAGCCAGCGGCTCGCTGCGCTCGGCTGAATCACTTCCTTCAGCAGCAGCTTCAGCACGTCGGCGATCGGCTGCAGCAGACCGGCGGGGCCGACGCGGTTCGGCCCGAGACGCACGTGCATCCAGCCGATCAGCTTGCGTTCCCACAGAATCAGGTACGCGACGCACAGCAGGATCACGACGGCGACGACGAGGATGCGCACGAGCGCCCACACCGTCGGCCACGCGACGCCGAGAAGCTGGGCTCCGCCCGCGTTGATCGTATCGAACAAGCTCATTTACGCCTTCTCCACCACCAGTTCACCGAACAGGCTGCCGAGCGCTGCGCCGGCAGGCGTCGCCGCCGACACGCGAACGACCGTCTCCGCAAGATTCGCGTCGCGCACGGCCGGCAACTGCACCGCACGCTCGCCTTGACGCACGCGCACCGCGTCGCCTTCCTTCAAGCCCAGCTTGTCGAACAGCCCGGCCGGCAGGCCGACGGTGTTCGCGGCCTTCGCGGCGGCCGTCAGGTGCAGCGCACCTGCGCGGCGCACGAGTGCGTCGGCGTGATAGATCGGCACGTCGGCGAGGCGCTCGAAGCCGCCGTTCGCGGCGCTGGCTGCGACACGTGCCGGCGCGACCGACGTGCGGTTCGACAGGCGGCTTGCGACACCTGCGTCGCCGAGCGCGGCGAGACGTACTTCTTCGGCCGTCTCGTATTCGAAGTTCGGCAGGCCGAGCAGGCTGCCCAGCACGCGCAGCACCTTCCAGCCGGGGCGCGTGTCGCCGAGTGCGCGCACGACGCCGTTGAAGCTCTGCACCGTGCCTTCGGCGTTCACGTACGTGCCGGCCGTTTCGGTGAACGGTGCGATCGGCAGCAGCACGTCGGCGTAATCGACGCCGTGCTTGAACGGCGACATCACGACGACCATTTCCGCCTGGTTCAGCGCGGCAAGCGCCTGCGCCGGATCGGCGGTGTCGAATTCCGGTTCGACGTTCAGCAGCACGTAGCCCTTGCGCGGCTGCGCGAACGCTTCGCGAGCGTTCAGGCCGCCTTCGCCCGGCAGTGCGCCAACCGCGTGCGCGCCGACCGTGTTCGCCGCTTCCGTCAGGAAGCCGAGCGTCGCGCCGGTGTTCTCGGCGATCCACTGTGCGAGCGCGTGCAGCTGCGCGAATTGCGGGTGACGCACGGCAACGTTGCCGAGCAGCACCGCGCGGCGTTCGCCGTTGGCGAGCGATTGCGCGACGGCCTGGGCGGCCGCCGACGCCGTGACGCCGGCGAGCGCATCGGGCAGCGCGACGCCGCGCAGTTGCGCGACCGCCGCGGCGATGCCGGCCAGTTCGTCGAGCCATGCTGACGGTGCGGCGACGATGCGCTGCGCGGTCGGGATCAGCGAGTCGTCGCCGGTTGCGTTCAGGAAGTGCAGCGTCGCGCCGTTCTTCGCGGCCTGACGCAGGCGTGCGGCGAACAGCGGGTGGTCGCGACGCAGCAACGAGCCGACGACCAACGCGGCACCGAGGTTCGACAGATCGGCGATCGGCATGCCGAGCCACGGCGCACCGGCGACCGGCGCCGAGAAATCCTGCTGGCGCAGACGGAAGTCGACGTTCGGCGTCTTCAGTTCATTGGCGAGCTGCTTCACGAGGAACAGCTCTTCGGCCGTGCTGTGCGCGCTCGCGAGCATCGCCAGCGCGTTCGCGCCGTGATCCGCGGCGATGCCCTTCAGGCCCTTCGCGACATATTCGAGTGCGGTCTGCCAGTCGGTTTCGATCCACTGGCCGCCCTGCTTCAGCATCGGCTTCGTCAGGCGCTCGGTGCTGTTGAGCGCTTCATACGAGAAGCGGTCCTTGTCCGAGATCCAGCATTCGTTGATCGTTTCGTTCTCGAACGGCAGCACGCGCATCACGCGGTTGTTCTTCACCTGCACGACGAGGTTCGCGCCGACGGAATCGTGCGGGCTCACCGACTTGCGGCGCGACAGTTCCCAGGTCCGGGCGCTGTAGCGGAACGGCTTGCTGGTCAGCGCGCCGACCGGGCACAGGTCGATCATGTTGCCCGACAGCTCGGAGTCGACCGTCTTGCCGACGAACGTCGTGATTTCCGAGTGCTCGCCGCGGCCCAGCATGCCGAACTCCATCACGCCGGCGATTTCCTGGCCGAAGCGGACGCAGCGCGTGCAGTGGATGCAGCGCGACATTTCTTCCATCGAGATCAGCGGGCCCACGTTCTTGTGGAACACCACGCGCTTTTCTTCCGAATAGCGCGACGACGACTTGCCGTAGCCGACCGCCAGATCCTGCAGCTGGCATTCGCCGCCCTGATCGCAGATCGGGCAGTCGAGCGGGTGGTTGATGAGGAGGAATTCCATCACCGACTGCTGCGCCTTCACGGCCTTGTCGGATTGCGTGTGCACGACCATGCCGGCCGACACGGGCGTCGCGCAGGCAGGCACGGCCTTCGGCATCTTCTCGACTTCGACGAGGCACATCCGGCAGTTGGCCGCAACCGACAGTTTCTTGTGATAGCAGAAGTGAGGAATGTACGTATCCGCCTTGTGCGCAGCCTGGATCACCATGCTGCCTTCGGGCACCTCGACCTTCTTGCCGTCTATTTCAAGTTCAACCATGATGGTGAATGGTCCTTAACCTATTTCCGCCCGTTCGCGCGTTCGCCCGACCGTGCGCTCAAATTCCGCAACCGGTACTTCGCTTCAGGCTGCCGCCGCGTGTGTGTGGCCGCCGACCATGCAGTGCTTGTGCTCGACGTGGTACGCGAATTCGTCCCAGTAGTGCTTGAGCATCCCGCGAACCGGCATCGCCGCCGCGTCGCCGAGCGCGCAGATCGTACGGCCCATGATGTTCTCCGCCACCGAGTTCAGCAGGTCCAGGTCTTCCTGGCGGCCCTCGCCGTGCTCGATGCGGTTCACGACGCGATACAGCCAGCCGGTGCCTTCGCGGCACGGCGTGCACTGGCCGCACGATTCCTCGTAATAGAAGTACGACAGGCGCAGCAGCGAACGCACCATGCAGCGCGTCTCGTCCATCACGATCACCGCGCCGGAGCCGAGCATCGAGCCCGCCTTCGCGATCGAATCGTAGTCGAGATCCGTCTGCATCATGATGTCGCCCGGAATCACCGGCGCCGACGAGCCGCCCGGAATCACGGCCTTAATCTTCTTGCCGCCGCGCATCCCGCCGGCGAGCTCCATCAGCGTCGCGAACGGCGTGCCGAGCGGCACCTCGTAGTTGCCCGGACGCTCGACGTCGCCCGACACCGAGAAGATCTTCGTGCCGCCGTTGTTCGGCTTGCCGATCTCGAGATAATTCTGCGGCCCGATGGACAGCAGGAACGGCACCGCGGCGAACGTCTCGGTGTTGTTGATCGTGGTCGGCTTGCCGTACACGCCGAAGCTCGCCGGGAACGGCGGCTTGAAGCGCGGCTGGCCCTTCTTGCCTTCGAGCGATTCGAGCAGCGCCGTTTCCTCGCCGCAGATGTACGCGCCGTAACCGTGGTGCGCGTGCAGCTGGAACGAGAATTCCGAGCCCATGATGTTGTCGCCGAGGAAGCCGGCGGCGCGCGCCTCGTCCAGGGCAGCCTCGAAGCGTCGATAGACTTCGAAGATTTCGCCGTGGATGTAGTTGTAGCCGACGGTGATGCCCATCGCGTATGCGCCGATGGCCATCCCTTCGATCAGTGCGTGCGGGTTCCAGCGCAGGATGTCGCGATCCTTGAACGTGCCCGGTTCGCCTTCGTCCGAGTTGCAGACGAGGTACTTCTGCCCCGGGAACTGGCGCGGCATGAAGCTCCATTTGAGGCCGGTCGGGAAGCCCGCACCGCCACGGCCGCGCAGGCCCGACGCCTTCACGTCGGCGATCACCTGCTCCGGCGGAATCTTCTCTTCGAGAATGCGACGCAGCTGCTTGTAGCCGCCGCGCGCGACGTAATCTTCGAGATGCCAGTTCTCGCCGTTAAGGCCTGCGAGGATCAGCGGTTTGATGTGACGGTCGTGAAGGGACGTCATTTCGAAAGCTCCTCAAGCAGCTGGTCGATCTTCTCGCGGCTCATGAAGCTGCACATTCTGTGATTGTTCACCAGCAGCACCGGCGCATCGCCGCACGAGCCCATGCATTCGCCTTCTTTCAGCGTGAACTTGCCGTCAGGCGTGGTCTCGCCGAAGCCGATGCCCAGCTTCTGTTTCAGGTAGTCGGCCGTCGCCTCGGCGCCGCCGTGCGGGCCAAGCTGACACGGCAGGTTCGTACAGAGCGTGATCTTGTGCTTGCCGACCGGTTTGAGCTCGTACATCGTGTAGAACGTCGCGACTTCCTGCACGGCAACGGCCGGCATGCCGAGATAGTCCGCGACGAACTGCATCAGTTCGGGCGACAGCCAGCCGTGCTCTTCCTGAGCGACGGCCAACGCCGACATCACGGCGGACTGTTTCTGATCGGCGGGATACTTCGTCAACGCTCGATCGATTTCTTTCAGGCCTTCAGCTGAGATCATTTTCAGACACGACTCTTTCAATTCCTACCGAACGAACAACCTGCCGCACTGCTGTGCATGGACGGCAGACCTGGCGCTCACTGTTGACAGCTTGCGAAGCCGCGCCGGTTCAGCGCATGCAGCATCAGACTTCGCGTGTGACTTACTGCTCGCCGCCCGCTCGCGCGGGCGGCGCAACCATTAGCGATCGATCTCGCCGAACACGATGTCCTGCGTACCGATGATCGTGACGGCGTCGGCAATCATGTGGCCGCGCGCCATTTCGTCGAGCGACGCGAGATGCGCGAAGCCCGGTGCGCGGATCTTGAGGCGATACGGCTTGTTGGCACCGTCCGACACGAGATAGATGCCGAACTCGCCCTTCGGATGCTCGACTGCCGCGTACGCTTCGCCTTCCGGCACGTGAAAACCTTCGGTGAAGAGCTTGAAGTGGTGAATCAAGTCTTCCATGTTGGTCTTCATGCCGACGCGCGACGGCGGCGCAACCTTGTGATTGTCGGTCATCACCGGCCCCTGATTCTTGCGGAGCCACTCAATACACTGTTTCGCGATACGGACCGACTGACGCATTTCTTCGACACGCACCAGATAGCGGTCGTAGCAATCGCCGTTCACGCCGACCGGCACGTCGAAATCCATGCGATCGTACACTTCGTACGGTTGCTTCTTGCGCAGGTCCCACGCGATCCCCGAGCCGCGCAGCATCGGGCCGGTGAGGCCCATCTGCAACGCACGTTCCGGGCTCACGACGCCGATCCCGACCAGACGCTGTTTCCAGATCCGGTTGTCGGTCAGCAGGGTTTCGTATTCGTCGATGCACTTCGGGAAGCGCGTGAAGAAGTCGTCGATGAAGTCGAGCACCGAGCCGCTGCGCGCTTCGTTCATCTTCGCGAGCGCCTTCTCGTTGCGGATCTTCGACGCCTTGAATTGCGGCATCGCATCCGGCAGGTCGCGATAGACGCCGCCCGGACGGTAATACGCCGCGTGCATCCGTGCGCCGGACACCGCTTCGTACACGTCCATCAGGTCTTCGCGCTCGCGGAACGCGTACAGGAACACGGCCATTGCGCCGACGTCGAGCGCGTGCGCGCCGATCCACATCAGGTGGTTCAGCACGCGCGTGATCTCGTCGAACAGCACACGGATGTACTGCGCGCGCTCCGGCACGTCGATGCCGAGCAGACGCTCGATCGCGAGCACATAGCCGTGCTCGTTGACCATCATCGACACGTAGTCGAGACGGTCCATGTACGGCACGGACTGGATGAAGGTCTTGTTTTCCGCGAGCTTTTCGGTCGCGCGGTGCAGCAGGCCGATGTGCGGATCGGCACGCTGGATGACTTCGCCGTCGAGCTCGAGCACGAGGCGCAGCACGCCGTGCGCTGCCGGGTGCTGCGGGCCGAAGTTGAGCGTGTAGTTCTTGATTTCTGCCATGACGCCCCCTTAATGTTTCAGACCGCCATAGCGATCCTCGCGGATCACGCGCGGCGTGATTTCGCGCGGCTCGATCGTCACCGGCTGGTAGACGACCCGCTTCTCTTCCGGGTCGTAGCGCATTTCGACGTAGCCCGACACCGGGAAGTCCTTGCGGAACGGGTGGCCGATGAAGCCGTAGTCGGTGAGGAGGCGGCGCAGGTCGGGGTGCCCTTCGAACACGAGGCCGTACAGGTCGAACGCTTCGCGCTCGTACCAGTTCGAGGAAGACCAGGTGTCGACGAGCGACGGCACGATCGGCAGATCGTCGTCCGGCGCGAACACGCGCAGGCGCAGGCGCCAGTTGTTCGTGACCGACAGCAGCTGCGACACGGCCGCAAAACGCGGGCCGTCGTACGCGCCGTCGCCGTACGTCTGGTAGTCGATGCCGCAGAGGTCGATCAACTGCTCGAAACGGAGCTTCGGATCGTCGCGCAGCGTCTTTGCGACTTCGAGGTAATCGCTCGCCTTCACGACGAGCGTCAGTTCACCGATTGCTTCGGTGAGGCTCACCACGCGCGCGCCGAGCGCGGCTTCGAGGTTTGCCTTGAGAGTCTCGATTTTGCTTGCCATATTGAGGGGACGCTCGGGCCTTTATTGACGGGCGATGGTATTGGTGCGGCGGATCTTCGCCTGCAGTTGGATCACGCCGTAGACCAGCGCCTCGGCCGTGGGCGGGCAGCCCGGCACGTAGACGTCGACGGGCACGATCCGGTCGCAGCCGCGCACCACCGAGTACGAGTAGTGGTAGTAACCGCCACCGTTCGCGCACGATCCCATCGAGATCACCCAGCGCGGCTCGGCCATCTGGTCGTACACGCGACGCAGTGCCGGCGCCATCTTGTTGCAGAGCGTGCCGGCGACGATCATCACGTCGGACTGGCGCGGACTCGGGCGGAACACGACCCCGAACCGGTCCAGGTCGTAGCGCGCCGCGCCCGCATGCATCATCTCGACGGCGCAACACGCGAGCCCGAACGTCATCGGCCACAACGAGCCGGTGCGCGTCCAGTTGATCAGCTTGTCAGCCGTCGTGGTGACAAACCCTTCCTTCAAGACCCCTTCGATACTCATTTGCTTTCCACTCCAGACGAGCGACCCAGCGTGGTCGCCCATGCAAACCGGCGATTAAACCCATCACTCCCAGTCGAGCCCGCCTTTCTTCCAGATATAGGCAAAGCCCAGCAGGAATTCGAGCAGAAAAATCATCATTGCGCTGAAACCCGGCCAGCCGATGTCCCGGAGCGCGACGCCCCACGGAAACAGGAATGCGGTTTCGAGATCGAAGATGATGAACAGGATGGCGACGAGGTAGTACCGGACGTCGAACTTCATCCGGGCGTCTTCAAAGGCTTCAAAGCCGCACTCGTACGGTGCGTTCTTGTCGACGTCCGGCTTGTTGGGCCCAAGGAGCTTGCCGATACTGACCAGCGCTATACCTAAACCAGTGCCCACGAGGAGGAACAACAAGACGGGGTAATAGGCTGCGAGGTTCAAGGCAATCCTCTATCGGTTGGTTCTGAGCGTCCGGAGAATACCACTTCCGGCGGAAGGAATCATTTCGGAGTACGCGCGATTCCAAGACAATCGCAAGACACACCCCACAAATGAAAAATGCCAGCCACTAGAAGCGGCTGGCATTGAGTAACTTTGGTGCCGACGGCGAGACTCGAACTCGCACAGCTTTCGCCACTACCCCCTCAAGATAGCGTGTCTACCAATTTCACCACGTCGGCACTGCATGCAACTCGGGTCGTACTGCACGTTTCCCGCGAATCGCTTCAAGAATTAAATTCTAACCCGAGTTCCCGGTTTGTTCAACGCACAACGGCAAAAATTTTAACTTTTTATTTCGGCACGTCCTGGCCCGGGGCGCTTGCCGCCGACGCGGCGGAACCCACTGCGGCAGAGGCTGCGACGACCGGCGCCGAGGCCGCCGGCGCGGTCGCGGTCGCGCCCAGTACGCCTGCCGACGGCGTCGCCTTGTACGAACCGAGGTACGTCAATGCGAGCGTCGCGATGAAGAAAACCGTAGCCAGCACGGCCGTCGTGCGCGACAGGAAGTTCGCCGAGCCGGTCGCGCCGAACAGGCTGCCCGACGCGCCGCTGCCGAATGCGGCGCCCATGTCGGCACCCTTGCCGTGCTGCAGCAGCACGAGCCCGATCACGCCCAGCGCGGACAGCACCTGCACCACAATAATCAGCGTTTTGAATAACAGCATCACACCCACCCGGTTGGATCTGGCGACCGGACCACCCGGCCGCCATCATGGTTCAATTCGATCGCGGACCGCTCAACGCGCAGCCCGGCAGATCGCCAGAAAATCTTCAGCCTTCAGCGACGCGCCGCCGATCAGGCCGCCGTCGATGTCCGGCTGCGCGAACAGTTCTTCCGCGTTGTCCGGCTTGACGCTGCCGCCGTACAGCACCGACACGTGCGCCGCACCCTTCGCCGCGAGACGCGCACGCAGGAACGCGTGAACCTCCTGCGCCTGCGCCGACGTCGCGCTCTTGCCGGTGCCGATCGCCCAGACCGGCTCGTACGCGACGACGATGCGCGCCGCCTCGTCGGCCGTCAGCGCGGCCAGCACGGCGTCGAGCTGCGCACCGACGACCTGCTCCGTCGTGCCCGCTTCGCGCTCGTCGAGCGTTTCGCCGACGCACACGACCGGCGTGAGGCCCGCCGCGAGCGAGCGCTGCGCTTTCGCGGCGACGGTCTCGTTGCGCTCGCCGTGATACGCGCGACGCTCCGAGTGACCGACGATCGCATACTGCGCGCCGAATTCCGCGACCATCGCGGCCGCCACTTCGCCGGTGTACGCGCCCTGCTCGTGCGCCGACACGTCCTGTGCGCCGAACGCCACCCGGCTGCCGCCGAGCACCGCCTGAACCTGCGCGAGATAGGGGAACGGCACGCATACGCCGATCGACGTGCCGGCCGCCACTGCGTCCGCGCCCTGCACCACTTCGTTCAGCAGCGCCTGGTTGCCGGCCAGCCGGCCGTGCATCTTCCAGTTGCCGATCACTCGCTTTGTTCGTTGTTTCGACATCGTGTCCGTCTCGTCACTATCTTGTCATTAACGTGCCGAAAAACCGGCCGTCAGGTTGGATTCTGGCGAAGCAAACCCGCGATTTTACTGCGCCCGGCTTGAACCGGTCAAACCGCCGATGTCAAGCCCGGCCGCACGACCGTCACGCGATCGCGCCCCAATCCAGCACGATCTTGCCGATGTGCTCGCCGCTTTCCATCAGCGCGTGCGCCTGGGCGGCGTCGCCGGCAGGCAGCACGCGGTAGATGACCGGCTTGATGCGGCCGTCCGCGAGCAGCGGCCACACGCGCGCCTTCAGCTGGGCGGCGATGCGCGCCTTGAACTCGACCGGACGCGGACGCAGCGTCGAGCCCGTCACCGTCAGGCGGCGGCGCAGGATCTCGCCCAGGTTGATCTCGGCCTTCGCGCCGCCGAGCAGCGCGATCAGCACGATCCGGCCGCCGTCCGCGAGCGCGGAGAGTTCGCGCGGCAGGTACGCCGCGCCGACCATGTCGAGGATCACGTCGACGCCGCGGTCGTGCGTCAGCGACTTGACGACCTCGACGAAATCCTCGGTCTTGTAGTTGATCGCACGCTCGGCGCCGAGCGCCTCGCATGCCCGGCATTTGTCCGCCGTGCCGGCCGTCGCGAACACGCGGAAACCGAGCGCATGCGCGATCTGGATGGCCGTCACGCCGATCCCGCTCGAGCCGCCCTGCACCAGCAGCGTTTCCTGCTCGCCGCCCTCGCCCGCGCCGAGCAGCGCACGGTCGAACACGTTGCTCCACACCGTGAAGAACGTTTCGGGTAACGACGCAGCTTCGATGTCGGTCAGGCCGCCGGGCACCGGCAGGCATTGCGGCAGCGGCGCGACCGCATATTCGGCGTAGCCGCCGCCGGCGAGCAGCGCGCAGACGCGGTCGCCCAGCTTCAGCCCGAACGGGTTCAGCGCCGGATCGGACAGGTCGCCGCCGACGATCTCGCCCGCGACCTCGAGGCCCGGCAGGTCCGACGCACCGGGCGGCGGCGCATACGCGCCCTTGCGCTGGAACACGTCGGGCCGGTTCACGCCCGAAGCCGCCACCTTGATCAGCACCTCGCCGCGCGCCGGTTCGGGGCGCACGCGCTCCGTCAGCTTCAACACGTCGGGGGCACCGAATTCGGTGATTTCAATGGCTTTCATGGTGATGGCTCCAGGCTCGGAATCGGATGGCGAATGAGGCGCCCGCGCGCGGCGCGGATGCTGCGCCGCACAACGATGCTACAGAAAAAACGGCCGGCGCGCTCTCGCGCTGCCGGCCGTTCTCACGCGGGTCCGCTTACTGCTGCGGCGGCGTGTCCGACTGCGACGCGGCAGCCGCTTCGTTCAGCAGCGCCTTCGCCGACAGGCGCACGCGACCCTTCTCATCCGTCTGGATCACCTTGACCTTAACCTGCTGACCTTCCTTCAGGTAGTCGTTGATGTCCTTCACGCGCTCGTTGACGATTTCCGAGATGTGCAGCAGGCCATCCTTGCCCGGCAGCAGGTTCACGATCGCGCCGAAATCGAGCAGCTTGAGCACCGTGCCTTCGTACACCTGGCCGACTTCGATCTCGGCCGTGATGTTCTCGATGCGCTTCTTCGCTTCGGCCATGCCTTCGCTGCTCGTGCTCGCGATCGTCACGACGCCGTCGTCCGAAATGTCGATCGTCGTGCCGGTTTCTTCGGTCAGCGCGCGGATCACCGAACCGCCCTTGCCGATCACGTCGCGGATCTTTTCCGGGTTGATCTTGATCGTGATCATGCGCGGCGCGAACTCGGACAGTTGCGTGTTCGCACCCGACACTGCCGACGTCATCTTGCCGAGGATGTGCATGCGACCTTCCTTCGCCTGCGCGAGCGCGACCTGCATGATTTCCTTCGTGATGCCCTGGATCTTGATGTCCATCTGCAGCGCGGTCACGCCGTGCTCGGTGCCGGCCACCTTGAAGTCCATGTCGCCGAGGTGATCTTCGTCGCCGAGGATGTCGGTCAACACCGCGAACTTGTTGCCCTCGAGGATCAGGCCCATCGCGATACCGGCGACGTGCGCCTTCATCGGCACGCCGGCGTCCATCAGCGCGAGGCAGCCGCCGCACACCGACGCCATCGACGACGAACCGTTCGATTCGGTGATTTCCGACACGACGCGGATCGAGTAGCCGAATTCGTCGGCGCTCGGCAGGCACTTGACCAGCGCGCGCTTCGCGAGACGGCCGTGGCCGATTTCACGACGCTTCGGCGAGCCGACGCGGCCCGTTTCGCCCGTCGCGAACGGCGGCATGTTGTAGTGGAGCATGAAGCGCTCGCGGTATTCACCTTCGAGCGCGTCGATGATCTGCTCGTCGCCCTTCGTGCCGAGCGTCGCGACGACGAGCGCCTGCGTCTCGCCACGCGTGAACAGCGCCGAACCGTGGGTGCGCGGCAGCACGCCGGTGCGGATCTCGATCGGACGCACGGTGCGCGTGTCGCGACCGTCGATGCGCGGCTCGCCGTTCAGGATCTGCGAGCGGACGATCTTCGCTTCGATGTCGAACAGGATGTTGCCGACGGTGGCCTTGTCGGCCGCGACCGTGCCGGCCGCCAGCGCGTCTTCTTCGAGCTTCGCCGAGGTCGCCGCGTAGACTTCCTTCAGCTTCGTCGAGCGCGCCTGCTTGTCGCGCAGCTGGTAAGCGGCGAGCAGATCGCCGTGCGCCAGTTCCGTCACGCGCGCGATCAGCGCTTCGTTCTTCGGGGCCGGCTGCCAGTCCCACTCCGGCTTGCCGCCTTCGCGCACGAGCTCGTGGATCGCGTCGATCGCGATCTGCATCTGTTCGTGGCCGAACACGACCGCGCCCAGCATCACGTCTTCCGGCAGTTGATCCGCTTCCGATTCGACCATCAGCACCGCGCGCTCCGTACCGGCGACGACGAGGTCGAGGCTCGATGCCTTGATCTGGTCACGCGTCGGGTTCAGCACGTAGGCGTTGTCGATGTACGCGACGCGCGCGGCACCGACAGGGCCGTTGAACGGCAGGCCCGACACGGCCAGCGCGGCCGACGCGCCGATCAGCGCGGGAATGTCGGCCGGGATGTCCGGGTTCACGGACAGCACGTGGATCACGACCTGCACTTCGTTGTAGAAGCCTTCCGGGAACAGCGGGCGCAGCGGACGATCGATCAGGCGCGACGTCAGCGTCTCATGCTCCGACGGGCGGCCTTCGCGACGGAAGAAGCCGCCGGGGATCTTGCCGGCCGAGTAGGTCTTTTCGAGGTAGTCGACGGTCAGCGGGAAGAAATCCTGACCCGGCTTCGCCGACTTCGCGCCGACGACGGTTGCCAGCACGACGGTGTCTTCCACGTCGACGATCACGGCACCGCTCGCCTGACGGGCGACTTCACCGGTTTCGAGGCGCACCTTGTGCTGGCCCCACTGGAATTCCTTCACGACCTTGTTGAACATGGACATGGTTGCTCCTTTGAACTCATTCGTTTCATTCGCCGCGTGGGCCATCCCGCGCGGCGGCGTCCCGACCGAATCATCCGGAGCAAGGTGTGTTTTTTATGCCATTCCAGCGCGACGCTCGTCGAGCGGCGCGCTGGAATGACACAAATCCCGACCCCGGTATCAGCCGTTCCGGCAGCCCGGCCGCGATGTACCGGACTACCTGCGATGCGTGTGACGCTACGCACCGCGCAAAAACAAAATGCCTGCATCAGCGGACTGACACAGGCATCTTGCTGGCGGCAATCGCCTCGATTACTTACGCAGACCCAGCTTCTCGATCAGCGCGCGGTAACGGTCGGCATCCTTGCCCTTGAGGTAGTCGAGCAGCTTGCGGCGGCGGCTCACCATGCGCAGCAGGCCGCGGCGGCTGTGGTGATCCTTCGCGTGGGTCTTGAAGTGACCCGTCAGTTCGACGATACGTGCGGTCAGCAGTGCGACCTGGACTTCGGGCGAACCCGTGTCGTTGGTACCGCGGGCGAACTGAGCAACGACTTCCGACTTCTTGATATCTGCAACAGACATGTGATTTCCTTGATTTCGACTTTCCAACTGTACACGCGGACACGGAAGAATGGCCGTGCCGTGACTTACAACCGGCGCGCATTGTAGCACAACTACGCGCCGCTCCTACCGCCGCCCGTCACGGCCGCGTCATCGAACACGCGGACGGCAGCGGCGTGCGCTGCGCCGGCACCGCCAGAATCGTCCGGAAGCCGTAGCCCGAGCCCTCGTTGTCGAAGCGAACGCCCGGCGTGCCGGCCTTGTCCATCTCCATCACGTAAAGGGGCTGGATCAATTGATGATCCTGGGCGCGCATCGTCGACGCATGGAAGCCGTCGTCGAACGACAGCCCTTCCAGCGCGTGGGCCACCGCGACCGGGTCGGCCGAACCGGCCCGCTCCATCGCGGCCGCCAGCATCTCGATCATCAAGCTCATGCGCCGCACCGGATAGTCGTCCTGCGCGGCGGGGAAACGGGTGCGGAACGCACGGTAGAACGCGTCCGACTTCGCGCCGCCCGCGTTCGGGTGCCAGTCGGCGACGGCCACGACCCGTCCGACGCCCGCGTCGCCGAGCGCGGCCGGCGCGCCGAGACTGTTGCCGTAGAACGTGTAGAACTTCGCGTTCAGCCCCTGCTCGCGCGCCGCCTTCACGAGCAGCGTGAGGTCGTTGCCCCAGTTGCCGGTCACGACGGCGTCCGCGCCACTCGCGCGGATCTTCGCGATATACGGCGAGAAATCCTTGATGCGGCCGATCGGATGGAATTCGTCGCCGGCAATCGTCACGTCGGGGCGCCGCTCGGCCAGCGCCTGCCGCGCGAGCGTGCTGACGTCATGGCCGAAGCTGTAGTCCTGGTTCAGCAGATAGACCTTGCGCAGCGCGCGGTCGCGCGCCATCACGTCGGCGAGCGCGGCCATCCGCATCCCGGCGTGCGCGTCGAAACGGAAATGCCAGAAACTGCAGCGCGCGCCGGTGAGCGCCGGATCGTCGGCCGAATAATTAAGGAGCAGCATCCGGTTGTCCGGCGTGCGCGCGTTCAGCTTGTCGAGCGCGGTGACCAGCGCGGCCGCCACCGCCGAGCTGTTGCCCTGCGCGACGAAGCCGATGTGACGGTCGGCCGCCGCGCGCAACTGCACGAGCGCATCTTCCGGGCTGCCCTTGCTGTCGAGCACGACGAGTTCGAGCGGATGCTTGCCGTCGCGCAGCTTCACGCCGCCCGCCGCATCGACCTGCTCGACGCCGAACCGCAGGTTGCGCTCGACTGCCGCGCCCGCATTCGCGAACGGGCCCGACATCCCTTCGATCAAGGCGATCCGCACCGGCTCGCCTGCCGCCTGCGCGCACGACGCCAGCATCCATCCGGCGCTCCACGCGAGCGCCCATCGCTTCCATGATTGCATCCGTTACCTGCCGCTGAATCTGTCCGGGGAAAGCGCGGATCATAGGCCGCCCGCGCCGCCGCCCGCAAGCATCGCGCGACGCGGCGCCGGCCGGCGATCCGCACCGATTTTTGCGCGCGCGTGCGCGGGCACGCGCGGTCCGTGATACAACTGAACGGTTAGCGAGTTCTGGAGAAACCCATGCGCATTCGCATTCCCATGCGCCTGCCGGTGCTGATCGCCTGCGCGGCGACGCTCGTCGCCGGCTGCGCCCAACCGTGGCAGCAATACCAGGCCGGCCAGGACGAGTCGGCGATCGTCGCGCGCATGGGCCCGCCGCGCGAGATCTACGACCTCCCCGGCGGCGGCAAGCGGATGATGTGGCCGACCCAGCCGATGGGCGAGATCACGATCGCGGCCGACATCGATGCGGCCCATCGGATCGTCAACGTGCGCCAGGTGCTGCAGCCGAGCGAGTTCTATCGCGCGGAAATCGGCAAGTGGACCAAGACCGACGTGCTCGTCAACTTCGGCCGCCCGGTCGAAACCTCGTACTTCCCGCTGATGAAGCGCGAGGTGTGGACGTACCGGTATCTCGAGGACAACGTCTGGTACATGATGTACAGCTTCTATTTCGATCCGCAGGGCATCCTGCGCACGACGCAGAAAACCCCCGATCCGCTGCACGACCCCGATCGTCGTAATCTGTTCTGAGCTTCGATTGCGCATTTTCGCGCAATTTTCACAATGGCCATTTACGTATCGATGCGTAAATGGCCATTTCGTTTTTTCCGCCCTGGTTCATTAATCGCGATTCCTCCGCGGTAATGCTTTCCGATGCCACAACGCTCGCGTGGCGACATGCCGAATCGCTTGTGGCGCAACGCCAGCAACCCCGCGCATGGACTATCCGTTCCGTGCGTTGAATTGGTGCAATTGATGCACCTTGCCGAATCGAGTTGAAACAATTTGTATCAATGACCCCTGGCACTAGGGCGTACCCCTAATATCGGTCGAATCAAACCTTTCAATTTAGAAAGCATCTGACCGCTCACGTTTTGTGCGGTGTCTATTCGTTTCTGTCGAAAAGGAGTCCTCATGAACCGCCCGAAGAGCATGCTGGTTGCCAACATCGCCTGGGCCCGCGAGACGCGCGAACACACGCCCGGCTTCTTCGATACGCTCGCGCGCGGTCAGAATCCGCGCGTGCTGTGGATCGGCTGCTCCGACAGCCGCGTGCCCGCCGAAACCATCACGCACAGCGTGCCCGGCGAGTTGTTCGTCCATCGCAACATCGCGAACCTGTTCCATCCCGACGACGACAATTCCGCGAGCGTGCTCGAGTACGCCGTGCGCGTGCTGAAGGTCGACCATGTGATCGTCTGCGGTCACTACGGTTGCGGCGGCGTGCGCGCGTCGCTGCTGCCGCCGCCGGCCGACCTGCCGCACGTGGCGCGGCGCATCGCTCCGCTCTGCGCGCTCGCACGACGCCATCGCGACACGCTCGGCGGCCTCGACGAAACGGCTGCCGCCGATCGTCTGGCCGAATTGAACGTCCTCGAACAGGTGCGGCTGCTGCGTGCGTCGCCGATCGTGCGCGGCCGCGAGCGCCCGCCGCTCGTGCACGGCTGGATATTTTCGCTCGCCGACGGCCGCCTGAAGGAGCTCGACTCCGGCTATACGGCGCCCGAGCCGGCCGAATCCGACCTCGAGCACGCCGCCACGGCCGCGGCAGTCGGCTGATCCGCGCCTTCTTCCACGCCAATGACATCGCCCTCATCATGAAACTGAACGAGCATCTATCCACCCTGCCGCGCGACATGGTCGCCGGCATCGTCGTGTTCCTCGTCGCGCTGCCGCTTTGCCTCGGTATCGCGAATGCATCCGGCGTCGAGCCGTTCGCCGGGCTCGTGTCCGGCATTGTCGGCGGGATCGTCGTCGCGCTGCTCAGCGGCTCGTCGCTGTCGGTGAGCGGCCCCGCGGCCGGCCTCGTCGTGATCGTCGTCGAAGGCATCGCGCAACTCGGCAGCTTCTCCGCGTTCCTGCTCGCCGTACTGCTGTCCGGCGTGCTGCAGTTCGGCTTCGGCATGCTGCGCGCCGGCCGCTTCGCCGCTTACGTCCCGTCGCCCGTGATCAAGGGCATGCTCGCCGCGATCGGCATCCTGCTGATCGTCAAACAGATTCCGTATGCGCTCGGCATCGGCGGCGCAGGCTCACCATCGCTTGCCTCGTGGATGGCGCTGCCGACCGCGTGGGCGGCAACCGCCATCGCGATCGCGTCGCTCGCGCTGCTGCTCGCCTGGGACACGCCCGCGCTGCGCCGCTTCGCATGGGTGCGCTCGGTGCCCGCGCCGCTCGCGGTCGTCGTGCTCGGCATCGGCGCGACGCTCGTGCTCGGCGCGCTGGCGCCGTCGGCCGCGCCGGGCGCCGCGCATCGCGTGACGCTGCCGGAATTCGACTCGTTCGCCGCGCTCGCGGCGTCGCTGAAGCACGCGGAACTCGGCCCGAACTTCGCGCAACTGGTCAATCCGGACGTGTGGCGCGTCGCGATCACGCTGGCGGTCGTCGCGAGCCTCGAGACGCTGCTGTGCCTCGAAGCGGTCGAGCAGATCGATCCGAAGCGGCGGCCGGCGCAGCCGGACCGCGAGTTGAAGGCGCAGGGCGTCGGCAACCTCGTCGCGGGCGCGTTCGGCGGCCTGCCGATCACGTCGGTGATCGTGCGCAGCTCGGCCAACGTCAACGCCGGCGCGCAAAGCCGGATGTCGGCGATCGTGCACGGCATCCTGCTGCTCGCCAGCGTGTTCGCGCTCACCGGCCTGATCAACCTGATCCCGCTCGCGAGCCTCGCCGCGATCCTGATCCATACGGGCATCAAGCTCGCGAAACCCGCGCTGTTCCGCTCGGTGATGAACCAGGGCCCCGCGGCGTTCGTGCCGTTCGCCGCGACGATCGCGGGCGTGCTGGCCGTCGACCTGCTGTTCGGCATCGCGCTCGGCCTCGCCTGCAGCGTGCTGGCCGTCGCGGTCGCGAACCTGAAGAGCCCCGTCACGCTCGCGCAGCACGACGACCACTTCCTGCTGTCGTTCCGCAAGGACGTGTCGTTCCTCGGCAAGGTGCAGGTCAAGCATCACCTGCGCCACATCCCCGATCGGGCTGCCGTGATCATCGACGCGACGCGCGCCGACTACATCGATCACGACGTGCTCGAACTGCTCGACGCGTTCATCGCCGAGGCGCCGCGGCGCGCGATCACGGTCGAGTTCCGGCGCCGCAAGCCGGCCGCCGCCGCGGCTGCCCGCCGCTGGTCGTGGCGTACGCCGGCCGCCGAATGACCGGCCCATGAAAAATGCCCCGTGCGGCGTATGGCCGCACGGGGCATGTCAGGTGTTACCGGCGCGCGACGCTTACGCGCGTTGCGGGTTGAGCTTGTCGTCCTTCGAGTGCAGCTTGTTCAACGCGGCGATGTACGCCTTCGCGGAAGCCGCGACGATGTCCGGGTCGGTGCCGACGCCGTTCACGATGCGCCCGTTCTTCGACAGCCGCACCGTCACTTCGCCCTGCGCCTGCGTGCCGGTCGTGATCGCGTTCACCGAATACAGCAGCAGCTCGGAACCGCTGCCGACTTCGCCCTCGATCGCGTTGAACGTCGCATCGACCGGGCCGTTGCCGCGCGCCTCGCCGGTCACCTCGCTGCCTTCGACCGCGAACACGACCTTCGCCTGCGGCTGCTCGCCGGTTTCCGAATGCTGCGACAGCGACACGAACTTGAAGTGCTCCTGCTCCTGCGCGAGCGCCGATTCTTCGGAGACGATCGCGATGATGTCCTCGTCGAAGATCTCGGCCTTGCGGTCGGCGAGATCCTTGAAGCGCATGAACGCGGCGTTCAGTTCGGCTTCGCTGTCGAGCGACACGCCGAGCTCCTGCAGCCGCTGCTTGAACGCGTTACGGCCCGACAGCTTGCCGAGCACGATCTTGTTCGCGGTCCAGCCCACGTCTTCCGCGCGCATGATCTCGTAGGTGTCGCGCGCCTTCAGCACGCCGTCCTGGTGGATGCCGGAAGCGTGCGCGAACGCGTTCGCCCCGACCACGGCCTTGTTCGGCTGCACGACGAAACCGGTGATCTGCGACACGAGCTTCGAGGTCGGCACGATCTGCGTCGTGTCGATGCCGACGTCGAGGCCGAAGTAGTCCTTGCGCGTCTTCACGGCCATCACGATTTCTTCGAGCGACGTATTGCCCGCGCGCTCGCCGAGACCGTTGATCGTGCATTCGACCTGACGCGCGCCGCCGATCTTCACGCCCGCGAGCGAGTTCGCGACCGCCATCCCGAGGTCGTTGTGGCAATGCACGGAGAAGATCGCCTTGTCCGAGTTCGGAATGCGTTCGCGCAGCGTCTTCACCAGGTTGCCGTAAAGCTCCGGCACGCCGTAGCCGACCGTATCGGCGATGTTGATCGTCGTCGCGCCTTCGGCGATCACCGCTTCCAGCACGCGGCACAGGAAGTCGAGATCCGAGCGGCTGCCGTCTTCCGGCGAGAACTCGACGTTGTCGGTGAACTTGCGTGCAAAGCGCACCGCGAGCCGCGCCTGCTCGAACACCTGGTCCGGCGTCATGCGCAGCTTCTTTTCCATGTGCAGCGGCGACGTCGCGATGAACGTGTGGATCCGCGCGCTGTTGGCCGGCTTCAGTGCATCGGCTGCGCGCTGGATGTCCTTGTCGTTGGCGCGCGCGAGCGAGCAGATCGTGCTGTCCTTCACGAGCCCGGCGATCGTGTGGATCGCGTCGAAGTCGCCGTTCGAGCTGGCCGCGAAACCGGCCTCGATCACGTCGACCTTCATCCGCTCGAGGTGCTTCGCGATGCGGATTTTCTCTTCCTTCGTCATCGACGCGCCGGGCGATTGTTCACCGTCACGCAACGTCGTATCGAAAATGATCAGCTTGTCTGTCATGGGGGGCTCCAGGGCTCTTTATGCGGGAATCAAACGTAATGAGATCGCGCCACCGCTGGCGACGCTCAACAACAGACGAAGCTTGACGGGGGGCGAGAACGGTCAGCGCGGCAGGCGCGCCAAAGCTAGCGCGCGTAGCGGCGCACCGGCTAGAAGGAGGGAGAGGCGGGAAAATGCGGTCATGCCGACGACTATAGCGACAATCCGCCGGGTGTGCAATCCGCCCGCACCCGGGATGCGCGGGCGCGCAGCAGGATAAGGGACAAATGAAAACGGCGGCCTCATGGCCGCCGTCGTTCCGTGGTTCGGTGCAGATGTGCGTCAGTGCTCGCGCTGCGACGAGCGCGCCGGGTTGGCACGGCCGCGCACGGCCATGTACGCCCAGAACACGTAGCCGGACAGCCCGTACAGCACGAACAGGCAGAACAGCATCAGCGGCGGATCGGACGACACCAGCACGAACGCCACCACCACCAAGAGGATCGCCGCGAACGGCACGCGATGCCGCACGTCGAGCGCCTTGCCGCTGTAGAATGGCGCGTTCGACACCATCGTCACGCCCGCGTAGATCGTCAGCACGAACGCGACCCACGGCAGCCAGCCGAGCTTCATCGGCACGCGGTTGTCGGTGGCGAGCCACACGAAGCCGGCGATCAGCGCGGCGGCGGCCGGGCTCGGCAGCCCCTGGAAGAAGCGCTTGTCGACGACGCCAATGTTGGTGTTGAAGCGCGCGAGCCGCAGCGCCGCGCCCGAGCAGTAGACGAAGGCGGCGAGCCAGCCCCAGCGGCCGAGATCCTTCAGCACCCATTCGTACATCACGAGCGCGGGCGCCACGCCGAACGACACCATGTCGGACAGGCTGTCGAACTGTTCGCCGAACGCGCTCTGCGTATGCGTCATGCGCGCGACGCGCCCGTCCATCCCGTCGAGCACCATCGCGACGAAGATGGCGATCGCGGCGATCTCGAAGCGCACGTTCATCGCCTGCACGACCGCGAAGAAGCCGCAGAACAGCGCAGCGGTCGTGAACGCGTTCGGCAGCAGATAGATGCCGCGCGTCTTCAGGAACCGCTGGCGCGCGGCGCGGCGACTTTCGCTCGGCACCGGATCCGATGCCATCACCTTGTTGCGGCGAAACGGGCGCGGCGTCTGGCTGGTGCCGTTGCGCGGCCGGCGCGGTTTGAATGCGGCCATCGTGCGTCCCGCCGTTTACTGTTCGAATTCGGCGAGGATCGTCGACGATGCGTACACCTTCTCGCCGATCGACACCTTCGCGCGGCTGCCGAGCGGCAGATAGACGTCCACGCGCGAACCGAAGCGGATGAAACCGTAACGCTGACCACGCGACAGCGGCTCGCCCGCGCGCACGTAGCAGAGGATCCGGCGCGCGATCAGGCCGGCGATCTGCACGGCGGTGACGGTCTTGCCGCTCGCCGTCTGGATCACGACCGCGTTGCGCTCGTTCTCGGTCGACGCCTTGTCGATCGCCGCGTTCAGGAACGCGCCCGGGAAGTACTCGACCTTCGAGATCGCGCCATCGACCGGCGAGCGCTGCGAATGGACGTTGAAGACATTCATGAACACGCTGATCTTCAGCGCTTCGCGGTTCGCATACGGATCGTGCGAGGTCTCGACCGCGACGATACGGCCGTCCGCCGGGCACAGCACCGCGTTCGGCTGCGCCGGAATCGGGCGCTGCGGATCACGGAAGAACTGGACCACGAAGACGAGCAGCAGCCAGAACGGCCATGCGAAGCCGAAGCCCCCGATGGCGTGGATCAACAACGCGATGACGGCTGCAATCGCGATGAACGGCCAGCCTTCGCGCGCGATGATCGGATGAGGATAGTTCATGGGTTCGTTCGGTGTTCGGTGAATTGCAAAGCCCGTAGGATAGCAAAAGCCGCCCGGGGCACCGTTGCCTTCGGGCGGCTTTTTGCTACCGACCCTCCACTCGGAGGGCCGGAACAGCACGCGGAGCTTAGTTCTTCGTCTGGTCGACGAGCTTGTTCTTCGCGATCCACGGCATCATCGCGCGCAGCTTCGCACCAACCTGCTCGATCTGGTGCTCGGCCGTCAGGCGGCGGCGCGATTGCAGCGTCGGTGCGCCGGCCTTGTTTTCGAGGATGAAGCTCTTCGCGTACTCGCCCGTCTGGATGTCGGTCAGGCACTGCTTCATCGCCTTCTTCGTCTCTTCGGTGACGACGCGCGGGCCCGTCACGTACTCGCCGTACTCGGCGTTGTTCGAGATCGAGTAGTTCATGTTCGCGATGCCGCCTTCGTAGATCAGGTCGACGATCAGCTTCAGCTCGTGCAGGCATTCGAAGTACGCCATTTCCGGCGCGTAGCCGGCTTCCACCAGCGTCTCGAAACCAGCCTTGATCAGCTCGACGGTACCGCCGCACAGCACGGCCTGCTCGCCGAACAGGTCGGTTTCGGTTTCTTCGCGGAAGTTCGTTTCGATGATGCCGGCACGGCCGCCGCCGTTCGCCGCCGCATACGACAGCGCGATGTCGCGTGCTGCGCCCGACTTGTTCTGCGCGACCGCGATCAGGTGCGGCACGCCGCCGCCTTGCGAGTACGTGCCGCGCACGGTGTGGCCCGGTGCCTTCGGCGCGATCATGATCACGTCGAGGTCGGCGCGCGGGATCACCTGGCCGTAGTGGACGTTGAAGCCGTGTGCGAATGCCAGCGCCGCGCCTTGCTTGATGTTCGCGTGGACTTCCTTCGCGTACACGTCGGCGATCTGCTCGTCGGGCAGCAGCATCATCACGACGTCAGCGCCCTTCACCGCTTCGGCGACTTCCTTGACCGACAGGCCGGCGTTCTCGGCCTTGCTCCACGACGCGCCGCCCTTGCGCAGGCCGACCGTCACGTTTACGCCGCTGTCCTTCAGGTTCAGCGCGTGCGCATGGCCTTGCGAGCCGTAGCCGATGATCGTGACTTGCTTGCCCTTGATGAGGGAGAGGTCGGCGTCTTTGTCGTAGAAAACGTTCATGATGGTTCCTTCGCTAATTCAAAAATTCAACAATTCGTTCGGATTGGATACTGCGAGCCGGGACATGACGGCGCACCCGGCGTGCTGGTTGCCACCTGGTCGGCATCACACCTTCAGGATGCGCTCGCCGCGTCCGATGCCGGAGCTGCCGGTGCGCACGGTCTCGAGGATCGCGCTCGCGTCCAGCCCCTGGATGAATGCGTCGAGCTTGTCGCTCGCGCCCGTCAATTCGATCGTGTAGGTCTTTTCGGTCACGTCGATGATGCGGCCGCGGAAAATATCCGACATCCGCTTCATTTCTTCGCGCTCCTTGCCCACTGCACGTACCTTGATCAGCATCAGCTCGCGTTCGATGTGGGCACCGTCGGTCAGGTCCACCACTTTCACCACCTCGATCAGGCGGTTCAGATGCTTCGTGATCTGTTCGATCACGTCGTCCGAGCCAATGGAAACGATGGTCAGCCGCGACAGCGATTGGTCTTCGGTCGGCGCCACCGTCAAGGTTTCGATGTTGTAGCCGCGTGCGGAAAACAGACCGACCACGCGCGACAGTGCGCCCGGTTCGTTTTCCAGCAGGACGGAAATGATGTGTCTCATGTTCGCTTCTTCCAGAATGTGTCCGTGTCGATTCACTCGCGCCGCGCGCCGCCCGGTGCCGCGCCGCCCTTCGTGAAGGCGGCCGCTCCGGACCAAGCGCGCGTCGCGCCGTTACAGGTCTTCCGAGCCGAGCAGCATCTCGGTGATGCCCTTGCCGGCCTGTACCATCGGCCAGACGTTTTCGGTCGGATCGGTCTGGAAGTCGAGAAACACGGTGCGGTCCTTCAGGCGCAGCGCCTCCTTCAGCGCCGGCTCCACATCCGAAGTCTTTTCGATCCGCATGCCGACATGGCCGTACGCCTCGGCGAGCTTCACGAAGTCGGGCAGCGCATCCATGTACGAATGCGAATAGCGCTTGCTGTATTCGATCTGCTGCCACTGGCGGACCATGCCGAGATAGCGGTTGTTCAGCGAAATGATCTTCACGGGCGTGTCGTACTGCAGGCAGGTCGACAGTTCCTGGATGCACATCTGGATCGAGCCTTCGCCCGTGATGCACAGCACGTCGTCGTCCGGGTGCGCCATCTTGACGCCCATCGCTGCCGGCAGGCCGAAGCCCATCGTGCCGAGGCCGCCGGAGTTGATCCAGCGACGCGGCTTGTTGAAACGGTAGAACTGCGCGGCCCACATCTGGTGCTGGCCGACGTCCGAGCACACGAACGCGTTGCCGTCCGTCAGCTCCCACGCCTTCTCGACCACGTACTGCGGCTTGATGATCTCGCTTTCGCGGTCGAACTTCAGGCAGTTCTTGCCGCGCCAGCCTTCGATGTCCTTCCACCACTGCGCGAGCGCTTCGGTGTCGGGGCCATGCTCGGCCGTCTGCAGCTGCTCGATCAGTTCCTTCAGCACTTCCTTCACGTCGCCGACGATCGGAATGTCGACCTTCACGCGCTTGGAAATGGACGACGGATCGATGTCGATGTGGATGATCTTGCGCGGACGCGACGCGAAGTGCGCCGGGTCGCCGATCACGCGGTCGTCGAAGCGCGCACCGATCGCGATCAGCACGTCGCAGTGCTGCATCGCCATGTTCGCTTCGTACGTGCCGTGCATGCCGAGCATGCCGAGGAATTTCTTGTCCGACGCGCGATAGCCGCCGAGGCCCATCAGCGTGTTCGTGACCGGGTAGCCGAGCAGATCGGCGAACTGGTTCAGCTCGCGCGACGCATCGGCGAGGATGATGCCGCCGCCCGTGTAGATATACGGACGCTTCGCGGACAGCAGCAGCGACACGGCCTTGCGGATCTGGCCCGAATGCCCCTTCGTGACCGGGTTGTACGAGCGCAGCGACACGCTCTTGACCGGCTCGTACGGGCACGGCGTCTTGGAGATGTCTTTCGGGATGTCGATCAGCACGGGGCCCGGACGGCCTGTGCGGGCGATGTAGAACGCCTTCTTGACCGTCTCGGCGAGGTCGCGCACGTCCTTCACGAGGAAGTTGTGCTTCACGCACGGACGCGTGATGCCGACCGTATCGCACTCCTGGAACGCGTCCTGACCGATCGCGGCAGTCGGCACCTGGCCGCTGATCACGACCATCGGGATCGAATCCATGTAGGCCGTCGCGATGCCGGTCACCGCATTGGTGACGCCGGGGCCGGACGTGACGAGACAGACGCCGACGTTGCCGGTGGAACGCGCATACGCATCGGCTGCGTGCACGGCCGCCTGTTCGTGGCGCACCAGCACGTGCTGAATCTTGTCCTGCTTGTAGAGCTCGTCGTAGATGTAGAGTACCGAGCCGCCGGGATAACCCCAGATGAATTCGACCTTTTCGTCGGCCAGTGCCTTCATGAGCACGGTGGCGCCGATGGAGTCGCTATCGGGAGGGGAAAGGGGTTCCGACGTGGAGAATTCCGCGCTGGGCATGTTCATTTTGACCTTTCGAATTTTCGGCAAAAAATTGATCGGGTGCTCTCTGCCGGGCTTGTGGCTCGGGTTCAAGCGGCGCGTCTAGTTTGAAGGGCGGGCTTCATGGGCCAGCCTCAAATGAGACCATCACTTCATGTTGCGAATCGCTGACGATATCCGGTCGCGAAAGGGTCGTCAAGCAAAATATCCCGCGCCGCATCAATCGCCGCGGCCGCCGGCCCGTGCCCGGTGCTCGCGCGCAACGTGCCGCGCCGCAACCGGTGCCAAGCCGCGCGAAAATTTGTTAGCATCCGCGGGTTTTACGAAATTTTTCGACCTTTCACACGCCGCAGTCCGCAGCGCATACCTTTACGGAATGGCATCAGACAAGGAACTCGCCGACTTTCTGGCGGGCGTCGAAAGGCGCGCGTTCAAGCAGGCTGCGTACGCCGTGCGCGACGACGATGCGTCGCTCGACATCGTGCAGGACGCGATGATCAAGCTGGCGGAGAAATACGGCGACCGGCCGGCGGCCGAGCTGCCGCTGCTGTTCCAGCGGATCCTGCAGAACGCGATCCACGACTGGTTCCGCCGTCAGAAAGTCCGCAATACGTGGGTCACGCTGTTCTCGTCGCTCAACAGCGGCGACGACGAAGACTTCGATCCGCTGGAAACGCTCGAATCCGCGGATGACAATGCACGAGTCGAAAGCACCGAGCACCGCCTCGAGCGCGAGCAGGTCCTGGCCCTCATCGACGAGGAAATCCAGAAACTCCCGACGCGTCAACGGGAAGCGTTCCTGATGCGTTATTGGGAAGATATGGATGTCGCCGAGACTGCCGCCGCAATGGGGTGCTCCGAAGGCAGCGTCAAGACGCACTGCTCGCGAGCCACCCACACGCTGGCGCACGCGCTCAAGGCCAAAGGAATCACGCTATGAGCTCCGCCCCCGTAAATCGAGAACACGAATTCGCGCTGAAGGTTCGCCGCGCGCTGGACGAACGTGCCGCGGCGCTGCCTGCCGCGACCACCGATCGCCTGGCCGCCGCGCGCCGCGCCGCGCTCGCGCGCAAGAAGCCGGAAGCGGCCAGCGCGCCGGTGTTCGTGCCGGCCTTCGCCGGTGCGGCCGGTGCCTACGGCACGCCGCCCGCGAGCCGCCCGCGCGCGTCGTTCGCGCGCCGGCTGCTGCGCGCGTGGCCGCTCGCGCTGTTGCTCGCGGGACTCGTCGGCATTGCTTACTGGGAAGACATGCAGCGCACCGCCGAACTCGCCGACATCGACGCGGCGATGCTCAGCGACGACCTGCCGCTCAACGCGTATCTCGATCACGGGTTCAACGCGTATCTTTCGCGCGCACGCTAACAGACAATAAACGAGGGGATCGCACGGGTGAGTCAGAAACGCGGCCTGGCCGTATTTTTCGGATGCGTGATCGCGATCGCCGTTTCGTACGTCGCCACCTACTCCCGATTCAACCCGCCGCCCGCGGCGGTCTCGCCCGCGGCCACCAGTGCGCCCGCGCCGACCTCCTCCGCCGTCGGGCTGACCGCCGATCTCGCGCCACTTCCGCTTCCGCTGCCGGCCGCCAACGGCCCGCTGTCGTGGGCGCGCCTGAGCGCGGCCCAGCGCGCGGCGCTCGCGCCGTTTGCCGATCAGTGGGACGGCTTCAGCGACGCTCGCAAGCGAAAATGGCTGAGGATCGCGTCACGTTTCGCGAAGTTGACACCCGAAGCGCAGAAACAACTGCAGGAGCGAATGGCCGAATGGGCGCACATGACGCCCGAGCAGCGACGCGTCGCGCGCGAGAACTATCAGAGCGCGAAGGAACTGTCCGCGCAGGCGCGCGAACGCGCGTGGAAGGCCTATCAGCAATTGCCCGAGGAACAGAAGGAGCGGCTCGCCGCGACCGAACGCCGGCGCCGGCCGAGCGTCGTCAGCGCGCCGCCGACCGGCGCGGACCGCGACGTGCGCCGCCTCGTGCATGCGCGCGAGCATCCGGCCAGCAACCCGGCCGCCGCGGTACCCGCTTCGGCCGGCGCGGGCGTGCCGCCCGCCGCCTCGGCCACCTCCGGCGCACCGCCGGCCGCCACGCCGGTGTCGCCCGTCGACGCCCCGTCACTGTTCAAGGGTTCCTGAACTGCCGTGGCGAGCGCTCCCGCAGCCACCCAAGACTCGAGCGACGCCGTGCCGTCCGTGCGCCGGCGCCTCGCCGCGATGCTGTATGAAGCCGTCCTGCTGTTCGGCGTGGTGTTCTTCGCCACGCTCGCCTTCAGCGTCGTGCTGCAACAGCGCAACGGCCTCGTCCATCACGACCTGCTCGCCGCATGGATCGCGCTCGTGGTCGGCGCGTACTTCCTGTGGTTCTGGACCCACGGCGGTCAGACGTTGCCGATGAAAACCTGGCGGCTTCGGCTCGAATCGTCGAACGGCCGGCCGCTGACCGCCGGTCACGCGCTCGTGCGCTATGCGCTCGCCTGGCTGTGGTTCCTGCCGCCGCTCGCGCTGCATCCTTTGCTCGGGCTGTCGGTGCCCGTCACGCTCGCGCTCGCGGCCGCGTGGATCGCGGCCTGGGCCGGCGCCGCCCGTCTGCACGCGGGGCGGCAATTTCCGCACGATCGACTCGCGCGCACGCGCGTCGTCGCGGTTTCGCGTTGATGCGCTGAGCTGCTCGGGCCGCTTCCTCGGCCTGCTTTGCTTCCCCGCTGCTCCGTCGCCGCTAGCGGCCGGCTTCACATTCCCCTGACGAAACCGCACGCGGTCTCCGCAAACGCCCGGCCGTCCCGCCACCCGCGAGCCAGCACCCCAAACCCGGGCGCCCAATCACGCAACACCACCCCACCCCCGACTAAACAAGCAATCACGACAGTAATAAGAACGTCTCGTGACTGTCATGGCATGGTCACGCCCGCGTGGCGCAATGCCGGTAATGTCAACCGGCGCGAGTCATGCATGGGCCAGAAAACGTCCGCGACCTCACTGTTCCGTCAACCGATCGGCGCCCGCGCCGCCACCGCCTTCCTGTCCGGCGCCGCCGCGGCCGGCGCGCTGTCGCCGCATGAGCCGCCCGCTGCGCACGCGACGCAGCACGACGATTCCGAATCGTCGATGCATCGCTACCGCACGATCTGGCTGTCGGACATCCACCTCGGCTCGAGCGGCTGCCAGGCGCCGTACCTGCTCGACTTCCTGCGCCACAACGATTCGGAATACCTGTACCTGGTCGGCGACATCATCGACGGCTGGCAGCTGAAGAAGGGCTGGTACTGGCCGCAGGCGCACAACGACGTCGTGCAGAAGATCCTGCGCAAGGCGCGCAAGGGCACGCAGGTCGTCTACATCCCCGGCAATCACGACGAAGGCGCGCGGCAGTTCTGCGATCTCGCGTTCGGCGACATCCAGGTGCGCGGCGAAGCGTTCCACACGACGCTCGCAGGCAAACGTTTGTGGATCGTGCACGGCGACCTGTTCGACGGCGTGATCCAGCACGCGAAGTGGCTCGCGTACCTCGGCGACACGCTGTACACGCTGATCCTCGTGCTGAACCGGTGGTTCAACCGGATCCGCAGCCGGCTCGGCTTCCAATACTGGTCGCTGTCGCAGTACCTGAAGCACCAGGTGAAGAACGCCGTCAATTTCATCTCGAAGTTCGAGAACGTGATGACCGACGAAGCACGCCGCCGCGGCTGCGACGGCGTCGTGTGCGGACACATCCACAAAGCCGAAATCCGCGACATCGACGGCGTCCTGTACTGCAACGACGGCGACTGGGTCGAAAGCCTGTCCGCGCTCGTCGAGACGACGGAAGGTGAACTGAAGGTCGTCTACTGGACGGCGATGCGCGCCGCACCGTCCGCAGCCCCGTCGCGCAAGGCCAAGGCGGCCGCCTGACACAACCCAACTTACAGGACACAGCCGCGATGAAGATCATGCTCGTCACCGACGCGTGGGAACCGCAGGTCAACGGCGTCGTACGCACGCTCAAGAGCACGTCGCGCGAGCTCGCCGCGCTCGGCCATCGGGTCGAGATGCTGACGCCGCTCGAATTCCGTACGGTGCCCTGCCCGACCTACCCGGAGATCCGTCTGTCGATCCTGCCGTACCGCAAGCTGCGCGCGCGGATCGACGCGTTCGCGCCCGATGCGCTGCACATCGCGACCGAAGGCCCGCTCGGTCTCGCCGCGCGTCGCTACGCGCGCGCGCGCAAGCTGCCGTTCACGACCGCGTATCACACGCGCTTTCCCGAATACGTGCAGGCACGCTTCGGCATCCCGCTGGCGGCGACCTACCGCTTCCTGCATTGGTTCCACGCGCCGTCGCGCGCGGTGATGGCGCCGACACCGGTCGTGAAGCAGGATCTCGAGAAGTTCGGCTTCACGAACGTCGTGCTGTGGACCCGCGGCGTCGACCTCGACATCTTCCGGCCGATGGACTCGAAGGTGCTCAACACGGCGCGGCCGATCTTCCTGTACGTCGGGCGCGTCGCGATCGAGAAGAACGTCGAGGCGTTCCTGCGTCTCGATCTGCCGGGCTCGAAGTGGGTCGCGGGCGAAGGCCCGGCGCTCGCGGAGCTGAAATCGCGCTACCCGGAAGCGAACTATCTCGGCGTCCTGTCGCAAGCCGAGCTCGCGAAGGTGTATGCTGCGGCCGACGTGTTCGTGTTCCCGAGTCGCACCGACACGTTCGGCCTCGTGCTGCTCGAGGCGCTCGCGTGCGGCACGCCGGTTGCCGCGTACCCCGTCACCGGCCCGATCGACGTGCTCGGCGGCGGCAATGCGGGCGCGATGCACGAGGACCTGCAGGAAGCCTGCCTCGAGGCGCTGAAGATCGAACGCGACACCGCGCGCGCGTGGGCCGAGCGCTTCTCGTGGCGCGCGGCGTCCGAGCAGTTCGCGTCGCATCTGCAGCCGCTGCCGAAGACTGCGTACTCGCCCGCCGAAGGTGCTGCCATTTGAAACGAGACCTGAACGACCACACCTCACCGACTGCCGCAACGGCACCCACGCATCGCCCGTTCGACGAAGAAGAGCCGCACGCCGACACCGACGCGCACGCGTCCGAGCCGCTCGGCCCCGACGACGGCCTCGCGCCGCTGCCGCCGAACCCGTACAAGCGCCATCGCGGCATCACGCGCGCGTGGTACGCGCTGCGTCATTCGCTGAACGGCCTGCGCGTCGCGATCCGCGAGGAGAGCGCGTTCCGGCAGGAGCTCACGCTCGCCGCGGTGATGCTGCCGGCCGGCGCGTTCGCACCGGTTCCGGCCGCATCGCGCGCGCTATTGATTGCGTCGGTGCTGCTGGTGCTGATCGTCGAACTGCTGAATTCGAGCGTCGAGGCCGCGATCGACCGCATCTCGCTCGAGCGCCACGAGCTGTCCAAACGCGCCAAGGACTTCGGCAGTGCGGCCGTGACGATCGCGCTGTTCGCCTGCGTGACGACCTGGGGCTTCGTGCTGGGGCCGGTGGTGGCGGGCTGGCTGGGCTTCTAGCCGAACACGCCGGCGCGCCGGTGCGGCGGCGCACCATGCGTCGCGCGCATTGCGATGACGAAATGCGCGCGACGCGGGGAAACAGCGGTTTATAATCGTCCGCCAGACTTAGAACAGCAACCCGCGCCGGACGAATCTCGCAGCATCGATTGCAGCGCCCGCCTGTCCGGCATACAAAGGGCCGGACGACATGGAAGCGAAACCTCCCCGCCGCACCCGCGAACGGATTCTCGAGTTGTCGTTGAAACTCTTCAACGAGATCGGCGAGCCGAACGTCACGACCACGACGATCGCCGAGGAAATGGAAATCAGTCCAGGCAACCTGTACTACCATTTCCGCAACAAGGACGACATCATCAACAGCATCTTCGCGCAGTTCGAGCAGCAGATCGAACGGCGGCTGCGCTTTCCCGAAGATCACCGTCCCACCATCGACGAGACCTGGTCGTACCTGCAGTACATGGCCGATTTCATGTGGACCTACCGGTTCCTGTATCGCGACCTCAACGACCTGCTCGCGCGCAATCGCACGCTCGAAACCCACTTCAAGCAGATCATCAGCCACAAGGTGCGCTTCGCGCACGACATGTGCGAGCTGCTCGTGTCCGACGCCGAGATGGTCGCGACGCCTGCCGAAATCGAAGTCATCGCCACCAACATGGCCGTGATCTCGACGTACTGGCTGTCGTATCAGTACGTGATGCATCCGCGCAAGTACAACGACCAGGATGCGATCCGCGAGGAGCTGCACCAGGTCAGCATGCACGTGATCTCGATCATGGCCCCGTACCTGCGCGGCCGCTCGCGTCAGCTGTTCGACGATCTGGTGTCCGGCAAGCTGCCCAAGCGCGAGTTCACCGACTACCTGCCGCCGCGCGACGGGTCGCCGCGCGCCGCCGGCAGCACCGCCAACGCCGCCACGAAGCCGGCCGCGAAGGACGTGAAGCAATGAAGGCAGTCTGCGTGTATTGCGGCTCGTCGTCCGGCGTGCGGCCCGTCTATGCGGACGCCGCGCGCGCGTTCGGCCGTGCGCTCGTCGCGGCGGACCTCACGCTCGTCTACGGCGGCGGGCGCGTCGGCCTGATGGGCACGATCGCCGACGAAGTGATGGCGGCCGGCGGCCGTGCGGTCGGCGTGATTCCCGAACTGCTGGTCGACAAGGAAGTCGGCCATACGGGGCTGTCCGAGCTGCACGTCGTCCCGGACATGCACCACCGGAAGAAGATGATGGCCGACCTCGCCGACGCATTCGTCGCGATGCCCGGCGGCGCCGGCACGCTCGAGGAGCTGTTCGAGGTCTACACCTGGGCGCAACTCGGCTATCACCGCAAGCCGGTCGCGCTGTACAACATCGATTCGTTCTACGACCCGCTGATCGCGATGCTGCGCCATACGGTCGACGAAGGCTTCATGCGGCCGACCTATTTCGACACGCTGTGCATCGGCGCCGAACCGGTCGCGCTGATCGAGCAGCTACGCCGCTACCAGCCGCCCGCGCGCGACAAGTGGGCGCCCGACGCCGCCAAATAACGCGCCGACAACGCTCCAACGCTCGGCCGCCCGAGCACTCACCCGAGTCCGCAGATGATGCCCTCGCCGTCCGACCGCAAGACCGTTCTCATCACCGGCGCGAGCCGCGGCATCGGCCGCGCGAGCGCCGTGCTCGCGGCGGCGCGCGGCTGGGACGTCGGCATCAACTACACGCGCGACGCGGCGGCCGCCGAACTGACCGCACGAGCCGTGCGCGACGCCGGCGGCCGCGCGTGCGTGGTCGCGGGCGACGTGTCGAACGAAGCGGACGTCATCGCGATGTTCGACGCCGTCGCGACCGCGTTCGGCCGCCTCGACGCGCTGGTCAACAACGCAGGCATCGTCGCGCCGTCGATGCCGCTCGCCGACATGTCGGTCGACCGCTTGCGGCGCATGTTCGATACCAACGTGCTCGGCGCGTATCTGTGCGCGCGCGAAGCCGCGCGCCGACTGTCCACCGACCGCGGCGGGCGCGGCGGCGCGATCGTCAACGTGTCGTCGATCGCGTCGCGGCTCGGCTCGCCGAACGAGTACGTCGACTATGCCGGCTCGAAAGGGGCGGTCGATGCGCTGACGATCGGCCTCGCGAAGGAACTGGGCCCGCATGGTGTGCGGGTCAACGCGGTGCGCCCCGGCCTGATCGAGACCGAGATCCATGCGAGCGGCGGCCAGCCCGACCGCGCGGCCCGGCTCGGCGCGCAGACGCCGCTCGGCCGCGCGGGCGAAGCGCACGAGATCGCCGAAGCGATCGTGTGGCTCATCAGCGACGCGGCGTCGTACACGACCGGCGCGCTACTGGACGTCGGCGGCGGCCGCTGATCCGGCCCCAGGGCGGCCGCCCCGGCCGCCGCCCGACTCGCCCGGTGGTCACAACACCACAAATCTCCACAATATCGTGGCGCTCCCAGTAAACATTCGTAACAGTTCCGTGGTCTACTAGCGCCCAGCGACGCAACCGGCCATCCGGCTGCCAGGTCGCGTCGATGCAAACCAAAACGGCCCGGCCAATGTCGCCGGCCCGGCTTCACCAGACCGAGATCTTTTCCATGCCAGGAACCGCAGCGCCCGGCCGGCGACGCACGCCCGTGCCCGCCTCGGCACACTACACCCGATCGGCCGCCGATCCCGACCTCGATACGACGCTTCATACCGCCGGCTCGCCCTCCGGGGCGGCAGCCGCGGCCGCGGCTGCGGCCGTGACGGTGGCCGTGACGGTGGCCGTGAGCGTCGCCGACGCGCCCCGCGACCGCGCGCTGCGGCTGGCCTGGCGCGCGTGGCTGCTGGTCGCGGCACTGGCGGCTGCGTACCTGCTGCCCGGCATAGTGGGCCACGATCCGTGGAAGCAGGACGAAACCTATACGTTCGGCATCATCCAGCACATGCTGGAGACCGGCGACTTCGTCGTGCCGACCAACGCCGGCCAGCCCTTCATGGAGAAGCCGCCGCTCTACGCGGCGGTCGCGACCAGCCTCGCATGGTTGCTGCAGCGCGTGATGCCGCTGCACGATGCGGCGCGCCTCGCGAGCGCGCTGTTCGCCGCGCTGGCGTTCGGCTTCATCGCGCGCGCGGCGCGCAGCGCGAGCCGCGCCGAGCGCTGGCTCGACCTGCGCGTGCTCGGCCCCGTGGTGCTCAGCGCGGGCACGCTCGTCGTCGTCAAGCACGTGCACGACATGATGACCGACGTCGCGCTGTTCGCCGGCACCGCGATGGGCTTTTGCGGACTGCTCGAACTGGTGATGCAGCACGTCGCGCGCGGGCGCCAATTGCAGCACGGGCTGCCGGTGCGGCCGTCCGGCCCCTGGGCTGCGCCGCTGTTCGGCGCCGGCGTCGGTATCGCACTGATGTCGAAGGGACTGTTCGTGCCGCTGGTGTTCGCGGCGACGCTCGTGGCCGCGATGGCGCTCTACCCCGCGTGCCGCACGCGCGCGTTCGCGCGCTCGCTCGGGCTCGCGGCGCTCGTGTTCGCCCCATTCGCGCTGATCTGGCCGATCGCGCTGTTCCTGCGCTCCGAGACGCTCTTCATGACGTGGTTCTGGGACAACAACGTCGGCCGCTTCTTCGGCTTCTCCGTGCCCGAACTCGGCGCGGAGAACGACAAGCCGTTCTTCATCCTGCGTGCGTTCGTGCTGCTCGGCTTCCCGGTCGCGCCGCTCGCGATCGCCGCCCTCGCCCGCGGCGCGTGGCGCGAATGGCGCACGCCGCGCATTGCGCTGCCCGTGCTGTTCGCCGGCATCGGGCTGGCCGTGCTGCAGGTGTCCGCCACATCCCGCCAGCTCTACATCCTGCCGTTCTTCGCGCCGCTCGCGCTGGTCGCCGCGCAGGCGATCGAGCGTCTGCCGCGCGCGCTGCATCTCGCCTGGGATTACCTGAGCCGCGCGCTGTTCGGCACGGTCGTCATGCTCGCGTGGGCGATCTGGGCGGTGATGGCCGATCCGAACGCGTCGCGCGCCGGCGTCGCGGTGCTCGGCCGCTGGCTGCCGCTCGACTGGACGATGCCGCTCGTGCCCGGATTCGTGATCGGCGCGCTCGCGCTGACGGTGGGCTGGCTGTGGCTGCTGCCGAAGCTGCGCACGACCGGCCCGTGGCGCGGCGCGCTGTCGTGGGGCGCGGGCGCGCTGGTCGCATGGGGGCTCGTGTACACGCTGCTGCTGCCGTGGCTGGACGTCGCGAAAAGCTACCGGTCGGTGTTCGAAGACCTGAACGCGCATCTCGCGCTCGAATGGAACGACGGCGACTGCATGGCGAGCCTGCACGGGCTCGGCGAATCGGAAGCGCCGATGCTGTACTACTTCTCCGGGATCCGCCACACGCCGATCGACGACGCGACGACGACGCGCTGCACGTGGATGATCGTCCAGGGCGTGCGGGCCGTCGATCCGGCGCCGGGCAGCGAATGGAAGCTGTTCTGGACCGGGGCGCGCCCGGGCGACAACGAAGAACTGCTGCGCGTCTACGTGCGCACGCCCGACCAGCACGCGCTGCAGTGAGCGCCGCACGCGGCGCGGCCGCCTGACGCGGCCGGCTCCGCGAACGGCGTGAATCCGGCTTCGCGCGTCAAAACGACGCACCGGGCTCGCGCAGGAACGCGATTTCTTCGTCGCTCGAGACACGGCCGAGGATCGCGTTGCGGTGCGGGAAGCGGCCGAAGCGCCGGATCACCGCCGCATGGCGCAACGCGTGAACGTGATAGCCGCGGCAGCCAGCCTCGTCGCGAATGCCCGCGCAGAGCCGCACGGCCTCGCGCTGGCTTTGCTCCGATTCGTCGTGCTCGAACGGCAGATAAACGAACGCGCGATGATGGCCGCTCGGCAGTTGCGCGTCCCAGCCGGCCGCGACGACGCGCCGCGCGAGCGCCAGCGCCTGAGGATCGGCGGCGAATGCGCGCGGCGTGCCGCGAAGGATGTTGCGCGAGAACTGGTCGAGCACGACGATCAGCGCCAGCGCGCCGAGCGGCGTACCGGCCCAGTGATCGCAGGCGCCGTCGCACGCGGCATCGTGCAGCGCGCCGTAGCGCGTGCGCAGCAGATCGTCGAATGCCGCGCCGCCGTTGAACCAGATCTTGCGCGCGCGGCCGAACGTCGCAGAACCCGGCGCGCCGAACCAGAAATCCAGTATCTCGCGCGCTTGCGGATCGAGCCTCGCGGCGGGATCGGCGCGATCCGTGCGATCGGTGGGGCCGTCGAAGGTCATGCGAACGCCAGCACCACGCGCCGTGTCCGCGCACTCTTCTTCTCGAGCTTCGCGACCCGCAGCGCGCCAACTTCCGCCGTGTTGCGCACGTGCGTGCCGCCGCACGGCTGCAGATCGACGCCTTCGATGCGCAGCAAGCGCACGCGGCCGAGCCCCATCGGCGGCTTCACGCTCATTGTGCGGACGAGATCGGGGCGCTCGGCCATTTCGGCGTCGGTGATCCATTCAGTCGTGACCGCATGCGCGCCGTGCACCAGCGCCGCGAGCCGCTGTTCGACGTCGGCGCGCTCGATCGCGTCCGACGTCGCGAAATCGAGCCGCACGTAGTCGGCCGTCACGCTGCAGCCGTCGACCGGATACGGCAGCACTGCGCACATCAGGTGCGCGGCCGTGTGCAGCCGCATGTGCCGGTAGCGGCGCGCCCAGTCGATGTCGGCGACCACGCGCGCGCCGGGCCGCAGCGCCGCGATGCGCGCTTGCTGGCCGGGCGCCGGCACGTGCACGGCGTCGTCGGGCGTGGCGCCGTCGAAGCGCGCCTTGTGCGTGTCGGCGATCGCGATCGTGCCGCCGTCGGGCAGCGTGAGCGTCCCGGCGTCGCCGGCCTGGCCGCCGCCGAGCGGATAGAACACGGTGCGGTCGAGCCGGATGCCGTCGTCGCCGACGGCCGCGACGACGGCCTCGCATCGTGTCAGGTAGGCGTCTTCACGGAACAGCGCGTGGGTCGTCATCGAGCAGCCTCGCAGCAATGGGGAGACGGTCAGTGTCGCGCCGCATCCGGCGCGCGCCCAGATCCACCTCGTGCGCGTGCGCCGCTGCGGCGTACCGGTCGATCAACCGGGCCGGTTGCGCATCCAGTCGGCCGTTTCGTAGAACGAGTGCATCAGGCGCACGCGCAGCGGCTCGGGCAAGCCGATGTCCTCCATCGCCCACGCCATGCAGCGCAGCCACTGGTCGCGGCCGTCCGATGCGATCGGGTACGGCAGATGGCGCGCGCGCAGGCGCGGGTGGCCGAACCGGCTGATGTAGTGGTCGGGACCGCCGAGCCAGCCGCACAGGAACCAGAACAGCTTGTCGCGCGAACCGTCGAGCGAGGTCGGATGCAGCGCGCGAAGCTCGGCGAATTCCGGCTCGAGGTCCATCAGATCGTAGAAGCGGTCCACCATTTCGCGCACGCGGGCTTCGCCGCCCACGAGTTCGAACGCCGTCGGCTGCGACGGCGCTTCGTCATTCACATCGGTCATACGAATAGTCGGAAACGGGATGATCGGGGCCGCCGGCGACGCTCACGCGTCGCGCAGCGACTGCAGCGCAGGGCGCCGCAACACATTATGCAGGCTCAGCCAGCCCGCTGCAGCGGCGCACGCGATGCCGGCGGCGATGCCGGCCGGCACGAGCCACGGATCGACCGCGAGCCGAAAGTCGAACACGCGCGCGGCGAGCACCCAGCCGACCGCGATCGCGCCCGCCGACGCGAGCGCGCCCGCCAGTGCGCCCACGACCACGAATTCCGCGCGCTGCACCGCGCGAACCTGCGCGCGCGACGCACCGAGCGCGCGCAGCAGCGCGGCCTCGTGCACGCGCTCGTCGCGCGAGCCGGCGAGCGCCGTGTACAACACCAGCACGCCGGCCGCGAGCGTGAACGCAAACAGGAACTGCACCGCGCCGACCACCTGCAGCATCATCCGCTCCAGCTGCGCGAGGATCGGCGCGACGTCGATCGCCGTCAGGTTCGGATAGCGCGCGATCAGCGGATCGAGCAACGACGCCTGCGCGGCCGGCAGATGGAAGCTCGTCAGATAGACGGCCGGGAAATCCTTCAGCACCGGCGGCGGCATCAGCACGAAGAAGTTGACGCGGAACGAACCCCAGTCGAGTTTGCGCACGCTGGTGATCGGCGCATCGACCGTCAGCCCGGTCACGTCGAAGCGCAGCGTGTCGCCCGGCTTCACGTTCAGCGTCTTCGCGAGGCCGGCCTCGATCGAGATCTGCGGCGCGGCCGACGTGCCGAACCAGTCGCCGGCGACGATCCGGTTGTCGGCCGGCAGCTCGGTCGTATACGACAGGTTGAATTCGCGATCGACCAGCCGGCGCGCGTCGTCGGACTGGTAGGCGTCGGGGTTCACCGGCTTGCCGTTGATCGCGACGAGCCGGCCGCGCACCATCGGCGCCGGCACCGCGTCGCGCACGCCGTGCGCGGCGAGCCACGCGGCGACGTCGGCGCGCTGGTCCGGCTGGATGTCGATCAGGAACTGGTTCGGCGCATCGGGCGGCGTCGATTGCCGCCAGCCGGCCACGAGGTCGTTGCGCGTGATCGCGATCAGCAGCAGGCACATCAGGCCCAGCGCGAGCGCGGTGATCTGCAGCGCGCTGGCCGTGCCGCGCCGATGCAGCGACGCGAGCGCATAACGCCAGCCGACGCCCGCCGCCACGCGCGCGTTGCGCACCGCGCGCGCGGCCGCGTACAGCACGAGCCGCGCGATCAGCGCGAAGCCGACCAGCGCGCCGACGAAGCCGCCCGCGACGATCAGCCCGAGCTTCAGGTTGCCGGCCGCGACGATCAGCAGCCCCGCGAACAATACGACGCCGACCGCATACGCGGCCCACGCGATGCGCGACGCGTCGCCCCAGTCGCGCCGCAGCACCCGCACCGGCGGCACGCGCGTGAGCGGCGCGAGCGGCGGCAGCGCGAAGCCGAGCAGCAGCACGAGCGCCGCGCCGATGCCGGTCAGCGCGGGCTGCAGCGTCGGCGGCGGGAGCGCCACCTCGATCAGGCCGCCGAGCGCGCCGAGCAGCGCCCAGTGGCCGCCGTAGCCGAGCACCGCGCCCGCCACGCCCGACACGATGCCGAGCCCCGCGAATTCGAGCGCGAACAGCGCGCCGAGCGTACGCCTGCTCACGCCGAGGCAGCGCATCGTCGCGCAGCCGTCGAGATGACGCCGCATGTAGCGCTGCGCGGCCATCGCGATCGCGACCGCGGCCAGCAGCGCGGTGAGCAGCGCGACCAGCGTCAGGAAATGGCGGGCGCGATCGAGCGTCTGCCGCACCTGCGGCTGCCCTTCCTGCAGCGATTCGAGCCCGACGCCGCGCAGCTTGCCGCCGTCGACGCGTCCGTGCGCATCCGCTTCGAACCGCGCGACGGCACGCGCGTCACCGGCGACCAGCAACCGATACATCACACGGCTGCCGTAGCCCGTGAGGCCCGTCGCCGCGAGTTCGTCCGCGCGCATCATCAGCCGCGGCGAGAAATTGACGAACGAGAAGCCACGATCGAGCTCGCGCGAAATCGACGCGGCGACCGTGAACGTGCGCAGCCCGACGCGCACGGTGTCGCCGGCCTTCAGATGCAGCGCGTCGAGCAGCGCAGGATCGGCCCACACGGTGCCGGGCGCGGGGATGTCGGTCGTCTGGCGCGCGGCGGACGCGCCGGCCGGCACGATCTCGACCGCGCCGCGCAGCGGGTAGCCTGCCGACACCGCCTTCACGGCCGCGAGGCGCGCGGGCGCCGCGTCGCCCGGCCGGGGCGCGGCGGCCGCCGCGATCATGCTCGGGAAGATGGCCGTCGTCGCGGTGCGCAGCCCGAGCGCGTGCGCGTCGCGCGCGAACGACGGATCGACCGGATGATCGGCGCGCACCACGAAATCGGCGCCGAGCATCTGTCGCGCGTCGCGCTCGAGCCCCTGGCGCAGCCGGTCGGCGAGAAAACCGACGCTCGTCAGCGCGGCGACCGCGAGCACCAGCGCCAGCACGAGCAACGTGAGTTCGCCCGCGCGCCAGTCGCGCGCGGTCATCCGCGCGGCCTGGCGCACCAGGTCACGCCAGCCGAAGCGGCCGGCATGCGCGGGCCGCCCGGCCGGCGACGGGTCAGCGTGCTGACGTTCGAGCGAGGCGCGCGGCTTCAATCGCGCTTGCCTCCAATCGAATTGAGCCGCGACACCATGTGGTAGGCCATGCCGCGGAACCCGCCCGACACGCCGCGCCACAGACGCGGCAGCGCCCACGCGGACGCCGCGATGAACGCCGCCAGCAGCACCAGGAACGCGAGCGGCACGAAGAATGCGAGCGCGAGGCCGCCGAACACGAGCCCGTCCTCGGTGGACGACGCGACCCAGTTCGATATCGGCTCCGGAGACAGGTTGATCAGCGCGCGCGTGCCGGCCTTGGCGACGTGCGCGGCGCCGGCGAGCGAGCCGCCGGCCAGCCCGGCGATCGCGAGCACGGTCGGATCGGCATGGCCGAGCGCGCCGGCGGCGAGCACCGCGCCGGCCGGAATGCGGATGAAGGTATGGACGGCGTCCCACAGCGAATCGAACGCGGGGATCTTGTCGGCAAGGAATTCGGTGACCGCGAGCACGCCGGCCGCGCCGATCACCCACGGCGACGTCAGCACCGCGAGCGTGTCGGGCAGATGGAGCCAGCCGGCCCGCGCGAGCACACCGGCAATCAGGACCGTCAGATAAAGGCGCAGCCCGCTCGCCCACGCGAGCCCCGCGCCGAGCGAAATGGCTTCGATCATGGGCCTCTCCTTGCACGTTGCGTGCGCTTTGCCGATTGATCGGATCGAGTCGGTGTGACGGCCGCGCGGCGCGTGGCGACCGGCGCCGCCGGCCGCGAACGGCGCACCGGCATTCAGGCCCGAATGCGTTCCATTATAGACAGGCTATCGGCAGCGCCGCGCGATTCCACAGGGTGGCGCAGGCGCATGGGGACGTGCCTGCCGGCGTCACGGGCATCAGGGGCGTCAAGCGCCCGACGACAGCTTAAGGCCCACCAGCCCGAGCACGATCAGCACCGCGCTCGCCACGCGCGCCACCGTCAGCGCCTCGCCCAGCATCACGATGCCGAACGCGAACGCCCCGACCGCGCCGATGCCCGTCCACACCGCATACGCGGTGCCGAGCGGCAGCTGGCGCATCGCGATCGCGAGCAGCGCGAAGCTCGCCAGCGCCGTCACGATCGTAAACACCGACGGTCCGAGCTTCGTGAAGCCCTCGGACGATTTCATGCCGGCCGCCCACGCCACTTCGAGCAAACCGGCAATCAACAGCAATGCCCACGCCATCTCGACGTACTCCGGATCGGATGGGGTCGTCCCCGTTGCAGCGAATGGCCCGAGGCCGTCCCCGGGCGGCGCCGAGTATAGCAACGGCGGCGCGGACTGCCCGAGCGGCGGGAACCGGTCGGGACCGAGCTGGGCCAGGTGTAGCCGATGAACGCCGGCGGCCACACCACAGCCCAGTTCGCCGCAGCGGCCGAGCGCTCAGTTCGAGACGCGCGCCGCGCCGGCGTCGCCGACGCAGCGGTCGTCGCGGTACAGCGCCCATTCGTCGCACACGCGCCCGTCCTTGAACACGCACATCCCGACCTGCCCGCGCGGTAGCGTGCGCACCACGTGCCGGCCGCCGAGCTTCTCGCAATTGACGGTCGCGGGGTTCGCGAGCACCGGCTGCGCCGCCGCCTGCCCGGGCGGCAGCGGCTGTGCGAACGCGCCGGGCCCGACGAGCGCCAGCGCACAGATGACGACCAGACGGACGGACATGGCACCCTCCTCGGTTTCGTTCATGCAGCGCTCAGCATAACGGGGAATCGGGCCGTGTGTGCGGCACCGCTCGCTGCGTCACCCATCACGCACCGCGCATCACGTGACGCCGACGAGCCGGTAGCCGACCCCCGTCTCGGTCACGATGTGCTCGGGCTGGGCGGGATCGCGTTCGAGCTTCTGGCGCAGGTGCGCCATGTAGATGCGCAGATAGTGATGGCTTTCGACGTGCGACGGCCCCCACACGTCGCGCAGCAGCTGGCGGTGCGTGAGCACGCGCCCCGCATGCCGCACCAGCGTCGCGAGCAGCCGGTATTCGAGCGGCGTCAGATGCACGATCTCGCCGTCGCGCCACACCTGGCGCAGCGCGAGATCGACGCTCACGCCGCCGAAGGCGACCTTCGGCGATTCGCTCGCGCCGCCCTGGTTGCGCCGGCGCAGTTGCGCACGGATGCGCGCGCGCAGCTCCGATACGCCGAACGGCTTGGTCAGGTAGTCGTCGGCGCCGGCGTCGAGCGCGGCGACCTTTTCGTCTTCCTGCGTGCGCGCGGACAGGACGATCACCGGCACCTCCGACCAGCCGCGCAGCTCGCGGATCACGTCGAGGCCGTCGGTGTCGGGCAGCCCGAGGTCGACGATCACGAGATCGGGCTTGCGCGTCGCCGCGTCGATCAGCCCCTGCTTGCCCGTCTCCGCGTCGAATACGGCGATGCCGTCCTCTTCGAGCGCGGCGCGCACGAAGCGGCGGATCTGTTTCTCGTCCTCGATCAGGACGACGGTCAGGCTCGGTTCAGTCATGGTCAGGCAAGGGCTCGGAGGGGAACGATGCGCCGGGCGCGTCGATGTCGTCGTCGATGTCGTCATCGGGTGGGGCCGGCACCGCCGGCGGCGTGTCGACCGGCAGCGTGAACCAGAAGCGCGCGCCCGTCACGCGTCCGTCGGGCGCGGTGCGGTTGAGCGCGCCGATTTTACCGCCGTGCGCTTCGACGATCGCGCGGCAGATCGCGAGGCCGAGCCCGATGCCCGGCGTCGCCGATTCCTTCTCGCCGCGCGTGAACTTGTCGAAGATGCGCGTCTCCATCCCGTGCGGCAGACCGGGGCCGTGATCGTCGACGTACACGCGCACGAACGGCTGGCCGTCGTCGCTCACGCGCTCGGCGCCGATCTCGATCGGCGCGTCGGCCGGCGTGTATTTCGCGGCGTTCTCGAACAGGTTCGTGAACAGCCGCTCCATCAGCACCGCATCCATCTGCAGCAGCGGCAGGTCGGCCGGCAGCGACACGCGCGCGGGATGCCGCGCGAGCACGCGCTTGCACGCGGCGAGCGCCGCGCCGACGGTTTCCTCGAGCAGCGACCACTGACGCTTGATCTGCAGGCTGCCAGCCTGCAGCCGCGCCATGTCGAGCAGGTTCGTGACGATGCCCGTCATCCGCAGCGCCTCGTCGTGGATCGCGTCGACGAGCTCGCGTTCGCGCTGCGCCAAGCGCTGGGCAGCGGCGGCGTCGAGGGGTGAGGGTGGCGCTGGTGTCGTCGGTGTCGTCGGTGTCGTCGGTGTCGTCGGTGTCGTCGGTGTCGTCGGTGCCGCTGGTGCCGCTGGTGCCGCTGATGACACCGGCGAAGCGGATGACTCCGGCGAAGCAGGCGATGCAAGCGACGCAGATGCCCCCTCCGCCGCCGCGCGCCCGTTCGCGAGCATCGACGAGAAACCGACGATGGTGGTGAGCGGCGTGCGCAGGTCGTGCGAAATCGCCGACAACAGCGAGTTCCTCAGCCGCTCGGACTCCATGTTGACGAGCGCATCGCGCGCGATCTCGACGTAATGCACGCGTTCGAGCGCGAGCGCGATCTGCGCGGCGAACGCATCGAGCATCCGCTGCTGCTCGGGCACCTCCAGCTCGTGCGGCTCGCGCGACACGACCGCCAGCACGCCGCGCGTGCGCATCGGCGCCTTCAGCGGCAAATACAGCGCGGCCGTCGCGGGCAGCGTGTCGGTGCCGCGGCCGGCCGGCTTCTGCTGGTCGTACACCCATTGCCCGACGTCGCTGTCGAGCTCGGCGCCCGTCAGCGTGACGGCGGCGTCCGGGTCCTCGATCTTCTGGCGCACCTGGTCGGCGCTGTCGGGCAGCAGGAACGCGACGCGCGCGCGAAACACCTCGCTCACGTGGCGGCTGCCGATCTCGACGATCTGCTCGGTCGTCAGCGCGGCGCCCAGCTCGCGCGCCATCGCATAGATCGCGCCGGTGCGACGCTCGCGGCGCTGCGCGATGCTCGCCTGACGCGTGAGCGTCGACGTCAGATGGCTGATCACGAGCGACGTGAGCAGCATGCCGAAGAAAGTCAGCAGGTATTGCGTGTCGCTCACCGAGAACGACATGCGCGGCGGCACGAAGAAGAAGTCGAACGCCGCGACCGACAGGAACGACTGCAGCACGCCCGGCCCGCGCCCGAGCCGCACGGCCGAGAACACGACGCCGAGCAGGTACAGCATCACGAGGTTGGTCAGGTCGAGCCGCCCCGACACGACGCTCGCCAGGCCGGTGATCGCCGCGCAGATCGCGGCCGCGTACAGGTAGTGGCGCGGCGGCGAGCGCCGCGTGCCGAACTGCGCGAACGCGTCGCGCCAGTCGCGCGCGCGCGCGTCGAGCGGCGCCGCGCGCACCTCGTCGCTCGCCGACGCGCGTATCAGCATCAGATCGACGTCGCCCGCGCGCTCGGCGAGCTGCTCGCCGAACGGCCGCGCGAAGCGCCGCACGACGCCGACCTTCGGCGAACCGCCCGCGACGATCTTCGACACGTTGCGCACCTTCGCATAGCCGATCAGCGCGGCGACCGCGTCGTCGCCCGCGAGCGTGGCCGTCTCCGCGCCGAGCTCGGCCGCGAGCTTCAGCGCATCGAGCGTGCGCTGCCGGCGCGCGTCGGGCAGCCGCTGCAGCCGCGGCGTCTCGACGTACACGGCGATCCAGTCGGCCTTCAGGCTCGCGGCGAGCCGCGCGGCGGCGCGCACCAGCGTCGGCGCCTCCGGCCCCGGCCCGATGCACACGAGCAGCCGCTCGCGCGCCTGCCAGATGCGCTGGATCGAGCGATCGGCACGGTACTCGCGCATCTGCGCGTCGACGCGGTCGGCCGTGCGCCGCAGCGCGAGCTCGCGCAGCGCGATCAGGTTGCCCTTGCGGAAGAAGTTGCGCACCGCACGCTCGGCCTGCTGCGCGAGATACACCTTGCCGTCGCGCATCCGCTCGAGCAGTTCCTCTGCGGGCAGGTCCACCAGCGTGACCTCGTCGGCCGCGTCGAACACACGGTCGGGCACCGTCTCCCACACGCGAATGCCGGTGATCGCGCCCACCACGTCGTTCAAGCTCTCGAGATGCTGGACGTTGACGGTCGTGTAGACGTCGATGCCCGCATCGAGCAGCTCGTGGACATCCTGCCAGCGTTTCAGATGGCGTGCGCCCTGCACGTTCGAATGCGCGAGCTCGTCGACGAGAATCAGCTGCGGCGCACGCGCGAGCGCCCCGTCGAGATCGAATTCGGCGAGCGTGCGGCCGCGATACTCGATATGGGCGAGCGGCAGCACGTCGAGCCCATCGAGCAGCGCGGCGGTTTCGCTGCGGCCGTGCGTCTCGACGATGCCGACGACGACGTCGACGCCGTCCTGCTTGCGCTGACGCGCGGCCTGCAGCATCGCGTAGGTCTTGCCGACGCCGGCAGACGCGCCGAAGAAGACCTTGAGCTGGCCGCGCCGCTGCTTTGCCGCATCTCGCTGCAGCTTGTCGAGGAGTTGGTCGGGATCGGGACGGTTCATCCGGGAGGAAGGCGAAGCGCCGGACTGCGCGCGAGTACCGGCATTGTTGTTCCAAATCGCCGCAAAAGGCAAAGACGGCGCACGCGCCGTCGTTCAGGGCGAGACCGGCTTGCGGCTTGGCGGCTCACGGCGCGCGCGGCTTGCGGCCTGTGGCGGGCGGCTTGCGATTGACGTAGCTTCCGACTCACCTCGCCGCAAGCCACGCCCAGCGCGCCCGCCCGGCTCAATGCCCGCCCTGCGCCGCGTCGAGCGCGAGGTTCAGCTTCAGCACGTTCACGCGCGGCTCGCCGAGCACGCCGAACTGGCGGCCCGTCGTGTTCGCGGCGACGAGCTGCGCGACCGCGTCGGCCGTCAGCTTGCGCGCCTTGGCGACGCGCTCGATCTGGTACGCGGCCGCGGCCGGCGTGATGTCCGGGTCCAGACCGCTCGCGGACGCCGTCACGAGGTCGACCGGGACCGGCTTCGACAAATCGGTGCCCGCGTCGCGCAGCGCGGCGATGCGCGCCTTCACCTGCTCGGCGAGCGACGGATTGAGCGGCCCGAGGTTCGAGCCGCCGGAGCCGGCCGCGTTGTACGGCATCGGCGCGGTGGCCGACAAGCGGCCCCAGAAGTAGCGCGGCGCATCGAACGGCTGGCCGATCAGCGCGGAGCCGACGGCCCGGCCGTCGCGCTCGATCAGGCTGCCGTCGGCCTGCGCCGGAAACACGGCCTGACCGAACGCGGTCATCACGGCCGGATAGGCCATGCCCGTCACGACGGTCAGCACGGCAAAGATCACGACCAGCGGGCGAATCAACGTTTTCATGAGGGTTCCTTCGAATCCGGTGCGCTCAGGCCCAGCCGAGCGCGGCGAGCGTCATGTCGATCAGCTTGATGAACGGGAACGGCAGCAGCACGCCGCCCAGCCCGTACACCAGCAGGTTGCGGCGCAGCAGCGTCGCGGCGCCGAGCGGCCGGTAGGCGACGCCCTTCAGCGCGAGCGGGATCAGCGCGACGATGATCAGCGCATTGAAGATCACCGCCGACAGGATCGCCGACGCCGGCGACGTCAAATGCATGATGTCGAGCACGCGCAGCTGCGGGTAGGTGGTGACGAACGCGGCCGGGATGATCGCGAAGTACTTCGCGATGTCGTTCGCGATCGAGAAGGTCGTCAGCGAGCCGCGCGTCATCAGCATCTGCTTGCCGATCTCGACGATCTCGATCAGCTTGGTCGGGTTCGAGTCGAGGTCGACCATGTTGCCGGCCTCCTTCGCCGCCTGCGTGCCGGTGTTCATCGCGACCGCCACGTCGGCCTGCGCGAGCGCCGGCGCGTCGTTGGTGCCGTCGCCGGTCATCGCGACGAGGCGCCCGGCCGCCTGGTGTTCGCGGATCGTCGCGAGCTTGGTTTCCGGCGTGGCTTCCGCGAGGAAATCGTCGACGCCCGCCTCCGCCGCGATCGCCGCGGCCGTCAGCCGGTTGTCGCCGGTCACCATCACCGTCTTGATGCCCATCTTGCGCAGCTCCGCGAAGCGCTCCTTGATGCCGCCCTTCACGATGTCCTTCAGCTCGATCACGCCGAGCACGCGCGCGGCGCCGTCGTGCAGCTCCGCGACCACGAGCGGCGTGCTGCCGCGGCGCGCGACCTCGTCGACCGCGCGGCGCACGTCGTCCGGAAAGCGGCTGCCGTGCAGCTCGACGTAGCGGCGAATCGCATCGGCGGCGCCCTTGCGGATTTCGCGGCCGGGCAGATCGACGCCGCTCATCCGCGTCTGCGCGGAGAAGCCGAGGAACGTCGCCTGCAGCTGCGCGAGATCGCGCTGGCGGATGTTGAAGCGCTCCTTCGCGAGCACCACGATGCTGCGGCCTTCCGGCGTTTCGTCGGCGAGCGACGACAGCTGCGCGGCGTCGGCCAGCGCTTCCTCGGTCACGCCCGGCGCCGGCACGAACGCCGACGCCTGACGGTTGCCGAGCGTGATCGTGCCGGTCTTGTCGAGCAGCAGCACGTCGACGTCGCCGGCCGCTTCCACCGCGCGGCCCGACGTCGCGATCACGTTCGCCTGCATCATCCGGCTCATGCCCGCGACGCCGATCGCGGACAGCAGCCCGCCGATCGTGGTCGGAATCAGGCACACCAGCAGCGCGACGAGCACCGTGATCGTCACCACGTGGCCGGACTTCATCGCCTCGACCGAGAACATCGAGAACGGCAGCAGCGTCGCGGTCGCGAGCAGCATCACGATCGTCAATGCGACCAGCAGGATCGTCAGCGCGACCTCGTTCGGCGTCTTCTTGCGCTTCGCGCCCTCGACCATCGCGATCATCCGGTCGAGGAACGCCTCGCCGGGGTTCGCGGTGACCTTCACGACGATCCAGTCGGACAGCACGCGCGTGCCGCCCGTCACCGACGAGAAATCTCCGCCGGACTCGCGGATCACCGGCGCGGACTCGCCGGTGATCGCCGATTCGTCGACCGACGCGACGCCGTCCACCACGTCGCCGTCGGCCGGAATCACGTCGCCGGTCTCGACCAGCACGACGTCGCCCTTGCGCAGGTCCGACGCCGTCGTGATGCGGATCGGCGACTTCGGATGCGGCTCGTTGAGCTTCTTGGCCATCACGTCCTTCTTCGCGCTGCGCAGCGACGCGGCCTGCGCCTTCGAGCGCCCCTCCGCGAGCGCTTCGGCGAAGTTCGCGAACAGCACCGTGAACCACAGCCACAGCGCGATCGCGAGGATGAAGCCCGCGGGCGCCTCGGCCTGGCCGGCGAGCGCCGCGATCCACAGGATGGTCGTCAGGATGCTGCCGACGTACACGCAGAACATCACCGGATTGCGCAGCTGCGTGCGCGGCGTGAGCTTCTTGAACGAATCCACGATCGCCGGGCGCAGCAGCGCCGGATCGAACATGGACCGTGTTGCGGAATGTTGAGTCATGGCGATCTCTTCAATCTCTTCAGTCTTGTCAACGTGTCGCAATGCGCGCGCGTCACGCGCCCAGCCACATCATCAGGTGCTCGACGCCCGGCCCGAGCGCGAGCGCCGGCACGTAGGTCAGCGCGCCCACCAGCAGCACGGTGCCGAGCAGCAGCACGACGAACAGCGGCCCGTGCGTGGGCAGCGTGCCGCTCGTCGCGGCGATGCGCTTCTTCGCGGCGAGCGAGCCGGCGATCGCCAGCACCGGCACGATCGTGCCGAAGCGGCCGAACCACATCGCGATCGCGGTCGTCCAGTTGTAGAACGGCGTGCCGACCGTCAGGCCCGCGAACGCGCTGCCGTTGTTGTTCGCCGCCGAGCTGAACGCGTACAGGATCTCCGAGAAGCCGTGCGGGCCGGGGTTCGCGATGCCGGCCCGGCCGGCGTCGGCGAGCACCGCAATCGACGTGCCGACCAGCACGAGCAGCGGCGTGAGCAGCACGACGATCGACACCATCTTCATCTCGTACGACTCGATCTTCTTGCCGACGTATTCGGGCGTGCGGCCGATCATCAGGCCCGCGACGAACACCGCGAGCAGCGCGAACACGAGCATCCCGTAAAGGCCGGAGCCGACGCCGCCGTAGATCACCTCGCCGAGCTGCATCAGCAGCATCGGCACGAGGCCGCCGAGCGGCGTCAGCGAATCGTGCATCGTGTCGACCGCCCCGCACGACGCGGCGGTGGTCGCGACCGTGAAGATGCCCGTCTGCGCGATGCCGAAGCGCGTCTCCTTGCCTTCCATGTTGCCGCCCGGCTGCAGCGCGCTCGCCTGCTGGTCGACGTGCAGCGCCGCGAGCGTCGGATTGCCGGCCTGCTCGGCGCTCACCTCGACGCCGAGCGCGATCGCGAACGCGACCGTCATCGCCGCGAGCACCGCGACACCCTGCCGGCGATCGCCGATCATGTGGCCGAACACCAGCGCCAGCGCGGCCGGGATGATCAGGATCGAGAAGATCTGCACGAAGTTCGCGAACGGCGTCGGGTTCTCGTACGGATGCGCGGAGTTCGCGTTGAAGAAGCCGCCGCCGTTGGTGCCGAGCATCTTGATCGCTTCCTGCGACGCGACCGGTCCCATCGCGAGCGTCTGCTTGACCAGCGGAGTCGGCACCGTGACCGGATTGCCGTGGTCGTCCTTCACCGCGTTGCCCTGCGCGTCGAGCTTCGGCGCCGCATAGGTGCTCGCCTGCAGCACCGGCACGTCCTGGTACGCCTTCATGTTCTGGATCACGCCCTGGCTCATCAGCAGCGCGGCGACCAGCGCGGCCATCGGCACGAGCACGTACAGCGTCACGCGCGTGAGGTCGACCCAGAAGTTGCCGATCGTCTGCGCCGTATGGCGCGCGAAGCCGCGGATCAGCGCGATCACGACGACGATCCCGGTCGCGGCCGACAGGAAGTTCTGCACGGTCATGCCGAGCATCTGCGTCAGATAGCTGACGGTCTGCTCGGGCGTGTAGTCCTGCCAGTTGGTGTTGGTGACGAAGCTGACCGCGGTGTTGAACGCGCCGTCGGCCGTCATCGCGCCGAACTGCTGCGGATTGCCGGGCAACACGCCCTGCAGCCGCAGCAGCCCGTACAGGAACAGCGCGCCGAGCGCGTTGAACGCGATCGTCGCGAGCGCGTACTGCTTCCAGTTCATCTCGGTGCCCGCATCGACGCCGGCGATGCGGTACAGCGCGCGCTCGAGCGGCCCGAACACGCGCACCACGCGCGAGCTGCCGTCCATCACGCCCGTCAGGTAACGCGCGACCGGCACCGCGGCCGCGAGCAGCACGACGATGAACAGCGCGATCTGAAACACGTCGTTCGCGTTCATTCGATGTCCTCCGCGCGCAGCAGCGCGAACACGAGATACGCGAACAGCAGGGCCGTCGAGGCGCCCGCGAGCCAAAGCATCCAGGTCATGCGCGTCCCCCGCGGCCGGATTGCGCGAGCTTCTCGCAACCGGCAAGCAAGCCGAGGATCAGCGCGGTGAACAGCACCAGTGCGCCGATGAAAACCCCATCCATTTTTGTGTTCTCCGTCGTCGTAATCGGACGACTAGAACCTTATGGGAACGTGCGTAAAGGACGGGTCAAAGGTGATCGGGGCGGTATAAAAAACGCGTAAACGCGGCGCGCGGCGAGCGGCCGGCGCAGCAGCGGCGAGATGGCCGGCGCGCGGGAGCGAGGGAATCGAAGAGGCGCCGGCGGCCGCACGTTCGGCCGCCGCCGGCGTCGCCACGCTGCGTGCCGGCGCAGCGCCGGCACGCAGGCGCGGCGTCACGGCACGAGGACGGTCGAGCCGGTGGTCTTGCGCGACTCGAGGTCGGCGTGCGCGCGGCCGACTTCCGCGAGCGGATAGCGCTGGTTGATGCTGGTCTTCACCTTGCCCGACAGGATCACGTCGAACAGCTCGGCGGCCGCGGCTTCGAGATCGGCGCGCTTCGCGATGTACGAGAACAGCGTCGGGCGCGTGAAGAACAGCGAGCCGCGCGACGAGAATTCCTTCGAGTCGATCGGCGGCAGCGGCCCCGACGCATTGCCGAAGCTGACGAAGTAGCCGAGCGGCGCGAGGCAGTCGAGCGAGCCGATGTAGGTGTCCTTGCCGATCGAGTCGTAGACCACCGGCACGCCCGCGCCATTGGTGATCTCCTTCACGCGCTGCGTGAAGTTCTCGCGCGTGTAGACGATCGGATGATCGCAGCCGTGCGCGCTCGCGAGCGCGGCCTTCTCGTCGGAGCCGACCGTGCCGATCACGGTCGCGCCGAGCGCCTTCGCCCACTGGCACACGAGCAGCCCCACCCCGCCGGCCGCCGCATGGATCAGGATGGTGTCGCCGGCCTTCACCGGATAGGTGCGGCGCAGCAGGTAGTGGGCGGTGAGCCCCTGGAGCATCACCGACGCCGCGTCGTCGTAGCCGATCGCGTCGGGCAGCTTCACGAGCCGCTCGGCCGGCATCACGCGCTCCTGCGCATACGCGCCGGGCGGCTGGCCGACGTAGGCGACCCGGTCGCCGGCCTTGAGCGCGCTCACGCCGTCGCCGACGGCCGTCACTTCGCCGGCCGCCTCCATGCCGAGGCCGCCGGGCAGCGGTTGCGGATAGAGGCCCGTGCGGAAATACACGTCGATGTAGTTGAGGCCGACCGCGTGCTGCCGGATGCGGACCTCGCCCGCCTTCGGCTCGCCGACCTCGACGTCGACCCACTTCATCACCTCCGGGCCGCCCGGCTGGTCGTATCGGATTGCTTTCGGCATCGTTTCGCTCCTCGTGGGTGAATGCTTGAAGGGAAGGTTCGCGCGCCGCCGCGCGGGCCGGCGACGGCCGGTGCTGGCACGCGCCGGCGGCCGTCGCGCAGTCCGACGGTCGACGGTCGACGGCCGACGGCCGACGCCCGACGCCCGACGCCCGATTCTCGCGCGTCGCCGCGCGCAGCGCACGGCCCTGCCGCGAGCAGGGGCAATCCTGCAGGTTGCCGCCTAGCAGACGTCCTGCATGTTGCGCGCCAGATCGTCGAGCAGCATCCGCGCGGTGGCGACGTTGGTCGCGACCGGCACGTCGTGCACGTCGCACGCGCGCACCAGCGCGGTGATATCGGGATCGTGCGGCTGCGCGGTCATCGGGTCGCGCAGGAACACGACGACGTCGACGCGGCCGTCGGCCAGCTCCGCGCCGATCTGGAGATCGCCGCCGAGCGGCCCCGACAGCTTGCGCTCGACCTCGAGCCCGTGCGCGGCGGCGATGCGCCCACCGGTCGTGCCCGTCGCGACCAGCCGGCATTGCGCGAGCGTGTCGCGGTACTGGCCCGCGAGCGCGACGATCTCGTCCTTCTTCGCGTCGTGCGCGATCAATGCGATGCGGGGTTTGCTCATCTGCGATTCCTTCTTGGTTCGGTTGTCGTCGTGGGGAGAAGCGGCGCGGCGCCTCAGAACGTGCCCGGATAGGCGCCGCCGTCGAGCAGCCAGTTCTGGCCCGTGATGTAGCCGGCATGCACGCTGCACAGGAACGCGCATGCCGCGCCGAATTCGGCGCGCGTGCCGAGCCGCCCGGCCGGGATGTCCCGCGTGCGGCGCGCGCGCAGCTCGTCGACCGTCACGCCCTGCGCGTTCGCCGCCGCGGCAAGCGTGGTCGCGATCCGGTCGGTGTCGAACAGCCCCGGCAGCAGGTTGTTGATCGTCACGCCCTGCCCGGCCACCTTGCGCGCGAGGCCCGCGACGAAGCCGGTCAGCCCCGAGCGCGCGCCGTTGGACAGCGCGAGCACGTCGATCGGCGCCTTCACGGCCGAGCTGGTGATGTTGACGATGCGGCCGAAGCCGCGCGCGATCATCCCGTCGACGGTCGCGCGGATCAGTTCGATCGGCGTCAGCATGTTCGACTCGAGCGCGCGGATCCAGTCGTCGCGCGAGAAGTCGCGGAAGTCGCCGGGCGGCGGGCCGCCGGCATTGTTCACGAGAATGTCCGGCTGCGGGCACGCGGCGAGCGCGGCCGCGCGGCCGTCGGGCGTCGTGATGTCGCACGCGACCGTGGCGACCGACACGTTCGACGCCGCGCGGATCTCGTCCGCGGTTCGCTCGAGCGTGTCGCGCGTGCGCGCGACGATCACGAGGTTCACGCCTTCGGCGGCCAGCGCTTCCGCGCAGCCGCGCCCGAGGCCCTTGCTCGCCGCGCAGACGAGCGCGGTCTTTCCTGCGATGCCGAGATCCATCGTCGATTCCTTCATGGCGACGCGCGCCGCGGTAGGCCGGCCCGCGGCGCCGGACCGGCGAACGGTCGCGAACGGGCGGCCGCCGGCCGGTGCGGCGCGCGGATTGTCGTGAGACGTCGATAATATCCGGATTGGCTGGCCCGCCTTGGTAAAATTGCGGCCATCGGCGACGGCCGGCCCGGCGCCGGCTTCGCCCCCCATTCCCTTTTGCCGTCAAGGCACCCCGTCATGAAACAGGACAGCCGTTTCCCGAATCTCTTCATCCTCGATCACCCGCTGATCCAGCACAAGCTGACCCACATGCGCGACAAGGACACGTCCACGCGCACGTTCCGCGAGCTGCTGCGCGAGATCACGCTGCTGATGGGCTATGAGATCACCCGCAACCTGCCGATCACGACCAGGCGCGTCGCCACGCCGCTCGTCGAGGTCGACGCGCCGGTGATCGCGGGCAAGAAGCTCGCGATCGTGCCGGTGCTGCGGGCCGGCATCGGGATGTCGGACGGCCTGCTCGACCTCGTGCCGTCGGCACGCGTCGGCCACATCGGCGTGTACCGCGCCGACGACCACCGCCCGGTCGAATACCTGGTGCGCCTGCCCGACCTGGAAGACCGCGTGTTCATCCTGTGCGACCCGATGGTCGCGACCGGCTATTCGGCCGTGCATGCCGTGGACGTGCTCAAGCGCCGCAACGTGCCGGCCGCGAACATCGTGTTCGTCGCGCTGGTCGCCGCGCCCGAGGGCGTGCAGGTGTTCCAGGACGCCCATCCGGACGTGAAGCTGTACGTCGCGTCGCTCGATTCGCACCTGAACGAGCACGCGTACATCGTGCCGGGCCTCGGCGACGCGGGCGACCGCCTGTTCGGCACCAAGAACTGACCCGCATGCCGCACGGGGCCGCGTGGCCCTGCGCCGGCCGTTCGGCCAAGCACGGCGGCCCCGAAGCGACGGTCTGCGCGTGATAAAATCCCGTTCCACTCGACACGCGCGGCCCCGCGGCATCACGCCCGCCGATATGGCCGCCGATTCAACGACACATTGGCACAATCGCCCGCGCCACGCGCCCGGGCACGGAGAAAGGTATGGCTGGTCATTCGAAATGGGCCAACATCAAGCATAAGAAGGCAGCGGCCGACGCGAAGCGCGGCAAGATCTGGACCCGCCTGATCAAGGAAATCCAGGTCGCGGCTCGCCTCGGCGGCGGCGACGCGAGCTCGAACCCGCGGCTGCGTCTCGCGGTCGACAAGGCGGCCGACGCGAACATGCCGAAGGACAACGTCAAGCGCGCGATCGACCGCGGCGTCGGCGGCGCGGACGGCGCGAACTACGAAGAAATCCGTTACGAAGGCTACGGCATCAACGGCGCGGCGATCATCGTCGACACGCTGACCGACAACCGCACGCGCACGGTCGCCGAAGTCCGCCACGCGTTCTCGAAGTTCGGCGGCAACATGGGCACCGACGGCTCGGTCGCGTTCATGTTCGATCACGTGGGCCAGTTCCTGTTCGCGCCCGGCACGTCGGAAGATGCGCTGATGGAAGCGGCGCTCGAGGCCGGCGCGGACGACGTCAGCACCAACGACGACGGCTCGATCGAAGTGCTGTGCGACTGGCAGGCGTTCTCGGCGGTGAAGGATGCGCTCGAAGCCGCCGGCTTCAAGGCCGAACTCGCCGAAGTGACGATGAAGCCGCAGAACGAAGTCGAATTCACCGGCGACGATGCGGCGAAGATGCAGAAGCTCCTGGACGCGCTCGAGAACCTCGACGACGTGCAGGAGGTGTATACGAACGCCGTCATCGTCGAGGAATGAGATGCCGGCCGCCGTGCGCCTCGTGGCGACGGCGGCCCGACCGATTTCGCGGCCGGCGCGCCTGAGCGTGCCGGCCGCCCTGTTTTCTAGTCTGCGGGGAATCCCATGAAACTACTCGTCGTCGGTTCCGGCGGCCGCGAACATGCGCTGGCGTGGAAGCTCGCGCAATCGCCGCGCGTCCAGATGGTCTACGTCGCGCCCGGCAATGGCGGCACGGCGCAGGACGAGCGTCTGAAGAACGTCGACATCACGTCGCTCGACGCGCTGGCCGATTTCGCGGAAAGCGAAGGCGTCGCGTTCACGCTGGTGGGGCCGGAAGCGCCGCTCGCGGCCGGCATCGTCAACCTGTTCCGCGCGCGCGGCCTGAAGGTGTTCGGCCCGACCCGCGAAGCCGCGCAGCTCGAAAGCTCGAAGGATTTCGCGAAGGCGTTCATGAAGCGCCACGGCATTCCGACCGCCGACTACGAAACCTTCTCCGATGCAGCCGCCGCGCACGCGTACCTCGACGCCAAGGGCGCGCCGATCGTCGTGAAGGCCGACGGCCTCGCGGCCGGCAAGGGCGTGGTCGTCGCGATGACGCTGGAAGAGGCGCACGCGGCAGTCGACATGATGCTGTCGGGCAACAAGCTCGGCGATGCGGGCGCGCGCGTCGTGATCGAGGAATTCCTCGACGGCGAGGAAGCGAGCTTCATCGTGATGGTCGACGGCAAGCATGCGCTCGCGCTCGCGTCCAGCCAGGACCACAAGCGCCTGCTCGACGAGGACCGCGGCCCGAACACGGGCGGCATGGGCGCGTATTCGCCCGCGCCGATCGTCACGCCGCAAATGCATGCGCGCGTGATGCGCGAGATCATCATGCCGACGGTGCGCGGCATGGAGAAGGACGGCATCCGCTTCACGGGCTTCCTGTATGCGGGCCTGATGATCGACAAGGACGGCAATCCGCGCACGCTCGAATTCAACTGCCGGATGGGCGACCCCGAGACGCAGCCGATCATGGCGCGCCTGAAGAGCGATTTCTCGAAGGTCGTCGAACAGGCGATCGCGGGCACGCTCGACACGGTCGAGCTCGACTGGGATCGCCGCACCGCGCTCGGCGTGGTGCTGGCCGCGCACGGCTATCCGGACGCGCCGCGCAAGGGCGACCGCATCAACGGCATCCCGGCCGAAACCGAGCAGGCGGTGACGTTCCATGCGGGCACGACGCTCGACGGCGACAAGCTCGTCACGTCCGGCGGCCGCGTGCTGTGCGTGGTCGGCCTCGCCGATTCGGTGCGCGAAGCGCAGCAGCATGCGTACGACGCGATCAACCAGATCAATTTCGAAGGCATGCAGTACCGCCGCGACATCGGCTTTCGCGCGCTGAACCGCAAGAGCACGTGATGCCGCCACCGCCGCGCTGCGCGAGCAGCCGGCGGCCCCTGCTGCCGGGTTCGCTAGAATGGCCGGCAGACGTCCTTTTTTGCGACTCCCGCCTGCGGCGGGAGCGCCCAGTCCAGACATGACCGATTCGACCTACGACGTAGCGCGCGTGCGCACGTATCTCCAGGGCCTGCAGACACGCATCGCCGACGCGCTCGGCGCGCTCGACGGCACGCCGCTCGCGACCGACGCGTGGCAGCGCGGCCCTGAAGAGCGGCTGCGCGGCGGCGGCTGCACGCGGATTCTCGAAGGCGGCCGCGTGTTCGAGCGCGCGGGCATCGGTTTTTCCGACGTCGCGGGCGATGCGCTGCCGCCGTCGGCGAGCGCCGCGCGCCCGCAGCTGGCCGGCCGCGGCTTCGAGGCGCTCGGCGTGTCGCTGGTGCTGCACCCGCGCAACCCGTACTGCCCGACCGTCCACATGAACGTGCGCATGCTGATCGCGACGAAGCCCGGCGAAGCGCCGGTCTTCTGGTTCGGCGGCGGCATGGATCTGACACCGGTTTATCCGTTCGAGGACGACGCACGGCATTTCCACCAGACCTGCAAGGCCGCGCTCGACCCGTTCGGCGCCGAGCTTTACCCGCGCTTCAAGACCTGGTGCGACGAGTACTTCTTCCTGAAGCACCGCAACGAGACGCGCGGCATCGGCGGGATCTTCTTCGACGATTTCTCGGAACCCGGTTTCGAACGCTCGTTTGAGATGATGCAAAGCGTCGGCGACGCGTTCCTGAACGCGTATCTGCCGATCGTCGAGCGCCGCGCGGCGCTGCCGTACGGCGAGCACGAGCGCGAGTTCCAGGCGTACCGGCGCGGCCGCTACGTCGAATTCAACCTGGTGTTCGACCGCGGCACGCTGTTCGGGCTGCAAAGCGGCGGCCGGACCGAGTCGATCCTGATGTCGATGCCGCCGGTGGCCACCTGGCGCTACGACTGGCAACCGGCGCCCGGCTCGGCGGAAGCGCGTCTCGCGGAATTCCTCGTGCCGCGCGACTGGGTCTGACCGGCCGCCTCAACGACAGGACACGTTTTTCTGGACACCTCCGCCCGCCCCGCCCCGCAGCCGCCGTCGCAGCCGCCGTCACAACGTATCGGCCTGCTCGGCGGCACGTTCGATCCGATCCACGATGGCCATCTCGCACTCGCGCGCCGGTTCGCCGACGTGCTGCAGCTGACCGAGCTCGTGCTGCTGCCAGCCGGCCAACCGTATCAGAAGCGCGACGTGTCGGCCGCCGAGCATCGGCTCGCGATGACCCGCGCCGCGGCCGGCTCGCTGGCGCTGCCGGGCGTCGCGGTCACCGTCGCGACCGACGAGATCGAGCACGCCGGGCCGACCTACACGGTCGAGACGCTCGCGCGCTGGCGCGAGCGCATCGGCCCCGATGCATCGCTGTCGCTGCTGATCGGCGCCGACCAACTCGTGCGCCTCGACACCTGGCGCGACTGGCGCAAGCTGTTCGACTACGCGCACGTGTGCGCGTCGACGCGCCCCGGCTTCGACCTCGGCGCGGCGTCGGCCGACGTCGCACGCGAAATCGCGCGGCGTCGGGCCGATGCCGAGCAGCTGAAGGCGACGCCATCCGGGCGTCTGCTGATCGATACGACGCTCGCGTTCGATATCGCCGCAACCGACATCCGTGCGCACCTGCGCGAATGCATCGCGCGTCATGCGCAAATGCCCGACGCGTCGGCCGAGCATGTGCCGGCCGCCGTCTGGGCCTATATTCTTCAACATCGTCTCTACCATTCCTGATTCCATGGATATCCGCAAACTGCAGCGCGTGATCGTCGACGCTCTCGAAGACATCAAGGCGCAAGACATCAAGGTGTTCAACACCAGCCATCTGACCGAACTGTTCGACCGCGTGATCGTCGCGTCGGGCACGTCGAACCGCCAGACCAAGGCGCTCGCCTCGAGCGTGCGCGACAAGGTCAAGGAAGCCGGCGGCGAGATCGTCAGCTCCGAGGGCGAGGACACCGGCGAATGGGTGCTGGTCGATTGCGGCGACGCGGTCGTCCACATCCTGCAGCCCGCGCTGCGCCAGTACTACAACCTCGAGGAAATCTGGGGCGACAAGCCGGTGCGGATGAAGCTCGGCGGCGACAAGGGCCAGAGCGGCTTCGCGACCGCGAGCGAAGGCGACGACGAGGAAGAGGAAGCGCCCGCCCGTCCGGCGCGCAAGACGGCGGCCCGCCGCCGCTGAGTCGCAGTCGGTCGTTTCGATGAAGCTTTACATCCTCGCTGTCGGCCACAAGATGCCCGGCTGGATCGCGTCCGGCTTCGACGAGTACACGAAGCGGATGCCGCCGGAGTTGCGCATCGAGCTGCGCGAGATCAAGCCCGAACTGCGTTCGGGCGGCCGCAGCGCGGAAAGCGTGATGGCGGCCGAGCGACAGAAGATCGAGGCCGCGCTGCCGAAGGGCGCGCGCATCGTCGCGCTCGACGAGCGCGGCCGCGACTGGACCACGATGCAGCTCGCGCAGGCGCTGCCCGGCTGGCAGCAGGACGGCCGCGACGTCGCGTTCGTGATCGGCGGCGCCGACGGGCTCGATCCGGAACTGAAGGCGCGCGCCGATCTGCTGCTGCGCATCTCCAGCATGACGCTGCCGCACGGGATGGTGCGCGTGCTGCTTGCCGAACAGCTTTACCGCGCGTGGAGCATCACGCAGAATCACCCCTACCACCGCGCATGACGCGTCGTCCTCGGGACGCGCGCCGCGCGCGTTCACCGAGATAACGACACCATGCCGTCCAGCGCGTCCCCCGCAGTTTTCCCGATCCTTTACCTCGCATCCCAAAGCCCGCGCCGCCAGGAGCTGCTGCTGCAGATCGGCGTGCGCTTCGAATTGCTGCTGCCGCGCCCCGACGAAGACGCCGAGGCGCTCGAAGCCGAACTCGCCGGTGAAGCGGCCGACGCGTACGTGCAGCGCGTGACGGTCGCGAAGGCCGAGGCCGCGCGTGCGCGGCTCGTCGCGAGCGGCAAGCCGGCCGCGCCCGTGCTCGTCGCCGACACCACGGTGACGATCGACGGCGCGATCCTCGGCAAGCCGGCCGATGCCGACGACGCGCTCGCGATGCTGACGCGTCTCGCCGGCCGCGAACACGAAGTGCTGACGGCCGTCGCGGTGATCGGCGCCGACGGCGCGCTGCTGCCGCCGGCGCTGTCGCGCTCGTCGGTGCGCTTCGCGGCCGCGCCGCGCGACGCGTTCGAGCGCTACGTCGAAACCGGCGAACCGTTCGGCAAGGCGGGCGCATATGCGATCCAGGGCCGTGCGGCCGAATTCGTCGAGCGAATCGCCGGTTCCCATTCGGGTATCATGGGTCTGCCCCTTTTTGAGACAGCCGCGTTGCTCCGTGCCGCGCGCGTCGCCTTCTGAATCCCACCATGAACGAAGAAATCCTGATCAACCTCACGCCGCAGGAAACGCGGGTCGCACTCGTGCAGCAAGGCGCGGTGCAGGAGCTTCACGTCGAGCGCACGCTGTCGCGCGGGCGGGTCGGCAACATCTATCTCGGCAAGGTCGTGCGCGTGCTGCCCGGCATGCAGTCGGCGTTCATCGACATTGGTCTGGAGCGCGCGGCGTTCCTGCACGTCGCGGACATCTGGCATCCGCGGCTCGCGGGCGAGCCGCAGTCGGGCGCGCCGCACCAGCCGATCGAGAAGATCGTGTTCGAAGGTCAGACGCTGATGGTCCAGGTGATCAAGGACCCGATCGGCACGAAGGGCGCGCGCCTGTCGACGCAGGTGAGCATCGCGGGCCGCACGCTCGTCTACCTGCCGCAGGAGCCGCACATCGGCATCTCGCAGAAGATCGAGAGCGAGGCCGAGCGCGAGGCCGTGCGTGCGCGGCTGACCGCCGTGGTTCCGCCGGACGAGAAAGGCGGCTACATCGTGCGCACGATCGCCGAGGATGCGAGCTCCGAGGAGCTCGCCGGCGACGTCGCGTATCTGCGCAAGACCTGGGCGACGATCGTCGCGCAGGCGCAGCGGCTGCCGGCGACGAGCCTGCTGTACCAGGATCTCGATCTCGCGCAGCGCGTGCTGCGCGATTTCGCGAACGACCAGACGACGCGCATCCAGGTCGATTCGCGCGAGACGTACCAGCGCCTCGCGGAATTCGCGGCCGAGTTCACGCCGGCGGTGAGCCCGAAGCTGCATCACTACACCGGCGAGCGGCCGCTGTTCGACCTGTACAACATCGAGACGGAGATCCAGCGCGCGCTGTCGCGCCGCGTCGACCTGAAGTCGGGCGGTTATCTGATGATCGACCAGACCGAGGCGATGACGACGATCGACGTGAACACCGGCGGCTACGTCGGCGCGCGCAACTTCGACGACACGATCTTCAAGACCAACCTCGAGGCGGCGCACACGATCGCGCGCCAGCTGCGGCTGCGCAACCTCGGCGGGATCATCATCATCGACTTCATCGACATGGAGAACGCCGAGCATCGCGACGCGGTGCTCTCCGAGCTGAAGAAGGCGCTGTCGCGCGACCGCACGCGCGTGACGGTGAACGGCTTCTCGCAGCTGGGGCTCGTCGAGATGACGCGCAAGCGCACGCGCGAATCGCTCGCGCACGTGCTGTGCGAGCCTTGCCCGACCTGTCAGGGCAAGGGGCAGGTCAAGACCGCGCGCACCGTGTGCTACGACGTGCTGCGCGAAATCCTGCGCGAGTCGCGCCAGTTCAACCCGCGCGAATTCCGCGTGATCGCCGCGCAGCAGGTGATCGACCTGTTCCTCGACGAGGAGTCGCAGCATCTCGCGATGCTGATCGACTTCATCGGCAAGCCGGTGTCGCTGCAGGTCGAGTCGAATCTGAGTCAGGAGCAGTACGACATCGTGCTGATGTAGCGCTGGTGGCGCGCCCGTCTCGTCCGGGACGGGCGCGCGTCGACCTCAACGTCGATCGTCGGCGTTGTAACTCCAGATCACGCGCCCCCAGCTGGTCGACTCGATGTCCGGAAACTTCTCTCCGGCGCTGAAATAGCGCCGCCCCTGCTCGCTCCCGAGCGCCGGGCTGATCCACCAGCCGCTCCGCGGCACGACTTCGCCCGGCCTGCCTTTCAGCCTCGTGCGTGAAACGAGCGAAGCCGGTTCTGCGTCGGCGCGCGGGGCAACCGGGCACCATTCGATGCAGTCCTTTCTTGCGATCGTGCTCCGTTCGATCGTACGGCGCGCCTCCGGCGTGTCGACGAACTTCGTTCGGTCCAGCACCGATCCGTCGGGTGCGCTCCAGAACGTGCCGCCGTGAAAATCCACGCCTTCCAGGTTCGCCCCTCGGAAATCGACGCCGCTCAGATCGCAGTTCTCGAACGACGTTCGGACCAGACGCGCGTCGTCGAGCCGTATCGCAGAAAAATCGCATTCGACGAATCGGGCGCCGGAGAAATTGGAGCCGCGGGCGTCGTTCGATCCGAATTTTCCGTTCCGCTCGCCACTTAACACTTGGCAATACTCTGCGTAATTCTCCCTTTTGATCTGTTTTTCGAGAATTAACGGGCAAACGACCATTTAAGCCATGAACCAAGACCGAATTGAACTCAGTTTGTCGACGAAGCACACGCGCAAGTGCAAATTTCTCGACAACGAGACTTGTTTGAATCCGCCCTCCGAGCGTGAATATCGCCTCGCTGCGCATGAAAATTTGTCGTGTCACCGCGAGCATCAGCGAGTTGTTTCGCGGAAAGCCCCTCAACTCCCATCGATCACGATCATGTTCGAACAACTGGTAGTCAAAGGCAGCCTCACGACGACCGGCGGCTATGTCGCTAGCGGTTCGTCAACGCACTACGACGAGCGCGGCAACACCATGGCGCGCGATGGCGACCAGGCAACCTGCGGCAACTGCAAAGGGCTGTTTCCCATACGAGGCAGCGCCAGCACATGGCTGGATGATGGAAAGGCCATGGTCAAGGATCTGGATTGGGTCCTATGTCCGTGCCGACAGAACCGCGTCCGCGCGTCGCCCTCCACGACGTTCTACTACTCGACTGACGGCGGCGGACAGGCCGCGACGAGGACGGCTGAGCAGTCGATCGTTGAAATCGCGCGAGCTGCGGTGCATGACGAGCAATACACGCTGCGCGATCAGTGGGGCCGCGCGCTGCAGAACGTCCGCTATCGAGTCGTGACCGATACCGGGCAGGAATTCACGGGCATCACCGACGCGCATGGGCAAACCAACCGCATCCGGACCGGCTCTGCGGCATCCTTGAAGATCTATACGAAGGAAAACTGACATGCCGAACAAGTTCGACGTGAATGATGGTGGCGAGTGGTTCCTCGTTCATTCCGGCGCGGTCACCAACACGAATCCGGGCTCCACGGTCGACGTCACGATCAACACCGAACAAATATGCCCGAACATGACCAACAAGGAATTTCGGGAAATGGTGCTGAACAAGCGCAACCAGGCTGTGGCGCTTGTCGAGGCAAGGATGAAGGATCTCCAGCGCTGGTCCACTGCCGATAAAGCCCGCGTCCAACAATGGTTTGGCAGAAGCGACGACGCAACGCGGGCGACGCTGATTAGCGGCTTGAGCGCAATCGTCAGAGTCTTAAACAAGCTTACCGGATCAAACTTCATGCGCTGGGACGGTGCCCGATACCAATATATCGGGTGCGTTCCGAATCCCAATACGTCCGGTGTCGTCGCTGAGGTTTGCTCGCCGGACACAGCAACCCATACAATCGCGATACATGCCGATTTCTGCACAATGCGTGATTTCTCGTGGGAAAAGGATTCCGTCGTTTCTACGTTGATTCATGAAGCGAGTCACTTTAGCGACACCATGGGAACCAAAGATCACCGCTACTTCATGGACAAGTGTTTGACTCTTGGAACCGAAAATCCGGAACAGGCAATCAACAATGCCGACAGCATCGCAGGATATGTAATCTACAATGCATAAATATCTTACCCCGCTACTTCTCGCCCTATCCAATTCCTCATTTGCATGCACCGCAAGCGAGAATTTCGATATTTATTTTCCCGCGAACAGCTCGACGGTTCCGAATGCAGAGATCGTTCGCCTGACGAATTGGATAATCGATCAGCAGATCACTTACGCCAATCACACCACTGACGAAGCAACACTCGTCAGCGGCCACGCTGAAGAAGCCGAGCACCAGGCATCGAAACTTGCTCGGTCTCGCCTGGAAGCAGGGCGAACGTTGCTCGAGCAACTGGGCTTCCTGCGTGGCACCGTCAAAACGAGTGCGCGAGTCTATTCGCACGGCGATGTGGACAACGGGCGGCGCGTAGAAATCTCGTTTGAACCCGATTGCCCGAACAAATGCTGCACCGGCAAGTAGCATCGCCCGATCGGAGCGCTGGAGCACGACAGGAGCGCCCGATCAGTCCCGATGGGGCCCGCCCGATGACGATCCGCAATCGACGAACAGCGGCCGCCCCGAAATATTGAGGTTTGTTTAGGTAAACCGACGATGCTCCTTTGGCGGCGCGGACGGCAGCGCTAACCTTCCCGTATCATCTCGCATCACGGCAGCACGCCTCAAATCGTTCCGCACCCGCCGGTGCGCTGCGCTTTTCCACCCCGCATTCACTCAGCACCTACACCATGAGCAAAAGCCACAACCGCCGCCAACGCAAGAAGCTCCACATCGGCGAATTCCAGGAGCTCGCGTTCAACGCGACCGCGCAATACCGCACCGAGCTGTCCGACCTCGAGCGCGGCCAGCTGATCGATGCCTTCATCGACTTCGTCGAAGCGAACGGCCTGCTGACCGTCGCATCCGCCGACGAAGGCATCGGCGCATACGTGATCTCCGGCGCGCCGCGCGGCACGACCACCGACGCCGACCGCGAGACCGTGCGCGCATGGCTCGCCGCCCGCGCCGAGCTGACCGACGTGCAGGTCAGCGAATTCAGCGACGCGTGGTACCCGGACGCCTGACGTTCCAGGGGCCGCCCGGCCCGTCCACCACCGACGCCGCCTGTCCGCCGCCACGCGGTCAGGCGCGCTTCCGCCCCCTTCCCCGCCCCTTCCCGTTGCGGCCGTTCGGCGCAATCCCCGCGCCCCGCTCCCATTCCTCGGCAGAAATCGGGGGCTGAAAGGAAGACACGTTAAACTCTCACCTCGCGTGGTGCGCCGCCCGCACCCGCCATCCATCGCCAGACGCGAGCCTGACGGCCCGCCCCCCGACCCATGGAGTGAGTGTCAATGAGCGGCGGACTTCCGTTTCCCGCATCCCGCATGTCGTTCCCGTCGTCGACGGTCATGGTCGCTCTCGCGGCCGCCGCACTGCTGTCCGGCTGCGGGCTGCTGCCCGTGCAGAATCCGCCCGCGCCGATCAGCGAGGCGCTCGTCGAGCCCATCGGCGAAACCGCCGGCGAACCCCTGACGATGCCGCCCGTCCCGCCGCTCGTACAGCCCGAAGGACAGGAAGCGCCGAAAAAGCCGCACCGCGAGGTGACGCGCCCGAAGCCCGTGCAGCGCCCCGAATCGCCGACGCCGCCGCCCCCACCGCCGCCTCCGCTCGTTGCAACGCGTCCGATCGAGCGCTCGCAGATCCACGCGCTGCTCGACAGCGAAGTCGCCCGCCGCAACGGCAAGGTGGTCGGCCGCGCGGTCGACATGGTCGTCGACGCGAGCGGCAAGCCGCGCGAGATGATCGTCAATCTGCAGGGTTTCATGGGCATCGGCGACCGCAAGGTCAGCTTCCCGTGGAGCGTGTTCCGCTTCACGCCGGGCGGCAAGCAGGAGCCGATCGTGCTCGACGTGCCGGCGGGCGAACTGCCGGCCGCCGCACGGCCCAAGGCCGTGCCGCTGTCGGGCTCGGCTGCGGCGTCGCCGGCGACGCGACTGCCGATGCTCGACAGCGACGTCGAACGCCCGAACGGCACGAAGATCGGCCGCGTCATCGACGTGCTGATCGACCGCGGCGCGCAGCCGCAGGCCGTCGTGCTCGACCTCGGCGGCCTCGTCAATACCGAGCGACGCTCGATTGTGGCCAGCTGGGGCGCGCTGCGCTTCGTCACGCGCGACAAGGCGCTGCATCCGCAGCTCGACCTGAACGACGCGCAGATCAAGGCGGCGCCGCCCTATGCGGCCGACAAGCCGATCGTCGTGGTATCGCCACCGCCCGCCGCCGCGCCGGCTTCGCCTGCGAGTGCTGCCCGATGACGATCAAGCATGCCGTCAGCGTGCGCAGCCTCCGGGCGCTCGACTGGCTCAACTTCTTCGTTGCAAACGTTCAAACCGGATTCGGGCCGTTCATCGCGTCCTACCTCGCGTCGCACAAGTGGACGCAGGGCGAGATCGGCATGGTGCTGTCGATCGGCACGATCAGCGCGATGGTCAGCCAGGTGCCGGGCGGCGCCGCGGTCGACGCGCTGAAGAACAAGAAAGGCGCGGCCGCATGGGCGATCGCGGCCATCATCCTGTCCGCGGTGCTGCTCGCGTCGAGCCCGACGATCGTGCCGGTGATCGCGGCCGAGGTGTTCCACGGCTTCGCGAGCTGCATGCTGGTGCCGGCGATGGCCGCAATTTCGTTTTCGCTGGTGGGCCGCGCCGACCTCGGCGACCGCCTCGGCCGCAACGCGCGCTGGGCCTCGATCGGCAGCGCGGTGGCCGCCGGCCTGATGGGCCTCACCGGCGAGTATTTCTCCGCGCGCGCGGTGTTCTGGCTGACCGCGGTGCTCGCGTTGCCCGCGCTGTTCGCGCTTGCGATGATCCAGCCGACGCACGAAGTGATCCCGCATGCGTCGAAGCCCGACGAGCGCGACGATGCCGACGAAGGCGAGGATCGCGAGACGCTGCTCGAGCTGCTGCGCGATCGCCGGATGCTGATCTTCGCGGCGTGCGTCGTGCTGTTCCACCTGTCGAACGCGGCGATGCTGAACCTGGCGGCCGGCGAAGTCACGGCCGGGATGGGCGAGAACGTGCAGCTCGTGATCGCCGCGTGCATCATCGTGCCGCAGGCGATCGTCGCGATGCTGTCGCCGTGGGTCGGCCGCTCCGCGCAACGCTGGGGCCGCCGGCCGATCCTGCTGCTCGGCTTCTCCGCGCTGCCGGTGCGCGCGCTGCTGTTTGCCGGCGTGGGCAGCCCGTACCTGCTGGTGCCGGTGCAGATGCTCGACGGCATCAGCGCGGCCGTGTTCGGCGTGATGCTGCCGCTGATCGCGGCCGACGTCGCCGCCGGCAAGGGCCGCTACAACCTGTGCATCGGGTTGTTCGGCCTCGCGGCCGGCATCGGCGCGACGCTCAGCACGGCAGTGGCCGGCTACGTCGCCGATCACTTCGGCAACGCCGTCAGCTTCTTCGGGCTGGCCGCGGCCGGCGCGCTGGCCGTGCTGCTCGTGTGGCTCGCGATGCCGGAAACGCGCGTCGAAAACGGCGACGCGAACCTCGGCGAGCCGGCGCCCGCGTCGCCCGAACAGGCGCACTGACGCCGCGCTGCTGTCCGCTGTTTCCCCGACCGACCAGATGAATACGATCAGGACATTCAACGAAGCCCGCCGGCAGATCCAGCAGTCGATCTTCGATCTGCTCAAGGGGCTGACCTTCGGCGAACGGCTCGCGCAAGGCGCGCTGATGGCGCTGCAGGCCGTCTGCAGCGCGTGCCTCGCCTTCGCGATCGGCCGCGCGCTGCACACCGAGCAGGCCGTGTGGGCCGCCATTACGGCGATCGCCGTCACGCAGCACAACTATTCGGACACGATGTCGCTGTCGCGCGACCAGTTCGTCGGCGCGATGATCGGCGGCCTGACGGGCTTCGCGGGCGCGGCGCTCGGCGGCGACCGGCTGCTCGCGTACGCGATCACGGTCGCCGTCGCGATCGTCGTGTGCTGGTGTCTGAACGTGGGCAGCGCCGCGCGGCTCGGCGGCGTGACCGCGACGATCGTGCTGCTGTTTCCGGGCAACGGCCCGCTGTGGGACATTCCGCTGATGCGGCTCGGCGAAGTGGCGCTGGGCACCGTGTGCGCGCTGGGCGTGTGCTGGGCGATGTCGCTGATCGAGCGACGCTGGTTTCGCCGCGCCGCGGGCTAGGTCCGGCCGCACGCGAGGCGATCGCCGGGGCGCCGGCCCCGGCAGCCTGGTGCGGCAGCGATCGCGCGAAACGGTTAGGGGCCGACCCGCAACACGATGCCCGAGCCGATCTGCACGAGCAGATAATCGCCGCCGACGCCGACCCACTGATAGCCGCGCGGGGGCGCGCTCAGATGGTAGCCGCGCCAATCGTCGACGACGTACTGGCGATCGCGGAATTCGGGCGGCAGCCGGTCGCCCCGGTGCCAGTCGCGGCGAGGCTGATCGGCCCAGCGCGGCGGTACGTCGTCGTCGCGATGCATCGCCTGACCGGGCGGCATGTGCTTCGGGCCGTGGCCGCGGTGCATGCCGGGGCCGCCGTGATCGCCGTAGTTGCCCTGGTTGCCGTGACCTTGCGCCATCGCGGCCGGCGCCGCGAAACCTGCCGCGACCAGCGCGGCCAGCATTATCCCGTGCATCTTCGTCATCGTTCTTCCCTCCGTGTCGTCATGCCGAACAGGAAACAACCGGACCTGCACGATCAAGGCTAGCACATGGCACGCGGGGCGCACGGGGCATGTGTCGAACGTCAGGCCGCCTGCTGCTGATACTGGATTCGATGCAGATGCGCGTAGAGCCCGCCGTGACGCAGCAATTCGTCGTGGCTGCCGGACTCGACGATCTTGCCGGCCTCGAGCACGAGGATGCGGTCCGCGCGCTCGATGGTCGACAGCCGGTGTGCAATCACGAGCGTCGTGCGCCCTTCCATCAGCCGTTCGAGCGCGGCCTGCACGTGACGTTCGGATTCGGAGTCGAGCGCGGAGGTCGCCTCGTCGAGGATCAGGATCGGCGCGTCCTTGTAGATCGCGCGCGCGATCGCGAGCCGCTGCCGCTGGCCGCCCGACAGGCGCATGCCGTTGCCGCCGACCAGCGTGTCGAGCCCGTCCGGCATCGCGGCGACCGCGTCGGCGAGGTTCGCGGCTTCGAGCGCGGCCTGGACGCGCGCGCGGTCCGGCGTCTGCCCGTACGCGACGTTCGCGGCGATCGTGTCGTTGAACAGCACCACGTCCTGGCTGACCATCGCCATCTGCCCGCGCAGCGCGTGGATGTCGAAGTCGCGGACCGGCACGCCGTCGACCAGGATCGTGCCGCCGGTCGGATCGAAGAAGCGCGGCAGCAGGTTCACGAGCGTCGTCTTGCCGCTGCCGGACGGCCCCGCGAGCGCGATCATCTCGCCCGGCGCGACCTTGAACGATATGCGGTCGAGCGTCGGCCGCTCGGCCGCGCCGTAGTCGAACGACACGTCGCGGAACTCGATCTCGCCGCGCGCATGCGGCAGCTCGCGGCCGCCGCCCTGCGGCTCGGCCGGCTCGTCGATCAGCCCGAAGATCAGCTCGGCGGCGGTCATGCCGCGCTGCAGCGGCTGGTTCACGTCGATCAGATGCTTGAGCGGCGAAATCACCAGCAGCATCGACGTGACGAACGCGACGAAGCCGCCGACCGTCGTCTGGTCGTTCGTCGACTGCACGACCGCGATCGTGATCACCACCGCGAGCGCGATCGACGCGAGGAATTGCGTGAGCGGCTGCGCGAGGCCGCCGGAGATCGTCATGCGCATCGCATAGCCGCGCAGGCGCTTGCTCATCGAGGTGAAGCGGTCGAGTTCGTACGCTTCGCCGTTGTGCACCTTGACGACCTTGTACCCGCCGACCGTCTCCTCGACGATGTACGACAGCTCGTTGGTCAGCGTCTGGTGCTCGCGGTTCAGGCGGCGCAGGCGGCGATTGATCTTGCTGACCAGCCAGCCGATGCCCGGCAGGATCACCGCGACGATCAGCGTGAGCCGCCAGTTCAGGATGAACAGGTAGCCGAGCAGGAACACGACGGTCAGCGAATCGCGCACGAGCGTGACCATCACGCCGGTCAGCACCGACAGGATCTGGTTGACCTCGAACACGATCGCGTTGATCACGGTGCTCGCGGTCTCGCGCTGGAAGAACGACGCGCCCGTGTGGATCATCCGCTGGAACATCTCGAGCCGCAGCTGCAGCAGGATGCGGTTCGATACGTAGTTGAGCAGGTAATTGGACGCGTACTGCGACACGCCGCGCACGAGCGCGAGCCCGATCACCGCGATCGGCACGTACCATTTCGCGCGATCGCTGCCGTGCGAACCGAACCCGTGGTCGAGCAGCGGCTTGAGCAGCGCCGGAATGCCGGCCTCGGTGGCGGCGACGACGCCCATCGTCATCACGGCGAGCACCACGATGCCGATCAACGGCCGGATGTACGGCCACAGGCGCTTGAGGACCGTGACCGGCGACGTGCTGGTGCCGTCCATCGGTTTGCGAAGAGTGTTCTGGGTTTCCAAGGCAATCCTTCTTGAGCCGCGACGCGGCGCCCGGCGCGTCGGCGCCAGGGATTCGCCTCGTCCGGCGGGTGCCGAAAAAGGCCCAACATTATAGCTGCACCGCCCCTGCGGGCACGGCCGCTGCCGACGCGCGGGTATACTCCCGCTCACCGTTTTCTCCGCCCTTTCGACGATTTCATGGCAGAACCCACCCTCGGCGTCGCTCTCATCGCCCTCAACGCGGCCGCGCGGCTCGCGCAATGCCTCGACGCGTTGACCTTCGCCGACGACATCGTCGTGATCGACGGCGGCAGCACCGACGATACCGTCGCGATCGCCCGCGCGCACGGCGCGCGCGTGATCGTCGAGCGCGACTGGCCGGGCTTCGGTCCGCAGAAGAACCGCGCGCTCGATGCGCTCGACACCGACTGGATCCTGTCGCTCGACACCGACGAGGTGGTGAGCCCCGAACTCGCCGAATCGATCCGCGCGGCGATCCGCGCGCCAGCCGCCCAGGTCTACGCGCTCGACCGGCTGTCGAGCTTCTGCGGCCAGTGGATCCGCCACAGCGGCTGGTATCCGGACTGGGTGCCGCGGCTGTTCCGGCGCGGCACGGCGCGCTTTTCCGACGATCTGGTGCACGAACGGCTCGTGTTCGACACGCCCGCGCAGCGACTGGCCGGCAAGCTGATGCACTATTCGTACGAGGATTTCGAAACGGTCGTGCGCAAGCTCGATGCCTATTCGACCGCGGGTGCGCGTCAGCGCCGCGCGGCCGGCCAGCGCGGCGGCTTCGGCAAGGCGCTTGCGCGCGGCGCATGGGCGTTCGTGCGCACCTACGTGCTGCGGCGCGGCTTCCTCGACGGCCGGGCGGGCTTCATGATCGCCGTCTTCAACGCGGAAACGGTGTACTACCGGTTCCTGAAGCTCGGCCACGAAGCGGCGCGCTGAGCGCCGCCGCATGCCGGACATCCGCGGGAGCCGGCGTGCGGGAATCGGGCCGGCCCGGCGTTACAATGCCGGGCTGCCCGCGCGGCGCGAGCCCTGCCCCGCGCCGCCGACACGACGACCACCGACTCGACCTGCCATGTTCTCCATCATCATTCCGACCTGGAACAACCTGCCGTACCTCAAGCTCGTCGTCGACAGCCTGCGCCGCCATTCCGCGTTCGACCACCAGATCATCGTGCACGTGAACGACGGCTCGGACGGCACGCTCGACTGGGTGCGCAGCGAAGGCATCGAGCACACCGCGTCGCCGGCCAACATCGGCATCTGCCACGCGGTGAACCTCGCCGCCGCGCGCGCGACGCGCGACTACGTCGTCTACATGAACGACGACATGTACTGCTGCCCCGGCTGGGACGCCGCGCTCGTGCGCCGCATCGAGCAGATGCCGACCGATCTGTTCATGCTGTCCGGCACGATGGTCGAGCCGGTCGACACGCGCAATCCGTGCGTCGTCGTCAGCAATTTCGGCCGGGATGCCGAACATTTCGACGCGGCGGGGCTGATCGCGGCCGCGCCGCGACTCGCCCGCGCCGACTGGCTCGGCTCGACGTGGCCGCCGACGCTCGTGCACCGCGACTGGTGGCACCGCATCGGCGGCTACAGCAGCGAGCTGTCGCCCGGGATGAGCAGCGACAACGACTTCTCGATGAAATTCTGGGATGCCGGCTGCCGGATCTTCCTGGGCGTCGGCGACAGCCTCGTCTATCACTTCCAGCAGAAGAGCACCGGCAAGATCGTCAAGAACGACGGGCGCCGTCAGTTCCTGAACAAATGGGGCATGACGCAGGCAACCTTCGACCGCTATTACCTGCATCGCGGCGAAGCCGCCGGCTCGCGCGTCGCCCTCGACACGCCGGCCGTCGAAGGGCGGCTCAAGCGTGCGCTGCTGCGCTCGCGGATCAAGCGCGCGTTCAGCTGAGTCGGCCCCGGCAACGATGCTGAGGCCCGGGCGGCTTCGCGTATACTGCGCGCTTCGCCCCCGGGCGCCGGCGTAGCGCGCGGCAACAGCGCGACGCCTGCACGCCGCATTCGTTCATTCGACAGGTTCCGATGCTTTCGTTTTCCGCCTCCGCCACGCGGCGCCTCACCGCCGCCCGCGCCTTCGCCGTCATCGCGCTCTGCATGGTGCCCGTGTCGACCGCGCTGACCAACGTGTTCTGCGGACTGTTCGCTGCCGCGCTCGTCATCTCTCCTGAATTCTGGCGCGAGCTGCGCTCGTTCGTCACCGAGCCGGCGTCGCTCGCGGCGCTGCTGATTCTTGCGGCGCTCGCCGCGAGCATCACGTACACGGTCGCGCCGCACCCAAAGGCATGGAACTGGGTCGCGAAGTACGACAAGCTGCTGTTGCTGCCGTTTGCCGCGCTCGCGTTCCGCCACTCGAACTGGGCGCCGATCGTGCGCCGTGCGTGGTTCGGCACGCTGTGCGTGATCCTGGTGCTGTCGACGACCAACTATCTCGGGCTGACTTCGATCGGGCCCGCGCATTCGACCGAGCTGCCGCTGTCGCGCGCGTGGGTGTTCAAGAACCACATCGCGGCCGGGATGTTCGGCGCGCTGCTGTTCTACCAGGCCGCCGACCTCGCGCTGTCGGCGCGCAGCGCGCTCGCGCGCGCCGCGTACGCCGGCGTGGCCGCGTGGTCGCTGATCAACGTCTTCGTGATGCTTCAGGGCCGCACCGGGCAGGTGATCGCGCTGCTGCTGATCCTCGTCGTGGCCGTGCGGTTCGTGCTGGTGTTGCGCCGCCAGTCGCCGCTGCGCGCCAGCCTCGCCGCGGGCGCGCTGGTGCTGGCGGGCGCCGCGCTCGTCGCCGCTGCTTGTACCGTGCACAACGGCCGGCTCACGAAGGTCGTCTCCGAAGTGCAGCAGTACCGGCAGACCGACGCCGTGACGTCGACGGGGCTGCGTCTCGAGTGGTACAAGAAGGGCCTCGAGCTGTATCGGATGCGTCCGGTGATCGGTTACGGCGCCGGCGGCCTCGAGTTCGAATTCCAGAAGCTCGCGGCCGGCAAAACGGCCGCCGAAGGCCAGCTCACGTCGAATCCGCACAACGAGTACCTGTTGATGGCCGTGCAGCTCGGCACGATCGGCGTGCTGCTGTTCGTGAACCTGATCGTGCAGATCGCGCGCGGCAGCCGTGGGCTGGATCCGCGCTCGAAGCATCTGCTGCTCGCGTGGCTCGCGATTTTCACGATCGGCAGTCTCGCGAACTCGCTGCTGCTCGATTTCGCCGAAGGGCATCTGCTCGTGCTGCTCGCCGGCATCCTGCTCGGCTGCGGCGCGGCGCGCAGCGACACGCTGCCGCGCGAGACGGCGGCGCTGCGGCGCAGCGCCTGAGGCTGGCGGTTGGCGACTGGCGACTGGCGACTGGCGACTGGCGACTGGCGGTCACAGAGTCGCCTGCCGCACCGTCTCGTGTACGGCGGCACGCGTGCGTCGCCGCCCGTATTCAGCTCTGTAAACCGTGCGGCTGGTACGCGTCAGTCCCGACGCGCCCGATCGAGCCGCGACGTATCGATGATCACACCCGCCGGGTCCGGCGGATTCAGCCCGAGCATCTCGGCCGCCGCGGCCTTCACGCGCTGCGCGCCGAGATTCGCGAGACAGTCGCTGCGGCTGTCGACGTGACGCTCGCAGCCCTCGTGCCGGCACGGCACGCAATCACCTTCGCCCTGCAGCAGCCACACGTTGCCGTGCCGGCCTGAGCCGCGCAACGCCCACGGATTTTCGGTCGGCGGCCAGTGCTGCGGCCACGGCCCCCAGCGCACCGGATCGGACGGGCCGAACAGCGCGATCGTGTCGGTTCCCGTCGCGGCCGCGACGTGCGTCGCGCCGGTATCGGGCCCGATGAACAGACGCGCGCGCCGCACCAGCTCCGCGCTCTCGCCGAACGTGAGGCGGCCGACCAGATTCAGCACGTCACCGCCCGCCTCGGCCGCGACCTGCTCCGCATATTCGCGCTCGCGATCGGCCGGGCCGCCCGACAGCGCGACCGCAAATCCCTGCCCGCGCAGCCAGTCGATCATCTCGACCCAGCCGTCGAGCCGCCATTGTTTGTAGCGGAACATCGGATACGGATGCAGCACGACGAGCGGCTTGCCGTCGCGAATCGCCGGCGATTCCGCGAGCCATGCATCGAAGCGCGCGCGCCGCGCCGGGTCGTCGCCGATTCCGGGCGCAACGACCTCCGACACCGGCTCGATGCCGATCACCGGCGCGAGCGCGAGCGTGCTGACGACCGTGTGCGCGGATTCGTGGTGATTGATCGCGATTCCGTCGAGCATCATCCGCGTGAGCCACGTGACGCGATTCGGGTCGACGAGGCCAACGCGCTTGCGGCCGGCAAACCAGCTGTAGAAGCGCGGGCGGTCCGAACTCAGTGCCGCGCAGGCGAGATCGTAGCGGCGCCAGATCGACAGCGCGTCGCGCAGCCGCTCGCTGAACCGCGCGCGCTGGGCGACGACGATCACACGCCGCACGTCCGGGTTGTGCTCCAGCACGCCTTCGGTGCCGCGAAACACCAGCATGTCGATTTGCGCCTCGGGCCAGCGCGCCTTCAGCGAACGCACGAGCGGCGTCGTCAGCAGCACGTCGCCGATCCGGCGCGGTGCGGCAACGAGAATGGTTCTGGGCGGGCGGGCGGAGGAAAACAGGGCCACGGCGATGGATCCGGCTAGCTGGCTGAACAAGGCTCGCAATGTACAGGATTTTGCGGCGGCAGGCGTGGCGTACTGGCGATGGACGGCGATCACATCTGGGCACGGTGCGGGCTTGGGGCTTGGGGCTTGGGGCTCGCGACCCGGCGCATCCACGCCATGCCTCATCGAAGCTTCACAAGCCGCCCAAGGTGTTCCGAGTGCGGCAAGCAGCGCGATGCGCCGCACCGGCCAGCAAACGCGGCACCCGCAGCGACGCAACGCTGGCGCACCGCGAATTACGAAGCCGAGGCGCGGGCAAACTCAGCCGCGGCGCCACCCGGCGGCAGCGCACGCTCCGGCGCTGCATCAATCTGCACGGGCTGCGTCAACAGATGGCGCACCGCACGCTCCAGCGCGTCGACGCCGATCGCTTCCACCGTCGCACCGGCCCGCAGAATCATGTGCGGCACGCCGACCGGATGCCAGCGCAGATACTTCTCCGGACGGTCCTCGAACAGCGCGGCGACCGGCACACCGAGCGCCGACGCCAGATGCACCGGTGCGCTGTCGGCCGACACGATCACGTCGAGCAGGCTCGCCGCCGCCATCATCTCCGCGACCGACGGCGGCGCGACGTGCCGCGCGTCCACGTCTCGCCACGCGTGCGCATCGGCATCGTGGGCGGCCGACACGACCGGATCGCGGAACACGATCACATCGGCAATCGCGCCGAGCCGCCGCGCCAGCTCGCACCAGCGGTCGGCCGGCCAGCGGCGCTCCGCCGCCTTGTTCGACACGAACAGCCCGACGCGCGGCTTGCCGCGCGGCCCGAGCAGTCGATGCCAGGTGTCTTGCAGCGCACGATCCGGATAAACGGACAGCGCGAGACCGTCGAGGTTGGTATGGCCGAGTTCCGGCACGAGCCGGAAGCCCGACAGTGCCTCATGGGCGATCGGCCGTGTCGCGACATGATCGGGCTTGCGATCGTCGAATTCGGAGTCCGCATCGTGCCAGCGGCAGTCCTTGGCGCCGAGCTGGCGCGCGAACTGGATGCTGCTGCGGTGCATGCCGCCATTGGGCACGACGACGAGGTCGAACCGCAAGCGGCGCAGCCGGCGCACGAGCCGCAGCCGGTCGACGAACGCGCGCATGCGCCCAGGACGATCGTTGCGCTCGCATTGCCGGCTATACACGTAGGTATGGACGGTATGCACATGCGGGTTGCCGGCGAGGACTGCCGCGTTGTAGCGGTTCGCGACCACGTGCAGTTCCGCTTCGGGCCAGCGCTGCTTCAAGGCACTCAGAAATGCGGTCGTGCAAAGCATGTCGCCCAGAAAATCAATCCGGATCACGAGGATCCGGCCCCTCGGCTTACCGTTGGCCATCGATGTAATGTAGCTGTCGTTTTTTTATCGTTACGGCCGGAGGAAGCCCCCGCCCTACCTGCTGCCCCTGGCGCGGCGCAAAGGCTCGCGGCGCCGCCGCTGGGTGGCGAGCGACCGATTGTATAGCGTCCGGATGACGGCCCCAATCCCTGCCCCGAACAAAACGGCCCGCTGCACCGCGCGATCGCGATGCAGCGGGCCGCAGGCGATCAAGCCGGCAACAAGGCGTTCAGTACGTGATTTCGACGACGCTGCCGCCGAACGTCGCGCGCAGCTCCGCGAGCAACGCGTCGCTCGGCTTCACGCGCCACGCATCGCCCAGACGCATTTCGCCCTGCGCGCGCGCGTTGCTGTAGTGAATCTGCACCGCGAGCCCGTTCGGCAGCGGCGCCTGCGGGCGACGGCCGCCGTCGCGCCCGCCGCCGCGCGGCGCGGGGGCGTCGACCACGTTGGCGGCGCCCGGTTCATCCTTCGACACGTGCGGCTCGAGCACGCGGCGCAGCACCGCCGCATCGGCGTTGCCGTTCATCGTCAGCCGCACCGCCTGCGCATAGCGGCTGCGCGCGCGTTCGAGATCCATCACCGTGTCGGCCGTGAAGCGGATGCCGCCGGTGAACGCGTCGTTACGTGCCTGCCCCTGCACGATCAGCAGCTCGTCTTCCTTGAACAGCGCCTTGTTCGCCTCGAACTGCTCGTTGAAGATCGTGATTTCGCACTGCCCCGACCCATCGTCGAGCAACGCGATCAGCATCTTGCCGCGCTGCGTCATCTGCGTGCGCAGCGAAGCGATGATGCCCGCGACGAGCTTGTCGCGGCCTTCCTTCAAATCACCCACCTTCTGCCGCACGAACCGGCGCACTTCGTCGCGATACGCGTCGAACAGGTGGCCGGACAGGTAGAAGCCGAGCGCGCCCTTCTCTTCCTGCAGCCGGCGCTTGTCGTCCCACGCCGGTTCGTCGACGAGCGCATGCGCGTGCGGCGACTCGGCGCCCATGTCGAACAGGCCGGCCTGCATCGCGTTCGCAGCGGCCTGTTCGGCCGCCTCCATTGCAAGCGGAACCGACGCGAGCATCTGCGCGCGGTTCGGGTTCAGCGAATCGAACGCGCCCGCGCGGATCAGCGCCTCGACCGTGCGACGGTTGACGATGCGCCGGTCGACCCGCTCGCAGAAGTCGAACAGATCGGCAAACGGCTTCTCCTCGCGCGCGCGCAGGATTTCCTCGATCGCGTTCTGGCCGCTGCCCTTCACCGCGCCGAGGCCGTAGCGGATCGTGCGCGAACGCGTGCCGTCGGCCTGCGCAACCGGCTCGAAGCGGTAATGCGACTGGTTGATGTCGGGCGGCAGCACCACGAGGTTGTTCGTGACGCAATCGTCGAACAGGATCTTCACCTTGTCGGTGTCGTCCATCGCGAGCGTCATGTTGGCCGCCATGAATTCGGCCGGATGGTGCGCCTTCAGCCACGCGGTGTAATAAGCGAGCAGCGCGTACGCGGCCGCGTGCGACTTGTTGAAGCCGTAGCCCGCGAACTTCTCCATCAAGTCGAAGATCTCGTCGGACTTCTCGCGCGTGAGGCCGTTCTTCGCCGCACCTTCGGCGAAGATCTCGCGGTGCTTGGCCATCTCCTCGGGCTTCTTCTTGCCCATCGCGCGACGCAGCAAGTCCGCGCCGCCGAGCGAGTAGCCGCCGATGATCTGCGCCATCTGCATCACCTGCTCCTGATAGACCATGATCCCGTAGGTCTCTTTCAGGACGGGTTCGACGCGCGGATCCGGATAGTCGACCTTCTCGCGCCCGTGCTTGCGGGCGCAGAAGCTCGGGATCAGGTCCATCGGCCCCGGACGGTACAACGACACGAGCGCGATGATGTCTTCGAAGCGGTCGGGCTGCGCGTCCTTCAGCATGCCCTGCATGCCGCGGCTTTCCAGCTGGAACACCGCGACCGTGTTGGCCTTCTTGAGGAGCTGGAACGACGCCGGATCGTCGAGCGGCACCTGCGCGAGCGACCAGTCGGCCTTGGTCGGGTCGAGGCGACGGATGTAGCGCTCGGCCCAGTCGAGGATCGTCAGCGTCGTGAGGCCCAGAAAGTCGAACTTCACGAGGCCGACGGCTTCGACGTCGTCCTTGTCGTACTGGCTGACGACGCCGGCGTCGTCGCCCTGCGTGTACAACGGACAGAAATCGGTCAGCTTGCCCGGCGCGATCAGCACGCCGCCCGCGTGCATGCCGACGTTACGCGTGAGGCCCTCGACGCGCTGCGCGAGATCGAGCAGCTGATGCACCTCGTCCTCGTTGTCGTAGCGCTCCTGCAGCTGCGGCTCTTCCTTCATCGCGTCGGCGATCGTCACGTGCTTGCCCGGCTTGAACGGGATCAGCTTCGCAACGCCGTCGGTGAACATGTAGCCGAGATCGAGCACGCGGCCGATGTCGCGCACGGCCGCCTTCGCGGCCATCGTGCCGAACGTGGCGATCTGCGACACGGCGTCCGCACCGTATTTCTCCTTCACGTACTGGATCACGCGATCGCGGCCGTGCTGACAGAAGTCGATGTCGAAGTCGGGCATCGACACGCGTTCCGGATTCAGGAATCGCTCGAACAGCAGGTTGTAGCGCAGCGGATCCAGATCGGTGATGCCGAGCGCGTACGCGACCAGCGAGCCGGCGCCCGAGCCGCGGCCCGGGCCGACCGGCACGCCGTTGTTCTTCGCCCAGTTGATGAAGTCGGCCACGATCAGGAAGTAGCCGGGGAAGCCCATCTTCGTGATGGTCCCGCACTCGAATTCGAGCCGCTTGTAGTAGGTGTCGCGCTGCGCATCGCGCTCGGCGGCATCCGGGTACAGCTGCTCGAGGCGCTTCTCGAGCCCCTCCTTCGACAGCTGGACCAGGTAATCGTCGAGCGACATGCCGTCCGGCGTCGGGAACAGCGGCAGCTTCGGCTTGCCGAGCTCGAGCTTCAGGTTGCAGCGCTTCGCGATTTCCACCGTGTTCGCGACCGCCGACGGAATATCCGCGAACAGCGCGACCATGTCGTCCTGCGTGCGGAAGTACTGAGCGGTCGTGAAGCGCTTCTGGCGCCGCGGATTCGCGAGCATGTCGCCTTCGGAGATACACACGCGCGCCTCGTGCGCGGTGAAATCGTCCTCGGTCATGAACTGCATCGGATGCGTCGCGACGACCGGCAGCTTCAGCGACGCGGCGAGCGTCGCCGCCTGCTGGATGTACGCCTCGGCGCCCGGCTGGCCGTAACGCTGCAACTCGATGTAGAAGCCGCCGGGAAACACCTCGGCCCAGCGCTGCGCGTGACGGCGCGCAGCTTCCTCGTTACCGGCCGCCAGCGCGAGCCCGATATCGCCTTGCTGCGCGCCCGACAGCGCGAGCAACCCTTGCGACAACTCGCCGTCGAGCCAGCTCGCGTCGAGTTCCGCCCGGCCGCGGTACTGGTTCGTGAGCCACGCCTTCGACAGCAGCTCGCACAGATTCAGATAACCGGCCTTGTCCTTCACCAGCAGCAGCAGGCGCGACGGTTTGTCGCGATCGTCCGGATTCGTGATCCAGACGTCGCAGCCGGCAATCGGCTTGATGCCCTTGCCACGGGCTTCCTGGTAGAAACGGACGAGGCCGAACGCGTTGCCGAGATCGGTGAGGGCGAGCGCACCCTGACCGTCGGCGGCAGCGGCCTTGACGATGTCGTCGAGACGCACGATGCCGTCGGCAATCGAGAATTCGGAGTGAACGCGGAGATGGACGAAGCGGGGATCTGACATGGGCGATATTGTAGCCGCGTCGTCGCGACGGCTGCCCAAAAAATCCCCGTGCCTGGCCGTTCGGCCGATGCACGCGGCGCCATATCCGAACGGCCAGGTGTCGGAGCGCGACCGGTTTGCGGGATAATATGGGTTTTCGAATCACCGTCCCGGCTTCGCACCCTTTTTTGCGGGGCCGCCGTGCGTGCGCCGCACGGCCGCGGCCGTTTTCCCGTCGGACCATCATGACCATCGTCAACCTCGCCGCCTACCACTTCGTGTCGCTCGACGCGATCGAGCAATGGCGCCCGCTCGTCACCGCCCGCTGCAACGAACTCGGCCTGCGCGGCACGATCCTGCTCGCGCCGGAAGGCATCAACCTGTTCATCGCCGGCCCGCGCGAAGCGACCGACGCGTTCGTCGACTACCTCCGCCACGATCCGCTGTTCGAAGGCAAATTCGCGACGCTGCAGTTCAAGGAAAGCCTGTCCGACTCGCAGCCGTTCCGCCGCATGCTCGTGCGCCTGAAGCGCGAGATCATCACGATGAAGAAGCCCGCGATCAAGCCCGAACTCGGCCGCGCGCCGTCGGTCGACGCGCGCACGCTGAAGGCGTGGCTCGACCGCGGCCACGACGACGACGGCCGCCCGGTCGTGATGCTCGACACCCGCAATGCGTTCGAGGTCGACGTCGGCACGTTCGACGACGCGCTCGACTACCGGATCGACAAGTTCAGCCAGTTCCCCGAAGTGATCGACGCGAACCGCGCCGATCTCGAAGGCAAGACGGTCGTGTCGTTCTGCACCGGCGGCATCCGCTGCGAGAAGGCCGCGATCCACATGAAGGAAATCGGCATCGACCACGTGTACCAGCTCGAAGGCGGGATCCTCAAGTACTTCGAGGAAGTCGGCGGCGCGCACTACCACGGCGACTGCTTCGTGTTCGATTACCGCACCGCGCTGAACCCGCAGCTGCAGCCGACCGGGAACGTCACGTGCTTTGCATGCCGCGCGGTCGTCACGCCGCAAGCGCAGCAATCGCCGGACTACGTGCCCGGCAAGTCGTGCCCGGCGTGCGCGCAGGCCGCAGCGGCCGCGTAAGCACGGGCCGCTGCGGCTCCCGATGAACGGCTACCGCGGCCGCTTCGCGCCGTCGCCGACCGGCCCCCTGCATTTCGGCTCGCTGGTCGGCGCGCTCGCGAGCTGGCTCGACGCGCGCGCACACGGCGGCGCATGGCTCGTGCGGATCGAGGACATCGACGGCCCGCGCACCGTGCCGGGCGCCGACGACGACATCCTCGCGACGCTCGCGCATTTCGGCATGACGCCAGACGAGCCGCCCGTATGGCAAAGCACGCGCGACGCGCGCTATGCGGCCGAGCTCGAGCGCCTGCGCGCCGCGGGCCTCGTCTACCCGTGCGGCTGCACGCGCAAGGAAATCGCCGATTCGCTGCGCGCCGCGCACGAGCGCCATACGACGCTCGCGTACCCGGGCACCTGCCGCACCGGGCTGCACGGCAAACCGGCGCGTGCGTGGCGCCTGCGCGTGCCCGACGGCGCGGACGCAATCATCCGGTTCGACGATCGCTGGCAGCACGAGCAACAGCAGAACCTCGCCACCGAAGTCGGCGATTTCGTGCTCAAGCGCGCCGACGGCCAATGGGCGTATCAGCTCGCAGTCGTGGTCGACGATGCCGACGCCCGCATCACCCACGTGGTGCGCGGCGCCGACCTGCTCGATTCGACCGCGCGCCAGATCTACCTGCAACGCTGTCTCGGCGTGCCGACGCCCGCATATCTGCACGTGCCGGTCGTCGTCGCTGCGAACGGCGAAAAGCTCAGCAAACAGACGGGCGCGCTCGCGCTGGAACGCGACGATCCGTTGCCGGCGCTGCGTGCCGCCGCCGCACACCTCGGCCTCGCCGGCGACGGCGAGTTGGCGGGCGACACGCTCGAGTCGTTCTACGCGGCCGCAACCGCTGCGTGGGCACGGCGTTTCGGGCCGCGAAGCGCGTGATGCAAAGCGTGTCGGCGGCTCGCTGCGCGTAGGTCGCAGTCAGCGGCGGCTTGGTCCCTTCGAGAACGGCCTGCGGCGGACGTCGCAAGCCGCTTGTGGCATCGCGCGCCGACCCGAACGCCTCGCACACGGTTGGCAACCGCGCCGCCGTACGCCGCACTGCGGAGGACCGTCGGGAATTGTTGGGAACCGTTGCGCATCGCTGCGCCGCGCCGCCGCAAACCCTTGGCCCAATGAAAAACGGGTGCATGCGCGTCGCATGCACCCGTTGCTGCCACGGCGCTCGCGCGCCGCGGCGACTGCCTGAACCGACCGCTTATGCGGAAGGCTTGCGCGGCATGCCGAACCCGCCGAGCAGCGCGGCGACCTGCCGCTTCGGCCCTTTCTTCTCGGGCTGCTGGACGGACGTCGTCTCCTCGGGTTGCTGCGCCGGCGTCGACGGTTCGTACGGCTTCAGGAAAAAATCGTCGACCGGCGCGTCGTGGCGGCGATGATGACCACCGCGCTCGGCGCTGCCTGAACGACGCGCCGACGCACCGCGATGCTCGTCGCGGTCGCGACGGCCGCCGCGCTCGCTACGTTCGCCGCGCTCATTGCGCTCACCGCGCTCGTCGTGACGATGGCGGGCCGGCTTGTCGAGTGCGAGCGTCTGCACTTCGAGCGGACGCTTGATCAGCTTCTCGATATCGGCGAGCTGCTTGCGCTCGTTCGGGCTGCACAGCGACAGCGCGTCGCCCGTCGCCCCGGCGCGGCCCGTGCGGCCGATCCGGTGCACGTAGTCTTCCGCGTTGAACGGCAGGTCGAAGTTGATCACGGCCGGCAGTTCGGCGATGTCGAGCCCGCGCGCGGCCACGTCGGTCGCGACCAGCGCCTCGATCTCGCCGCGCTTGAACGCGTCGAGCGCCTGCATCCGCTCGATCTGCGACTTGTCGCCGTGGATCGCCGAGGCCACCACGCCGTCGCGCTCGAGATTGCGCGCGAGCCGGCTCGCGCCGATCTTGCTGTTGCAGAACACGATCACCTGCTTGAGCCCGCGCCCGCGCAGCAACTGCACGACGGCCGCCTGCTTGTCGCCTTCGGCGACGTCGTAGACGATCTGCGTGACGTTCGCGTTGGTCGAGTTGCTGCGCGCGACTTCGATCGTCTGCGGGTTGCGCAGGTAGGTCGACGCGAGCTTCTTGATTTCCGGCGAGAACGTCGCGGAGAACAGCAGCGTCTGACGCTCCTTCGGCAGCAGGTTCAGGATGCGCTGCAGGTCGGGCAGGAAGCCCATGTCGAGCATCCGGTCGGCTTCGTCGAGCACGAGCATCTGGACCTGGCCGAGGTTCGCCGTCTTTTGCTGAACGTGATCGAGCAGGCGGCCCGGCGTCGCGATCAGGATCTCGACGCCGCGGCGCAGCTCGGCCATCTGCGGATTCATGTCGACGCCGCCGAACACGACCGCGCTGCGCAGCGCCGTGTGCTTCGCGTACGCATGCACGTTCGCGGCGACCTGGTCGGCGAGCTCGCGCGTCGGCGTGAGGATCAGCGCGCGCACCGGATGGCGCGCCGGCGACGCGCTCGTGCTGGCGTGCGGCAGCAGCCGCTGGATGATCGGCAGCGAGAAACTCGCGGTCTTGCCGGTGCCCGTTTGCGCGGCGCCCATGACGTCGCGGCCGGCGAGCACGACCGGAATGGCCTGCGCCTGGATCGGCGTCGGCGTCGTATAGCCCTGCTCGACGATGGCTTTCAGGATATCGGGCGCGAGGCCGAATTGATCGAAGGTTGCGTCGGCAGGCTTGGCGACAGAATCGGACATGGTGGCGTTTCGCTCAAAAGGCGCGGCGGGGACATCGTGCGTCAGGCCGGCCGGGCCTGCGCTCATCACATTTCGGAAGTAGACGGAGCCGCGGCGCGCCGCGCGACGCCGCTCTGGCGCCCGGGGCCGGTTCACATCGAACATCGGGCGCCACAGGTCGTGCGGACTCCGTTCGGCGCGAATGCCGGCGGAAAGGGACATATTGTAGCACTGAGCCGGAATCTGTCCGTGACAACGCTGCGAATGGGCTCCCGCGCCGGTTTGTCATGTACGCCGACAAGGCGTCGCGCGGGCAAAACATTCCGATCGGGCGATGGATGAGATTCGGGGCCGTATGGGGCTCGGGGGCTCGGGGGCTCGGGGGCTCGGGGGCTCGGGGGCTCGGGGGCTCGGGGGCTCGGGGCCTCGGTCGCCTCGGTCGCCTCGGTCGCTTCGGTCGCTTCGGTCGCTGCAGTCGGTCAGGGCGCTTCGGTCGCTCAGGGCGGCGGGGCGCTTGGGATCGCCGGGATCGCCCCAAGCCGCGCCGCCGCAACCAGTCCCCGTCGCCCGAAGCGCAGGCCCGCCGCAGTCACCTACCTTCGCGCACCGCGGCGCGCCAGGCCGATCAACCGCCCCCGCCGACCAGCAACCCCGCACCGTTCAACCCTTCTTCTTTTTCTTCTTGTCGACCTGCACGCAGTCGCCGAGCATCGGCGCGGCATTCGGATCGGCGATCTCGTCGCGCAACGTCGCCTCCCTGCCCTTCGTCCACCAGGTATAGCGGCCGGCCTGATAGCGCACGCCCGACCCCGAGACGGTGTCGACGAACAGCATCTGCTGCCCGTTGACCGGCACGAGCGCGAAGCTCTGGCCGTTGCCGGCGCGCCAATACGACACGCGCAGCGGCTGCTTCTCGTTCGCGCACTGGTACACGGTCGGCTGGCGCGCATCGGCGTCGATCTCCTCGACGGTCAGTTGCGCCGCATGCGCAGCCGAAGCAGCGGAAACGGCGGCGCCGGCCAGCGCCAGCGCGACGAAGGTTTGGCGAATCATGCTGGTCCTTGGATGAGACGGTGAGAACGCACGCACGCGGCGTGCGCTGGTCGGAGACGACGCGTCGACGCCCGACGCCCGGGCCATCATGGATCGATGACGTCGGCGCATGCGTCGGTCGGCGCGGCAGCCACATGACCGACCAGCGGGACGATCTTCAGCCCGGCCGATGCGATCCGGCACGGCGCGGCCGCGACGCCGCAGCCGGCCAGGCTCGCCAGCAGCGCGAGCGCGGCGCCGAGCGTCGCGATCCGACCGAGCCGTGACAATCTGGATGCCATCGCGCGCTCCCGGACGGTCAGCGCGACGACACGGGCCGCACGGCCGCCGCCGCGCGCTTCGCGCGCTCGCGGGCTTCGTCGACGTTCGCCCCGGTCGCGAGCGCGACGCCCATGCGCCGCTTCACGAAGCTCTCGGGCTTGCCGAACAGGCGCAGGTCGGCGCCCGGCACGGCGAGCGCGTCGCGCACGCCTTCGAACGCGATGCCGCGCTCGTCGAGGCCGCCGTAGATCACCGCCGACGCAGCCGGCGAGCCGAGCGTCGGATCGACCGGCAGCCCGAGGATCGCGCGGGCGTGCAGCTCGAATTCCGACTGGCGTTGCGACGCGAGCGTGACGAGGCCCGTGTCGTGCGGCCGCGGGCTCACCTCGGAGAACCAGACGTCGTCGCCGCGCACGAACAGCTCGACGCCGAACAGCCCGCGCCCGCCGAGCGCCTCGGTCACCTTGTGCGCGATGTCGCGCGACTTCTGCAGCGCGGCCGCGCTCATCGGCTGCGGCTGCCACGATTCGACGTAGTCGCCCGCCACCTGCACGTGGCCGACCGGCTCGCAGAAGTAGGTGCGCGTCGCCAGCGTGGCCGGGTCGATCGCACGGACGGTCAGCTGCGTGATCTCGTAGTCGAAATCGATGAAGCCCTCGACGATCACGCGCCCGTGGTTCACGCGGCCGCCGGCCATCGCGTAGTCCCACGCGGCCTTCACGTCGGCCTCGCTGCGTACCACCGACTGCCCCTTGCCCGACGACGACATCACCGGCTTCACGACGCACGGCATCCCGATCTTCGCGACCGCTGCGCTGAAGGCGTCGAACGAATCGGCGAACGCGTACGGCGAGGTCGCGAGCCCGAGCTCCTCGGCGGCGAGCCGGCGGATGCCCTCGCGGTTCATCGTGAGCTGCGTCGCGCGCGCGGTGGGGATCACCTCGGCCAGGCCGGCCGCCTCGATGGCCGCGAGCGCGTCGGTCGCGATCGCCTCGATCTCGGGGACGATCAGATGCGGGCGCTCGGCCTCGACCAGCGCGCGCAGCGCAGCCGCGTCGGTCATGTCGATCACGTGGGCGCGATGCGCGACCTGATGGCCCGGCGCGTCCGGATAGCGGTCGACGGCGATGACTTCGACGCCGAGGCGCTGCAACGCGATGATGACTTCCTTGCCGAGTTCGCCCGCGCCGAGCAGCATGACGCGCGTGGCCGAAGGTGAAAGCGGCGTACCGAGCCGCTGACCGATCTGCATGTGATTTCCCGCTGGTTCTGTTGGAGGACGAAACGGCGTCGATGTTAACACGCGCACCGTCGGCGCTTCGGCCCGTTTCGTCGCCGCGTGGCCGGCCCGGGCGGGCGCGAACGTTTTCGCGCACGAAGTGTCGGCTCGCCTCGCGCGGGGCCGGTGCGTTACTCTTACGCCTTGATCAGAATCCGTAGAGGAACGAGGCTCATGTCCCACCTGTCCGCCGCCCGCGCACGCACCGGCCTGCTTCGCCCGTTGCGCGCGCCGCTCTGCGCGTTGACGCTTGCCACGCTTCTCGCCGCCTGTGCGATGCCGACCCACCCCGATTCCGCCGCCCCCGCGCCCGACCCGTACAATCCGGCCGCCGTCCAGCTGCTCGACGACACGAGTTGGGAACTCACGAGCTGGGCCGCCGCCGACGGCACGCCGCGCACGATTCCGCACGGCGACAACGGCGAGCCGATCAGGCTCGCGCTGTCGACCGAGTCGGGCGTGCGGCGCGCGAGCGGCTTTTCGGGCTGCAACCGCTATATGGGCACCTACGCGATCAAGAACGGGCTGCTCAGCTTCGGGCCGCTCGCCGGCACGCGCATGGCGTGTCCGAACGCGCTGGGCGGCCAGCTCGAGCATGCGTACCTCGATGCGCTCGCCCACGTGCAGAAGACCGGCGTGCGGATGCGCGAGCCGCAGCAATTGCAGATCGTGACCGAAGCCGGCGAGACGCTCACCTTCACGCGTCGGGGCGGCTGATGCGGCGCCCGAGCGCGGGCGGGCCATGCGCCGCCGCGTCGCGCGGCCTCGAATCCATGCGTCGCGCAGCCTGAACCGGCCTCGCCGTCTTCATGTTGCGCCGGCGCGCTGTCAGTCTCGTCAATCTCGTTCGTCGGCCGGTTAAACTCGGCGGATCGCGCACCGCGCCCCGCCCTTCTTCCTGTTTCATCAAAGCATGCACACGGTAGTCTTCGGCTGGTTCGGCATCTCCGCCGTCTGGTTCCTCCTTCTCTTCTGGCGTCTCGTTCAGGCGATGCTGCCCGGCGGCGGCCTCGCCGGCCGCGGCTCGATTCGCCTCTGGATCGGCTTCGCGGCGGTGTTCGTCGCGAGCTGCGCGCTGACGAGCCCGTTGTCCGGCCCGGACACCAACGCGCTCGGCCATGCGCTCTCCGCCGGCTTCGCCCACGTGCTCGGCCCGATCGGCACGCCGATCGCGATGGTCGTGCTGTTGCTCGCCGGCTTGCCGTGGCTGACCGGCATTCGCTGGCGCCAGTTCGCCGCGTGGGTCGACGCGTCGTTCGGCGTGAAGCTCGCGCGCGACGTCGCGGACGACGACGTGCGCAGCGTCGCCGACCTGCCGCGCGGCGCGCTGCATCGCGACGACGACATCGTGCAGCCGACGACCGCCCATACGGTCAATTCGATGGCGCCGCGCCAGAACGGGCGGTATTCGCGCCCGACGTTGTGGAAGCCCGATCCGCAGGCCCGGCCGAAACCGCGCAACAAGGCCGCGGCGCGCCCGCTAGCGGAGCCGGTCGCGCCGTCGGGATGGCTGAAGCCGACGCCGGCCAAGCGCATGCCGGCGCCGCCCGTCCCGGCTACGCCGAGCGCGATGCCGCCGCCGACGACCGGCAGCACCGCCAGCCTCGCGCGCGCCGCCGCGAACGCGCAGGGGCCGCGCCCGAATCCGGCGCCGCTGCCGGCCGGGTTCCAGCCGGTTCGACCGCAACCGACCGCCGCGCGGCCAGCTGCCGCTGCAGCCGCGACGGCAGCCGTGGCGGCGTCGAAGCAGCCGAGCGCGCCGCGCCCGGTTGGTGCGACGCCGCCGCGCACGGCAGCGCGTCCGGCGACGGGAGCCGCCGCCGGCCCGGCTGCTGACCCGGCACGGCGCCGCCCCGCGCCGCCGACGCCCGCCCGCGCACCGCTTTACGCGTGGGTGCAGCAGCCCGCAGAACCGATCACGCCGGCGCCGAGCGTTCACGACACGCTGCGCTCGATCGAAGCCAGCACCGCGCAGTGGGCGGCGCTGGATGGGGTGCGGCCGGGGAATGCGGCGGGTACGGCAGCAGCGGCTGGCAGTTCGGGGAGCGAGGCGACAGTCGCGGCGGTTGGTGCGGTTGGTGTGGCAGGCGGCGTGGTTGCGTCCGAGTCGGCCTCCGTTGCCGCGTCGGGCGCCCTCGCTTCGGATGAGCATCCGGTCGCCCCGCACGACGTCGGACGGGCGGATGCGCTCGCAACCGCATCTGCGTCCACATCGGCTCCCGCTGCTCCCGCTGCTTCCGCCGACAGCGAACCGATCGTGCTGGATGCGTTCATGCCATTAGGCTCAGGCGCGCACGCTCCCATCGTGGACATCAGCTCCTGGCTCGTCGATCAGCCAGCGCAGGACGCGCCGAAAGCGCCCGGCGTCGAAACGCACGCGCACGCAGGCCGTCCGGGCAGCGAACGCGAACATGCCGTCAACGGCGCTGCCGCGCCGGAATCCCATGCACCGATCGACGTTGCGCCCTGGGAAGACGTCGTCGACACGCCCAGTTCCGCATTGGATACGTCGCAGTCGCAACCGATTTCGGCACGCCAGGTGCAGGAAGGGATGGCGACTCGCGATGTCGACGGAGCGGGTTCGATCGCCGGTACGCCGTCGGCGAATGCGTCGGGTCGTGACGTCGACCGCGCGGGCGCTGGCAGCAGCGACGGGGCCCTCGCGCAACCAGCGGTTAGCGCCGATATCGCCCGATTCGTCGACGCGAACGACGGTATGGCAGGGACGCCCGAACCCGCGAAACAAATTGCGCACGGAGCGCTGAACGCATCTATGCCGGCTTCGCCGACTGCGGACGCGTCGGCGTCGCCTGCAGCGGCAGCGTCGTTGCAAGCGCCCGTCGCGCCGAGTCTGCCCGCATCGTTTGCAACGCCCGCGGCACCTGCGGCGTCGGCGTCGCCTGCAGCGGCAGCGTCGTCGCAAGCGCCCATCGCGCCGAGCCCGTCAGCGTCGCTGGAATCGGCCGCGGCGATGGCCGCATCGGCATCGCCTGCATCGGCAGTGTCCTCGGAAGCGCCCGTCGCGCCGAGTCTGCCCGCATCGTTTGCAACGCCCGCGTCGCCGATACCGTCCGCAGCATCCCCGGCACGCGCCAGCATGCCCGGAAGCCCGTACGAACCCGGCAGCCACACGCCCAACACCGCATCGACCGTCTCGACTGCCCCGCCCGCCACGGCAACGACTAGCGACACCGCCGCTTCCGCGGCGCGCGCGTTCGCATCGCCGATCGCACCGGCGACGCCTGCCCGCGCACCTTCGACCGATGCGTCGGCACAGTCCGCGATGCGCGCCGCCGAGCCGATGTCGGCCGTTGCGACCGCATCGCTCCCCGCCGCCCTCGGCTCGACGGTCTTGCATCCGACGGCAAACGTTCCCGTGACGCAGACGGCCGCATCGTTCTCGATGTCGACGGAGCGCGCAGCCACCGGCGCGTCGCCTGCATCGGCCACGGAGTCGGCATCCCACGCGAGCCGCACGCCAGACGCGCCGGCGGTCGATACACCGGCCGAGTCCGCCACGCAGACACATGCAACGCAAGCGCCAACCGCCAGCATCGCGCCGGCTCCGTCTGCGGGCGCACTTGCTGCCGTCGGTACGGCCACGCCCACGTTCGGGTCGACCGCTGCATTTGGCGGCACGTCGACGGCGAGCGGTACGCCCGCGTCAATGACATCTATGACGCCGACCGCAGCGATTGCGCCATTCGCGGCACCGCCGTCCTCGACTCAGGCAGCAGCGCCCACGTCATCCTTCACCGTTTCCCACGCGCCGCTCGACGCCGCGGCTCCGGATCGCGTGATCGCACCCACAACGACGCCGCAGGCTCATTCGTACACCGGCACGCCGGCGCCCGCTACTTCGTCGCCGACCAACCCGATGCCCGCAGCAACGATCGCGACATCGACGGCCGCGCCCGTCGGCGCCACACTGCCGACGCTCACCGCTGCATCGCTCCCCGGCGCCATGCTGGCCGGCACCGCGCCCGCGGCCGCCGCCGCCCAGCCTGCCGCTGCTACGGCAATGGCAGCAGTGCCCACACCGGCCACCGTCACCTTCGCCCAAGCCATAGCACCGACCGACGCACCCGCATCGTCCGCCGCAAACGCCGCCCCCGCGGAACCGGCCACGCCGCCCGACGCCGAAGCGGAAGCCGCGACCACCCCAACCCGCCCGCCGCGCCCTAACGCGTTCGAATTCCACGCGCCCGCGTCCTTCAACGTCGAGCTGCCGACGCTCGACCTGCTCGAGCCGGCATCGGACGACATCGAGCCCATCAGCGAAGAACACCTCGCGCAGACCGGCCAGGTAATCGAGCAGCGCCTGCAGGAGTTCAAGGTGCCGGTGACGGTCGTCGGCGCGTCGGCGGGCCCGGTGATCACGCGCTTCGAGATCGAACCCGCGCTCGGCGTGCGCGGCAGCCAGATCGTCGGCCTGATGAAGGACCTGTCGCGCGGGCTCGGCCTCACGTCGATCCGCGTCGTCGAGACGATTCCCGGCAAGACCTGCATGGGCCTCGAGCTGCCGAACGCGAAACGCCAGATGATCCGCCTGTCGGAGATTCTCGAATCGCGGCAGTACCAGCATTCGACGTCGCAGCTGACGATCGCGATGGGCAAGGACATCACCGGCCATCCGGTCGTCACCGATCTCGCTAAGGCGCCGCACATGCTGGTCGCCGGCACGACCGGCTCGGGCAAGTCGGTCGCGATCAACGCGATGATCCTGTCGCTGCTGTACAAGGCGACGCCGGAGGAAGTGCGGCTCATCATGATCGATCCGAAGATGCTCGAGCTGTCGGTCTATGAGGGCATCCCGCACCTGCTCGCGCCCGTCGTCACCGACATGAAGCTCGCGGCGAACGCGCTGAACTGGTGCGTCGGCGAAATGGAGAAGCGCTACCGGCTGATGTCGGCCGTCGGCGTGCGCAACCTCGCGGGCTTCAACCAGAAGATCCGCGACGCCGAGGCAAAGGAAAAGAAGATCGGCAACCCGTTCTCGCTGACGCCCGACGATCCGGAACCGCTGTCGACGCTGCCGCTGATCGTCGTCGTGATCGACGAGCTGGCCGACCTGATGATGGTCGCCGGCAAGAAGATCGAGGAGCTGATCGCCCGGCTCGCGCAGAAGGCGCGCGCGGCCGGCATCCATCTGATCCTCGCGACCCAGCGCCCGTCCGTCGACGTGATCACCGGCCTCATCAAGGCGAACATTCCGACGCGCGTCGCGTTTCAGGTGTCGTCGAAGATCGACTCGCGCACGATCCTCGACCAGATGGGCGCCGAATCGCTGCTCGGCCAGGGCGACATGCTGTTCCTGCCGCCGGGCACCGGCTACCCGCAGCGCGTGCACGGCGCGTTCGTCGCCGACGAGGAAGTGCACCGCATCGTCGAATACCTGAAGCAGTTCGGCGAGCCGCAGTACGAGGAAGGTATCCTCGACGGTCCCGCGGCCGACGGCGCGACGCAGGACCTGTTCGGCGATGCGCCCGACGCGGAAGCCGATCCGCTCTACGACGAAGCCGTCGCGTTCGTCGTGCGCACGCGGCGCGCGTCGATCTCGTCGGTGCAGCGCCAGCTGCGCATCGGCTACAACCGCGCCGCGCGTCTCGTCGAACAGATGGAAGCGGCCGGCCTCGTGTCGCCGATGGGGATCAACGGCAGCCGCGAGGTGCTCGTGCCGGCCGCCGCCGACTGAGCGAAACGGGGCGAAGAACGGGGCGAAGCCGAGCGCACCGGCGGGCCGCGGCCCGCACCGCGACGCCAGTCCACAAACGCAAAGGGCGCTGCCGACCTGATCGGCAGCGCCCTTTTTACATCGCCTGCGCGTTATTGCTCGACCGGCACCAGCTTGAAGTCGACCGGGCTACCGACCGCGACCTTCTGCGGATTCGGCCCGAGCTGCCCGCTCTCGACATCGCGGCTGAACACGTAGAACGTGTCGCTGTCCTGGTTGCCGACGATCAGCCACTTGCCGCTCGGATCGATCAGGAATTCGCGCGGCGTCTTGCCGAGGCTCGACTGGCGGCCGACCGTCTTGAGCCGGCCGTCGGCCTGGTTCACCGCGTAGATCACGACGTCGTTGGCGTCGCCGCGATTGCTCGCGTAGACGAAGCGGCCGTCCGGCGACACGTGGATCGCGCCGCCGCCCACCTTGCCCTTGAAGCCCGGCGCGCTCATCGGCAGCGTCTGGACCGGCGTGAGCTTGCCGTCGTGATAGCCGAACACCTCGACCGACGCGTTCAGCTCGCTCGTCACGTACGCGAACCGGCCGTCCGCGCCGAACACCATGTGGCGCGGCCCCGAGCCCGGCTTCACCGGCGTGTAGCGCGTGTCGGTCGGACTGATCAGCCCGCGGCTGCCGTCGACCGTGTAGCGGTAGCCGTAGATCTTGTCGGCGCCGAGGTCCTGCACGAACAGATAACGCCCATCGGGCGAGAACACCGTCGAATGCACGTGCGCGCCGTCCTGCCGCCCCTTCACGGGGCCGGTGCCTTCGTGGTGCACGGTCAACACGGCCGTGCCGACCGCGCCGCCGTCGCGCACCGGGAATACGGCGAAGCTGCCGCCCGGATCGGCCGCGACCGAGTAGTTGGCAGTCACGACGTACTTGCCGTCCGGCGACAGCGCCAGATAGCACGGGTCGTTCCCTTCCGACGACACGCGATCGATGAAGGTGAGCGTGCCGGTCTTCGGATCGAAGCCGAACGCGCTGATGCCGCCGCGCTGCGTGGCCGGCCCGTTGTCGCCGGGCAGCTCGTTGACCGCATACACGGTGCGGCCGTCGCGGCTCGGCAACAGATACGACGGATTCACCGTCTTGGCCGACGACACGGGCGCGACGCTGCCCGTCTTCGTATCGAAGCGGTACACGTAGATGCCTTCGCTGCCGTGACCCGTATAGGTGCCGACGAGCAGGTTGTAGACGCCGTCGGCGGCGGCCGGCGCCTGCTGCGCGAACGCGTGGGTCGCGGACAGCGACAGCACGAGTGCGAAACCTTTCATCCAGTGAGCGAGCCTAAGCGGGGACCCTCGTGTCGCAGCGCGTGCGTCATGCTCGCGTAAACGGTTGGGCATTCAATCCTCCTTGCATCGAGTCGCTTCAAGTGTTGAGATAGGACGAAACGCCTGCCGTTCACGCGCTCCGCCGCCCGGCCGAGTATACGGGGCGCGGCGCCCGAACGCGAAGCGCGAGCGCCGCTGCCTGCATTGTGAACTCGAATATCCAAGGACCGCTTGCCCATGCCCGCCCTGATCGAAGACTACGCCCTCGTCGGCGACGGCCACACCGCTGCCCTGATTTCACGAGACGGCTCCGTCGACTGGCTGTGCTGGCCCCGCTTCGATTCGGGCGCCTGCTTCGCGGCGCTGGTCGGCACGCCCGAGCATGGCCGCTGGCTGCTCGCGCCGGCCGCCGACGCCGCGATCACGCACACGACACGCCGCTATCGCGGCGACACGCTGATCCTCGAAACCGACTACGAAAGCGCGGACGGCGCCGTCACCGTGGTCGACTTCATGCCGCCCGGCAACGGCTGGTCGGAGCTGGTACGGATCGTCATCGGCCGGCACGGCACGATGAAGATGCGCATGGAGCTCGTGTTGCGCTTCGACTACGGTTTCTCGATTCCGTGGGTCACGCAGCTGTCCCGCGAGAACGGCATGAAAGCAATCGCCGGTCCCGATACGGTCGTGCTGCGCACGCCCGTGCCGCTCACCGGCCGCAACCTGCATACGCTCGCGGAATTCACGGTCAGCGCCGACGAGCGCATCCCGTTCTCGCTCGGCTATGCGGCGTCGCATCTGCGGCTGCCGCCCGCACGCGACCCGCTGTCGATGCTCGCCCGCACCGAGAATTACTGGCTCGAATGGTCGGGCCGCTGCCAGGTGCAGGGCCGCTATGCGGCCGCCGTGCGCCGCTCGCTGCTCACGCTGAAGGCGCTCGCCTACGAGCCGACCGGCGGCATCGTCGCCGCGCCGACCACGTCGCTGCCCGAGAAGATCGGCGGCAACCGCAACTGGGACTACCGCTATTGCTGGCTGCGCGACGCGACGATCACGCTGCTCGCGCTGATGCGCGGCGGCTACTACGACGAGGCGCGTGCGTGGCGCTCCTGGCTCGGCCGCGTGATGGCCGGCTCGCCCGAACAGATCCAGATCATGTACGGGATCGCCGGCGAGCGCCGGCTCCCCGAAATGGAGCTCGACTGGCTGCCCGGCTATCAGAATTCGAAGCCGGTGCGGGTCGGCAACGGTGCCGCGAACCAGCTGCAGCTCGACGTGTTCGGCGAGGTGATGGCCGCGCTGCATTTGGCGCGCGTGGGCGGCCTGCAGGCCGACGACACCGTCTGGTCCGTGCAGTGCGCGCTGCTCGACCACCTCGAGAAAATCTGGCAGGAGCCCGACGAAGGCATCTGGGAAACGCGCGGCGGCCGCCGCCATTTCACATTCTCGAAGGTGATGGCGTGGGTCGCGTTCGATCGCGCGATCAAGTCGGCCGAAATGTTCCGTCTGCCCGGCTCGCTCGACCGCTGGCGCGCACTGCGCGACCGCATCCACGCCGACGTCTGCGACAACGCGTGGCATGAAGGCAAACAGGCGTTTGCGCAGAGCTACGGCAGCGACGAGCTCGACGCGAGCGTGCTGCTGATGCCGCTCATGGGCTTCCTGCCGCCGGAAGATCCGCGCATCGTCGGCACGGTCGAGGCGATCGAACGGGAATTGCTGCACGACGGACTCGTGATGCGCTACCGCACGACCGAATACGACGACGGGCTGCCGCCCGGCGAAGGCACGTTTCTGGCATGCAGTTTCTGGCTGGTCGACAACTACGCGCTGCTCGGCCGGATCGACGATGCGCACCGGCTGTTCAGCCGGCTGCTGGCGCTGTCGAACGACCTCGGCCTGCTCGCCGAGGAATACGACCCCGTCGACGGCCGGCTCGTCGGCAACTTCCCGCAGGCGTTCTCGCACGTGGCGCTGGTGCACACCGCGATGAACCTGATGCACCACGAAGATGCGATGGCGCGCGCGGCCGGCCAGCCCGCGCCGGCCGTGGCGACCGGGCGCTGAAGGGGATGCTGGCGGGCGCCGACGGGCCGGGCGGCGGCTTGTTCAGAGATCGTCAATTCACAAAAATTTGATGAAAAATCAGGGAAATGTTGCATTGCGGCACGAAGGGTTGTCCGATATGATCGATTCGATTGTCCGGCCGCAGCGCAACATGGCCGGGCGCTGATCCACACGGCACGCCGCGACGCTCACGCCGCCCCTGCGCACCGTCCCCCACGCGGGAGTAGTCTGCATGCTTTATCAACTGCACGAATTCCAGCGGGCCATGCTGAGCCCGCTCACGGCCTGGGCCCAGGCCGCATCGAAATCCTTTGCGAACCCGTCGAGCCCGTTCTCGCTGATGCCCGGCGCGCCGCGGATGGCGGCCGCGTACGAGTTGCTGTACCGGCTCGGCAAGGATTACGAGAAGCCCGAATTCAACATTCACCAGATCGTCAAGGACGGCCACAACATCCCGATCGTCGAGCAGACGATCATCGAGAAGCCGTTCTGCAGGCTGCTGCGCTTCAAGCGCTATGCGGACGACGCCGACGCCGTCACGCAGCTGAAGGACGAACCGGTCGTGCTGGTCTGCGCGCCGCTGTCGGGCCACCACTCCACACTGCTGCGCGACACCGTGCGCACGCTGCTGCAGGATCACAAGGTGTACATCACCGACTGGATCGACGCGCGGATGGTGCCGGTCGAGGTCGGCCCGTTCCATCTGCACGATTACATCGCGTACATCCAGGAGTTCATCCGCCACATCGGCGCGCGCAACGTGCACGTGATCTCCGTGTGCCAGCCGACGGTGCCGGTGCTCGCGGCGATCTCGCTGATGGCGAGTCGCGGCGAGGACACGCCGCTCACGATGACGATGATGGGCGGCCCGATCGACGCGCGCCGCAGCCCGACGTCGGTGAACTCGCTGGCGACGCAGCATTCGACCGCATGGTTCGAGAACAACGTGATCCACACGGTGCCCGCGAACTATCCGGGCGAAGGCCGCCACGTGTATCCGGGCTTCCTGCAGCATACGGGCTTCGTCGCGATGAACCCGGAACGTCACGCGCAATCGCACTGGGACTTCTATCAGAGCCTGCTGCGCGGCGACGAGGACGACGCCGAAGCGCACCGCCAGTTCTACGACGAGTACAACGCGGTGCTCGACATGGCTGCCGAGTATTACCTCGAGACGATCCGCGTCGTGTTCCAGGAATTCCGGCTCGCCGAAGGCACGTGGGACGTCGAAGGCGAGCGCGTGCGCCCGCAGGACATCAAGCACACGGCGCTGATGACGATCGAGGGCGAACTCGACGACATCTCGGGCAGCGGCCAGACCCACGTCGCGCACGAGCTGTGCATGGGCATTCCGCAGGACGACCGCCGCAGCCTGACCGCCGAGAAATGCGGCCATTACGGGATCTTCTCGGGCCGCCGCTGGCGCACGATCATCTATCCGCAGTTGCGCGACTTCATTCGCGAGCACGCTCCCGAGCCGAAACACGGCGCGACGAAGACGCCCGGCAACGCGCCGGTAGAATCGACCGCAGCAACCGGAACGACCGGAACGACCGCAGCGCCGCTCGCCGCCGTGCCCGCCGACAAGCCCCAGCCCGAAACGGCGACGCGCACGACGGCCGCCGCCGCGAAACGCTCGCGCCCGAAGACACCGGCTGCGACCGTCGCCCCGGCCAAGACGGCAGCCGCGAAGGCCGCACCGGGCGCGAAGCGGGCGGCCGGCACGCGCGCCAAGTCGGTTCGCGCGCGCAAGGCCGCCTGACGCGCGACGCGCGCCGACGCAAAAACGCCGCCGATGCTTCATGCACGGCGGCGTTTTTCTTTACACGGGTCGAGCGCAGCGACGCGGCCCGCGAGCACCGCATCAGCGGCGCAGCAAATAGGCGAGCAGCACTTCGGTGTTCATCCTGACCATCTCGGCGCGCTCGTCGGTGTCGCTGAAATCGCGGCCGAGCGTCGCCGCGAGCGTGAAGCGGTTCGACACGATGTAGTAGCCGAGCCCCGACAGCGTCACGTAAAAGCGCAGCGGATCGACGTCGTTGCGGAACAGCCCGGCCTTCTGGCCGCGCGTCAGCACGTTGCCGAGCGTCGCGACGATCGGCGACATCATCTCGCGGATGCGCGTCGACTTGTGCAGGTAGCGCGCTTCGTGCAGGTTTTCGTTGTTGATGAGGCGCAGCAGTTCCGGATGGTCGCGGTAGTAATCCCACACGAAATGCGCGAGCCGCGTGACGGCTTCCACCGGTGCGACGCCATCGAGATCGAGCACGCGCTCGGCGTCCGTGAGCGCGGAGAACGCGTGTTCGAGCACAGCGGTGAACAGCTGCTCCTTGCTGCCGAAGTAGTAATAGAGCATGCGCTCGTTGGTCTCGGCGCGACGCGCGATCTGGTCGACGCGCGCGCCGAACAGCCCTCCAGTCGCGAACTCTTCGGCCGCCGCCATCAGGATGCGACGGCGTGTACCTTCAGGATCTCTTTTGATTTTTGGCTGATTCATGGTGGCGTTTTGCTATGTGAGCCGCGTGATCCGGACCGGCACCCCCACCGCCTCGGTGCCGGCGCAACCTGGAACGGTCGCACCGCGGGCGGCCGCCCTCCTGCTGAGCCCCTGCAAAAAAGCGGTTCGATTATGCGCACAGAGCGCGTCCAGCGCAATGCGGGAAATCGGCGATAATCAAGGTTTGGCAAACCTTTCCGGCCGCGCCGCACGCGGCCGAAAGCCATTCGGCGCTGCCGCGCCCGTTGTCACCGTGACCGATTCCAAGACCCTCGCGGATCGCCTCGAAGATCTGCTCCCCCAGACGCAATGCACGAAGTGCGGCTATGACGGCTGCCGCCCATACGCGGAAGCGATCGCCGCCGGCAACGCGAACTACAACCAGTGTCCGCCGGGCGGCGCCGAAGGCATCGCGCGCCTGGCGAGCCTGCTCGGCAAGCCGGTGATTCCATTGAATCCGGTGAACGGCGCCGAGCATCCGCGCGCCATCGCATTCATCGACGAAAGCCTGTGCATCGGCTGCACGCTGTGCCTGCAGGCGTGCCCGGTCGACGCGATCATCGGCGCGCCGAAGCAGATGCACACGATCATCGAGCCGCTCTGCACCGGCTGCGACCTGTGCGTGGCGCCCTGCCCGGTCGACTGCATCGCGATGGTACCCGTGACCGGCGATCGCACGGGCTGGGACGCATGGTCGCAGGAGCAGGCTGATGCCGCGCGCGCGCGGCACGATCGCCGGCTCGCCCGCCAGCGCCGCGAACGCGAAGCCGCCGAAGCGCGTGCGGCGGCCCGGCGCGCGGCGAGCGCCGGCGCAGCGAAGGCGGCGGCCGCCGAAGCAGCGCCGGGCACAGCAGCCGAGGACGCCGACGCGAAGAAACGCGCGATCATCGCCGCCGCCCTCGAACGCGCACGCCAGAAGAAGGAAGCGCTGGCCGAGCAAGGCGCGGCGCCGAAGAACACCGAACACGTCAGCGCGGCCGTGCAGGCGCAGATCGATGCGGCGGAAGCCCGCCGCAAGCGGCTCGCCGAGCAGCACGCGCAGCGCGACGGCGAAGCGGCGGCGCCCGACGCACAACACGACGACCGGAACGGCGCGTCCGCGCCGCCTGACAAGAACCGTCCATGAACGCCACGAAACGACGCGCGATCTACGAAACGCTGCAAAGCCTGAATCCGCATCCGACCACCGAGCTTGAATACACGACGCCGTTCGAGCTGCTGATCGCCGTGATGCTGTCCGCGCAGGCGACCGACGTGTCGGTCAACAAGGCGATGCGCAAGATGTTCCCGGTTGCGAACACCCCGCGACAAATCGTCGCGCTTGGCGAGGAAGGCGTGGCCGACTACATCAAGACGATCGGCCTGTACCGCACCAAGGCGAAGAACGTGGTCGCCACCTGCCATATCCTGCTCGAGCGCTACGGCGGCGAAGTGCCGGCCGATCGCGAGGCGCTCGAGAGCCTGCCGGGCGTCGGCCGCAAAACCGCCAACGTCGTGCTGAACACCGCGTTCGGCCAGCCGACGATCGCGGTCGACACGCACATCTTCCGCGTCGCGAATCGCACGGGCCTGGCGCCCGGCAAGGACGTGCGGGCCGTCGAAGCCGCGCTCGAGAAATTCACGCCGAAGGAATTCCTGCACGACGCGCATCACTGGCTGATCCTGCACGGACGCTATGTGTGCAAGGCGCGCCGGCCCGAATGCTGGCACTGCGCGATCGAGCCGCTGTGCGAGTTCCGGCCGAAGACGCCGCCGCCTAGCGAGTGAACGTCGGCGGCCGGCCGGTCGTACCGGCCGGCTGTGCATCACGGCATTGAACGCGGTGCGGCACGCGTGTCGCGAGGTGCGGTGTCGGGCGCTGTCGGGCGCTGTCGTGCCGAGTCGTTCTGGGCCGTGCCGTGTTGCACCGTGCCGTATCGCGACATCTCGCGCCATGCCATACCACGCCGCCCCCACCCGCACCACCGCCGCCCTTCCGCCCCCCGCTACGCGTTGGACGTCGCCGTCGTATCGTCGACCGCCGCGCCGCCCGCACGCACGAGCGCCAGCACGGCCGCGAGAATCGCGAGGCCGCCGACCCACTGCAGCGGCGACAACGCCTCGCCGAACAGCAGCGCCGCGAGCGCGACCGTCACGACCGGCTCGAGCGTCGACAGCATCGACGTGCGCGCGGCGCCGAGCCGCTCGAGGCCGGCGAAGAACGCCAGCATCGCGGCGACCGTCGAGACCAGCGCGATCGCCAGCATCGACGCCCAGCCGCCGGCCGTCGCTGGCCAGCGCGGCGGCGCGCCGAACGCCGCTGTCCGCACGACAGCGATTGCGACGAGCGTCGCGGTGGCCGACAGGCAGATGATCGCGGTGGTCGCGAGCGGATCGACGCCGCGCGTCGCCTTCGTGCCGCCGACGATGTACAGCGAATAGATCACCGCGGCCGCCAGCGCGAGCGCGATGCCGAGCGGTTCGCCGTGCCCGCCGCCGACCATCAGCGCCGAGCCGGCCACGCACAGCACGAGCGCGACGGCCTTCGCACGCGTCAGGCGCTCGCCGAGCCACCATGCTGCGAGCAGCGTGACGAAGGCCGGGTACAGATAGAGCAGCAACGCGACGAGGCTCGCCTGCGCATGCTGAAGCGCGCTGAAATAGCAGAACGACTGCCCGACGTAGCCGAGCGCGCCCATCGCGACGAGCGGCGCGAGCCTGCGCCCGCGCGGCCACGCGACGCGCCGCCGCCGCGCGATCGCCGCGAGGATCGCGCCGCCGATGGCGAAGCGCACGATCAGCAGACCGAGCACGTCGACGCCGGCCGCATACGCATAGCGGCCGAAGATCGCCATCGCGCCGAACGCGGCGGCGGACAGCGCGACATAGAACGCGCCTCGCAGCGCGGCGGACGATGAACGGGCGGTGGCGGACATGATGGAGCGCAACGAGCGCGACGACGGCGATCGACGGAGTCTAGCGGTCCGGCGTCCGCAAGCCTAGCCCCCGCTCATCCGTTGCGAGGCGCGCGGCCAACGCGGCCTGCGCACCCAATCGCGGCCGCCCGCCGCATCCCGCAACGCGCGTTCCGCTCGCGCCCAACCGCCCGCCAGCACCGCTCGCCGACCCGGCGTACAATGCGCGACGCGGCATCAGGCCGTCCGAATCACGACGTCTCCCCGATCATGTTCAATCCGAGTCGCGACGAAGTCCGTCGCTTTTTCACCGAAACCTGGCGCAAGCAGCGCGCAGGCGAGATCCTGACGCCGCTGGAAGCGATGGCCGCCGACTGGATCGTCGAACACCCCGAATACCACGACGAGCTCGCGGACGCCGACGGCGCCGCCGCGCGCAACTACACGCCCGAGGAAGGTCGCACGAACCCGTTCCTGCACCTGTCGATGCACCTCGCGATCAGCGAGCAGCTATCGATCGACCAGCCGCCCGGCATCCGCGCCGCGCACGACAAGCTGGCCGCGAAGCTCGACTCGACGCACGAAGCGCAGCACACGATCATGGAATGTCTCGGTGAGACGATCTGGGAAGCGCAGCGCACCGGCACGCCGCCGGACACCGACGCCTATCTGCAACGCATCCTGCGCCGCGCGTCGCGCGACTGACCGCGGGCCGCAGCGCGATCGCCGGCCGCCGCGCGGACAAAAAAATACCCCGCCGCCGCGGGGTATTTCGCTGCACGGGCCGCTCGGCCCGGCACACTTACTTCTTGAAGACGAGATCGGTTTCTTTCAGCGACTCGATGTAGGCGGCGATGTCCTTCATGTCGCTCACCGACAGGTTCTGCACCTGCGCCTGCATGATCGCGTTGTTGCGGCCGAGCAGCGGGTTCGTCAGCCCCATCTGGTACTGGCGCATCGCCCACACGAGGTAGTCGGCGTGCTGGCCCGCGAGGCGCGGATATTCGGCGTTGATCGGCTTGTTCAGTTGCGCGCCGTGGCAGGCCGCGCAGTTGTGCGACTCGACCAGTTCCTTGCCCTTCGTCGTGTCCGCCGCATGCGCGGTACCGATCGCGAGGCCGGCCGCCAGTGCCACCGCCGCCGTCTTGAATGCGTTGTTCATGAATGCTCCTGTCCCGCCGGTCTGATCGGCGGCGCGCGCTTTACTTGTAGGGATTGTCCTTCGTGTCGGCCTTCTGGGCGGCATAGTAGGCCGCCAGATCCGCGATGTCCTGATCCGTCAGCGAACCGGCGATCGCATTCATCGACGGGAAGTGACGATCCTTCTTGCGGTAGGCCTTCAGCGCGTTCTCGAGATATTGCTGGTTCTGGCCGCCGAGGACGGGCACCCGGTAGACCTCCGGGTACGCCGCGCGGTAATCCTGGATGCCGTGGCAACCGATGCACATGGCGGCCTTGCTCGCCCCGTCCTTCGGGTTGCCGACCACACCGGCCGCCTGCGCGCTGCCCGCGAGCGCCACGAGCGCCGCGACAACGACGTGTTTGCCGACGAATTTGTTCATAGCTCTTGTAACCTAGCTTGAGGGGAAACTGGCGCCGAAGCGGCAACGGCCCGCGCCGTTTTGCTTATCGGTCGCCACGCAGGCCAAAAAAAACGGCCAGATTGTACCGCGTCGGCGGGGAATGCGTCCACACGGCGCCCGCGCCCGGCCCGCCGCAGCCCCGGCAACGATACGCGGGAGCGCGCCAACCGGACAGCCCTTCTGACTTATACTGGGTTTTTTTGAGACCAGAAAAGAGCGCCGCCATGCGTTTCGAAGGATCCTCGCACTACGTCGCCACCGACGACCTGAAGCTCGCGGTCAACGCCGCACTGACGCTGCAGCGCCCGCTGCTGATCAAGGGCGAACCCGGCACCGGCAAGACGATGCTCGCCGAGGAAGTGGCCGCCGCGCTCGACATGCCGCTGCTGCAGTGGCACATCAAGTCGACCACCAAAGCGCAGCAGGGCCTGTACGAATACGACGCCGTCTCGCGCCTGCGCGACTCGCAGCTCGGCGACGAACGCGTGAAGGACATCGCGAACTACATCGTGAAAGGCGTGCTGTGGCAGGCGTTCGACGCCGAGCGCCCGAGCGTGCTGCTGATCGACGAGATCGACAAGGCCGACATCGAATTCCCGAACGACCTGCTGCGCGAGCTCGACCGCATGGAGTTCCACGTGTACGAGACGCGCGAGACGGTGCGCGCGAAGCACCGCCCGCTCGTGATCATCACGTCGAACAACGAGAAGGAATTGCCCGACGCGTTCCTGCGCCGCTGCTTCTTCCACTACATCCAGTTTCCCGATGCGTCGACGATGCAGAAGATCGTCGCGGTCCACTTCCCGAACATCCGCGAGGAGCTGCTGCAGGCCGCGCTGCAGAGTTTCTTCGAATTGCGCAGCGTGTCGGGCCTCAAGAAGAAGCCGTCGACGTCCGAGCTGCTCGACTGGCTGAAGCTGCTGCTCGCCGAGAACATCCCCGCCGACGCGCTGCGCGGCGCCGACGCGAAGCAGATCGTCCCGCCGCTCGCCGGCGCGCTGCTGAAGAACGAGCAGGATCTGAGCCTGCTCGAGCGGCTCGTCTACATGAACCGGCACAACCGGTAACCCACGCGCGAAGGCCCGGCCATGCTGCTCAATTTCTTCTACGCGCTGCGCGCAGCCAAGCTGCCCGTCTCGGTGAAGGAATACCTGACGCTGCTCGAAGCGCTGAAGGCCGGCCTGATCTCGCCGTCGATCGACGCGTTCTACTTCCTCGCGCGGATGACGCTCGTGAAGGACGAGCAGTACTTCGACAAGTTCGACCAGGCGTTCGGCGCGTATTTCCACGGCGTGTCCGCGCTGCCGTCCGACGCGTTCGACATCCCGCTCGACTGGCTCGAGAAGCGCCTCGAGCGCGAGCTGTCGCCGGACGAGAAGGCGCAGATCGAAGCGATGGGCGGGCTCGACAAGCTGATGGCGCGCCTGAAGGCGCTGCTCGACGAGCAGAAGGAGCGCCACGAAGGCGGCAACAAGTGGATCGGCACCGGCGGCACCTCGCCGTTCGGCCACGGCGGCTACAACCCCGAAGGGATCCGCATCGGCGGCCCGTCGAACGGCAACCGCACCGCGGTCAAGGTGTGGGAGGCGCGCGCGTATCGCGACTACGACGACTCGGTGGAGATCGGCACGCGCAACATCAAGGTCGCGCTGCGCCGCCTGCGCCGCTTCGCGCGCGAAGGCGCGGCCGAGGAGCTCGACCTGCCCGGCACGATCCGCAGCACGGCCGCGAACGCCGGCTGGCTCGATCTGCGGATGGTGCCCGAGCGCCACAACAACGTGAAGGTGCTGATGCTGCTCGACGTCGGCGGCTCGATGGACGACCACATCAAGCGCACCGAAGAACTGTTCTCGGCTGCGAAGGCCGAGTTCAAGCACCTCGAGTTCTACTATTTCCACAACTGCGTGTACGACCACCTGTGGAAGAACAATCGCCGGCGCCAGTCGGAGCGCACCGCGACGTGGGACGTGCTGCACAAGTTCACGCCCGACTACAAGCTGATCTTCGTCGGCGACGCGACGATGAGCCCGTACGAAGTGCTGCAGCCCGGCGGCTCGGTCGAATACAACAACCCGGAGGCCGGCGCCGTGTGGCTGCGCCGCTTCGCCGACCAGTTCCCCCACCATGCATGGCTGAACCCGGAGCCCGAGCGGCTATGGGAATACCGGCAGTCGATCGCGATCATTCGCGACGTGCTCGGCCAGCGCATGTATCCGCTCACGCTCGCGGGCCTCGAAACCGCGATGCGCACGCTCAGCAAATAACGAACCCACCCAGCAGACCCGCAGGCCGCACGCGCGGCCTCCCCCTCGGAGATAGCATGAATCCCTCGCCCACCGCGAGCGCAGGCCGCGCCGGCGGCCGCCGCTTTTTCGCCGATACGTCGGTGTCGGCGCTCGTCGCCGGCTTCGTCGCGATGATGACCGGCTACACGAGCTCGCTCGTGCTGATGTTCCAGGCCGGCCGCGCCGCGCACCTCACCGATGCGCAAATCTCGTCGTGGATCTGGGCGCTGTCGATCGGCATGGCGCTCACGACCATCGGGCTGTCGCTGCGGTTTCGCGCGCCGGTCGTCGTCGCGTGGTCGACGCCGGGCGCCGCGCTGCTGATCGCGTCGCTGCCCGGCGTGCCGTATCCCGAAGCGATCGGCGCGTTCGTCGTCTGCGCGCTGCTGCTGACGGCCGTCGGCGTGAGCGGGCTGTTCGATACGCTGATGAAGCGCATTCCGGCCGGCATCGCGGCCGCGTTGCTCGCCGGCATCCTGTTCGAGATCGGCATCGAGATCTTCCGCGCGGCCCAGTTCCAGACCGCGCTCGTGCTCGCGATGTTCTTCACCTACCTGATCGTCAAGCGCGCCGCGCCGCGCTACGCGATCGTCACGACGCTGATCGTCGGCACCGCGGTGGCCGGCGGCCTCGGCCTGCTCGACTTCAGCCGCTTCCACATCGCGCTCGCGCAGCCGGTGTTCACGATGCCGGCGTTCTCGATCGCGTCGATCGTCAGCATCGGCATTCCCCTGTTCGTCGTTGCGATGGCGTCGCAGAACGTGCCGGGCATCGCGGTGCTGCGCGCGGACGGCTATGCGACGCCGTCGTCGCCGCTGATCGCGACGACCGGGCTCGCCTCGCTGCTGCTCGCGCCGTTCGGCTCGCACGGCGTGAACCTCGCGGCGATCACGGCCGCGATCTGCACCGGCCCCGAAGCGCACGAGGATCACGCGAAGCGTTACACGGCCGCCGTCTGGTGCGGCACCTTCTATCTGATCGCCGGCGTGTTCGGCGCGACGATCGCCGCGCTGTTCGCGGCGCTGCCGAAGGCGCTGGTCGTGTCGGTCGCAGCGCTCGCGCTGTTCGGCTCGATCATGAGCGGGCTCGCGAACGCGATGCAGGACGTGAAGCAGCGCGAAGCAGCGCTCGTCACGTTCATGGTGACCGCGTCGGGCCTCACGCTGCTGTCGATCGGATCGGCGTTCTGGGGGCTCGTGGCCGGGATCGTCACGCAAGTGATCCTGAACGCGCGACGCTCCGCATAACCGCGCGCACGGCGCCGCCTCGTGCCGGCCGAGCGGCGCGCCATCACGTGCGCGACGCGAATCGGGCCTAGAATAGTGGATCGCAGGCGGCGCCCCGCGCCGTCTCGCTTCGCTGCCGCGCTCGCGCGGCCCGTGAGAACCCAGGCGCCTTGCGCCCTCCTCCCGAATCGCCATGACTACCGCACTCGACCAGCTGAAGCAGTACACGACCGTCGTCGCCGACACGGGCGATTTCCAGCAGCTCGCGCAATACAAGCCGCAGGACGCGACCACGAACCCGTCGCTGATCCTGAAGGCCGTCCAGAAGGACGCGTACAAGCCGATTCTCGAGAAAACCGTCCGCGATCACCGCAACGAAAGCACCGATTTCATCATCGATCGCCTGCTGATCGCATTCGGCACCGAGATCCTGAAGCTGATCCCGGGCCGCGTGTCGACCGAAGTCGACGCGCGCCTGTCGTTCGACACGCAGCGCTCGATCGACAAGGGCCGCGAGCTCATCAAGCTGTACGAAGCAGCCGGCATCGGCCGCGAACGCATCCTGATCAAGCTCGCCTCGACCTGGGAAGGCATCCGCGCGGCGCAGGTGCTGCAGCAGGAAGGGATCAAGTGCAACATGACCCTGCTTTTCTCGCTGGTGCAGGCCGCCGCGTGCGCCGAAGCGGGCGCGCAGCTGATCTCGCCGTTCGTCGGCCGCATCTACGACTGGTACAAGAAGCAGGCCGGCGCCGACTGGGACGAAGCGAAGGACGGCGGCGCGAACGATCCGGGCGTGCAGTCCGTGCGCCGCATCTACACCTACTACAAGACGTTCGGATACCACACCGAGGTGATGGGCGCGAGCTTCCGCACGACGAGCCAGATCATCGAGCTGGCCGGCTGCGATCTGCTGACCATCAGCCCCGACCTGCTGCAGAAGCTGCAGGACAGCAACGATCCGGTCGAGCGCAAGCTGTCGCCCGACGCGCTGCACGACAAGCCCACCGAACGCGTCGCGATCGACGAAGCGTCGTTCCGCTTCCAGCTGAACGACGACGCGATGGCGACGGAAAAACTTGCCGAAGGCATCCGCGTATTCGCCGCCGATGCGGTCAAGCTCGAGAAACTGATCGCTGCGCTGCGCTGAGCCTGGCGGCGCGCGAGCGCGGCGGGCAAGCATGCCGCCGCACTGGCAGCAGCCGTCACCATGCGTGCCCGACGGCCGCGAACTGCATGTTCGCGGCCGTTTTTATTTTTCGTTCGATCTCCGGGCCCGCGCACTACAATCCACGTCACGAGTGCGCCGGCCGCATCCCGGCGCGCCGTTTCGGTCAATCGTCGCAGCACCCGGCGCGGCGCCGACATGCCGCTCCGGTCAACAGGAGACAACGATGCAGGTCCAACCGTATCTGACGTTCTATGGCCGTGCGGAAGAAGCCCTTCAGTTCTACGAACGGGCGCTTGGCGCGAAGACGATGTTCAAGATGCACTTCAAGGATGCGCCCCCGAACCCCGATTTCCCGATGTCGCCGGAGATGGCCGACAAGGTGATGCATGCCAGTTTCACGATCGGCGACTCGATGATCATGTGCTCGGACGGCGACTGCAGCCAGCCGGGCGGCGGCGCGCACGCCGGCTATTCGCTGTCGCTGAACCCGGCGACGGTCGAAGACGGCCAGAAGCTGTTCGACGCGCTCGCCGACGGCGGCGAAGTGACGATGCCGTTCGGCAAGACGTTCTGGGCGCTCGGCTTCGGGATGGCGAAGGATCGTTTCGGCGTGCACTGGATGGTCAACGTCGAGGACCTGTCGCAGCGCGACGACCTCGCGAAGCACGCGCAAGCCTGACGCAAATGACAACGCCCGCCGCTGCGCAGCGGCGGGCGTCCTTCCTGCGGGGCAGCCGGCTTCAGCTCTCGATCACGTCGAGATAGTCTTCGGGCCGCGTGCGATCCTCCGCATGCGCGACGCCCAGCGCGCGCACCAGCACGCTCACCACCACCGACACGACCAGGTTCACGACCAGCGACCACACCGCCGCATAGCCGGGAATCGCGAGACCGAACAGATGGATGGTGAAGATCGAGCTCGCCAGCTTCAGCGAGATCGCCATCCACGTCCCGCACACGATGCCTGCCGCCCAGCCGGCCAGCAGCCCGCGATGGTCGAGCACGCGCGTGTACAGGCCGAGCACGATCGCCGGCAGCGTCTGGATGATCCAGATCCCGCCGAGCAGCTGCAGCTGGATCGCATACGTGAGCGGCAGCCCGAGGATGAACGCGACCGCGCCGACCTTCACGATCAGCGACACGAGCTTCGCGACGTTCGTCTCCTGGTGGTGCGTCATGTTGCGGTTCACGAACTCGCGGTGGATGTTGCGCGTGTAGAGGTTCGCGGCCGCGATCGACATGATCGCCGCCGGCACCAGCGCGCCGATGCCGATCGCCGCGAACGCGACGCCGACGAACCACGACGGGAAGTAGTTGAGGAACAGCGCGGGCACCGCGAAGTTCGGGCCGAACGCCTTGAAGTACGGCGCGTACTGCGGCATGTCCTTCACGCCGGAGGCGAGCGCCATGTAGCCGAGCAGCGCGAGCAGGCCGAGCACGAACGAATACGCGGGCAGCATCGCCATGTTGCGGCGAATCGTGTTGCCCGACGACGACGACAGGATCGCCGTGACCGAATGCGGATACAGGAACAACGCGAGCGCGGAGCCGATCGCGAGCGTCGCGTAGGCGCTGTAGCCGTTCAGGCTCGTCGCGTCCGGCGCCTTGAGCAGCAGCTTGGCCGGCGGCACCGTCGCGAAGATGTGCCCGAAGCCGCCGAGCTTGGCCGGGATCACGATGATCGCCGCGGCGATCGTGATGTAGATCAGGATGTCCTTCACGATCGCGATCATCGCCGGCGCGCGCAGCCCCGACGTGTAGGTGTACGCGGCGAGGATCGCGAACGCGATGATCAGCGGCAGGTCGCCGACGAAGCCGGTGGTGTCGAAGCCGAGCGCGCCGATCACCACTTCGATGCCGACCAGCTGCAGCGCGATGTACGGCATGGTCGCGACGATGCCCGTCACCGCGATCGCGAGCGCGAGCATCCGGCTGCCGTAGCGGGCGTGGACGAAATCGGCCGCGGTCACGTAGCCGTGGCGCTTCGCGATGCTCCACAGCTTCGGGAACACGACGAACGCGAACGGATAGATCAGGATCGTGTACGGCAACGCGAAGAAGCCCATCGCGCCGGCGCCGAACACGAGCGCGGGCACCGCGACGAACGTGTAGGCCGTATAGAGGTCGCCGCCGAGCAGGAACCACGTGACGATCGTGCCAAAGCGGCGGCCGCCGAGGCCCCATTCGTCGAGATGGGCGAGATCGCCGCGCCGCCAGTTCGCGGCGAGAAAGCCGAGGATGGTGACGCCGATGAACAGCAGGACGAAGACGAAGGTGGCGCCGAGGTTCATTGCGCACCTCCCTGCGAGCCGCCGGCCTTCCATGCGTGCTTGGTCTTCCGGTACACGAACGCGGTGATCACCGCGCTAATGAACACCCACAGCAGCTGGTACCAGTAGAAGAACGGAAACCCGAACCATTGCGGTTCGATCTTGCTGTACGACGGCACCCAGACCATCGCGATCAGCGGCAGCACCAGCAGCCAGAGCCAGCGCTTCGCGGCCCGATTGGCGTCGGCATCGTGAGCCATGACGTCTCCTCATCATTCCCGGTTATCGATCTTGTTGAGCGGGTACGGCGGCGAGAGGAGCGGCAAAACGGGTAAGCTGCGGCTCCCCTGGCTTCGCGCAAGTATAGGAGCCGCGGCTGCGTGGTCAAGCGGGGGCGAACCCGAGGTGATCCGCCCCCGCACGCGCGGTTGCACCGGCATGCGGCCGGTGCCTCAGCGTCAGATCGCGAACGAGGCGTCGCGTGCGCCGGTCGTTTCTTTCAAGGCTTTCACCCAGCTGCGGGCGGGCAGCTTGAGCGTGTCTTCGATCAGCTTCGCGCGTGCTTCGAGCTGCGCGAACGACACGTCGAGCGCGGGGCCGGAGAACGCGATCGCGATCCGGTTGCCGTCGTGCACTTCCGGCAGCGCGATCACGCGATGATCGAACGCCGCGTTCAGGTGCTTCATGTTGCGCACGAAGCTCGGATGATCGCCGAACAGGTTGATCGTCGCGATGCCCGCGTCGGCGAGGCAACCGCGCACCGCGCGGTAGAACGCGACGCTGTCGAGCACCGGGCCGCGGGCGGTCGCGTCGTACAGGTCGATCTGCAGCGCGCCCGTCGTGCCGCGGTTGGCCGGATCGTTGACGAAGTCCCACGCGTCGGCCTCGTGCACGACCAGGCGCGCGTCGTCCGGCGGCAGCGCGAACATCGTGCGCGCCGCGACGATCACGGCCGGGTTCAGCTCGACGGCCTCGACCTTCGCGTGCGGCAGGAAGCGATGCGCGAACTTGGTCAGCGCGCCGGTGCCCAGGCCGAGCTGAACGATGCGCGCGGGCGTTTCGAGGAACAGCAGCCATGCCATCATCTGCTGCGCGTATTCGAGTTCGATCGCGAACGGCTTCGACAGGCGCATCGCGCCCTGCACCCATTCGGTCCCGAAATGCAGGAAGCGCACGCCGCGCTCCTCCGAAAACGTGACGGGCGCGAAGCGCGGCTTGCGCGGCGCTTCGAGGACGGGCACGTCGTCGTGCTCGCCGATTTCCGGGCGGCGCTTCAGGCGCGGCGGCTGCAGTTTTTCGGAGCCGTTGTACGCGGACGCTGTGCGCTGCTTGAATGCGCGCGCCTCGGCGGACGCGCGCTTGATGAGTCGGGTCATGTTGAATCTCGTTGGATGACGCTGGATTAAGCGGACGAGAGGATAGCATTGCTCGGTCGCGGGTCGGCGCGGCGTGCCCGGGGCGGACGGGGCAGCCACGGGGCGACTCTTGCCGGCGACAAGGCCGTGCGCGACAATGCATCGCAACTGCGATACAGAAGAGGTCACGATGAAAACTGCGACTTTTCCGTCGATTCGGGTCGAACCGGAATTGCGAGAAGCGGCCGAGAACGTCCTTCAGGAAGGCGAAACGCTATCGGCGTTCGTCGAGCAATCGATCCGCGAAGGCATCGAACGCCGTCGCCTCCAGAGCGAATTCATCGCGCGCGGTCTCGCGTCGCGCGACGAGGCTCGTCGTACCGGGGAATATGTGTCGTCGTCCGAGGTACTGGAACGACTGGGCCGGCAGCTCGACACGCTGCGTGCCAGGACACGACAGGCGCGATGACGTATATGGTTCGCTTCACACCGGCGGCATCCCGTGATCTGAGCGAGCTCTATACGTTCATCGTCGAGCGCGACGATGCGGATGTCGAACTGGCCGAGCGTGCGCTGGCAGCTATCGCTTCGGGTATCGCAACATTGGAATCGTCGCCGTTCACGTGCCGCAAGGCTCATCCGTCGATGCCGTTTCTGCGGGAATTGCTCATCCCGTTCGGCGCATCGGGCTATGTCGCCCTGTTCGAAATCGACGACAGCCGGACGGTGACGGTCCTTGCCGTGCGTCACCAGCGAGAAAACGACTACCACTGACGTTCGCCAGCCGCCCAAGCCCGTTCAGCCGACGATGCGCCGCCACTGCACCAGCTTCTGCTCGAACGACAGCATCGCATACGCCGGGCTCGACGACGGCAGCACAAGCGTCTCGTAGCCGGCCTCGCCGATCACGTCGGCAAACCGCCCGGCCGTCTTCCCGTTGAAGCAGACCTTCCTCAGCAACGGCGCATGCGCGCTCAGCGACGCGAAGTCGTTCGGCTTCGCATTGCGGATTGCCGAATCGAGACTGCCTTGCCGATGGCACGCATCGAGGACGTCCCAGATGCCGACGCCGTGCGACAGCACGCGCTCGAGCCGCGCGTCGTAGGCGAGTTCGTGGAGTCCCGGCTCGCCGAGCACCGCGCCGAGCAGGCGCCAGAACTGATTGCGCGGATGCGCGTAGTACTGCGCGGCGTCGAGTGACGCCTCGCCGGGAAAGCTGCCGAGGATCATCGTGTGCGTGTCGCGCGCGACGACCGGCGGAAAGCCTTGCAGCATCACGCGTCTGCCCGCGGCCCGAGCGAGCGCGGGCCCTCGCCGTGCGCGGCGAGATGGCGCCACAACGCCGGCAGCATGCATTCCGTGACCATCAGCGGCTCGCCGTGCCGCTGGAATACCGAGCGCCGCGCGGCGAATGCATGCGGTGCGCGCTCGCGCTGCAGCGCATGGCTCGCGAGCGCATACAGCGGATGGCCGGCGATCACGCGCCGGCTCACGAGCGCCGAGCGCGCGACCTGCGGGTCGCTGTACAGCAATTCGGCGAGCGGGCGCGTGCGCAGCAGCCGCATCGCCTGCCATACGCCCTTGCTGGCCGCGAGCGGCGCGATGCTGTGCGCGGCGACGTACGGCACGCCGTCCACCGACAGGATCACCTCGCGCACCCACATCGGCGCGCGCGGCGCGCGTCCGACCGCGGCAGGCTCGTCGAACCACGGGCAATCGACGGCCTCGCGCGTCACGCGCACGCTCACGCTGCCGAGCCGCGCGAGATGCGCGGTCAGCGAACCGCCGCGCGTGAGCCAGTCGCGCTGCTCGAGCGTGCAGCCGGGCCGGGGCGTTGCGCGCCAGCCCGAGCGTGCGCCGTCGAATCGCATGCGCGAGTTCACGCGGCGCGCGACAGCAGCAGCGTGTTGGTGCGCTTAACGAAGCTCGCCGGATCGTCGAGCATCCCGCCTTCGGCCAGCAGCGCCTGGTCGAACAGCAGATGGCACCAGTCGCCGAAATCGGCGCTGTCGACGTTGAGCTGCTTGATGAGCGCGTGGTCCGGATTGATCTCGAGGATCGGCTGCATCGCCGGCGCGTTCTGGCCGGCCGCCTTCAGCATGCGCTGCAGGTAGCCGCTCATGTCGTTGTCGTCGGCGACGAGGCACGACGGCGAATCGGTCAGGCGGAACGTGGCGCGCACTTCCTTCACCTTGTCGCCGAGCGCTTCCTTCATCTTCTCGACGACCGGCTTGATCGCTTCGCCCGCCTGCTCCTGCGCCTTCTTCTCCTCGTCGTTCAGCTCGCCGAGGTCCAGATCGCCGCGCGCCACGCTCGCGAGCGGCTTGCCGTCGAACTCGTGCAGGAACGACAGCATCCATTCGTCGACGCGATCGGTCAGCAGCAGCACCTCGACACCCTTCTTGCGGAACACTTCCAGATGCGGGCTGTTCTTCGCGGCCTGCCACGTATCGGCGGTCACGTAGTAGATCTTGCTCTGCTCGGGCTTCATGCGCGACACGTAATCGGCGAGCGACACGTCCTGCGCGTCGGTGTCGCCGTGCGTCGACGCGAAGCGCAGCAGCTTCGCGATGCGCTCGCGGTTCGCGTGGTCCTCGCCGAGGCCTTCCTTCAGCACCTGGCCGAACGCGCTCCAGAACGTCTTGTACTTCTCCTTGCCGGCGTCGTCTTCGGCATTGGCCAGCTCCTCGAGCATCGACAGCGCGCGCTTGGTCACGCCCTCGCGAATCGCCTTCACGTCGCGGCTTTCCTGCAGGATTTCGCGCGACACGTTCAGCGGCAGGTCGGCCGAATCGACGACGCCCTTCACGAAGCGCAGGTATTGCGGCAGCAGCTGCTCGGCGTCGTCCATGATGAACACGCGCTTCACGTACAGCTTCAGGCCGCCGCGGTAGTCGCGGTTCCACAGGTCGAACGGCGCGTGCGCCGGCACGAACAGCAGCTGCGTGTATTCGCTGCGGCCTTCGACGCGGTTGTGCGTCCACGTGAGCGGATCCTGGTGGTCGTGCGCGATGTGCTGGTAGAACTGCGTGTACTGCTCGTCGCTGATGTCGCTCTTCGAGCGCGTCCACAGGGCGCTGGCCTGGTTGACCGTCTCGTCCTCGTCCTTCAGGACCATCTCGCCCTTTTCCTGATCCCACTCTTCCTTGCGCATCAGGATCGGCAGCGCGATGTGATCGGAATACTTCTGGATGATCGACTTCAGGCGGTGCGACGACAACAGATCGTCCTCGCCTTCGCGCAGATGCAGCGTGATCGTCGTGCCGCGCTGCGCGCGCTCGATCGCGTCGATCGTGAAGTCGCCCTCGCCGGCGCTTTCCCAGCGCACCGCTTCGTTCGCGGGCAGGCCGGCGCGGCGCGTCTCGACGGAGATCTTGTCGGCGACGATGAAGCCCGAGTAGAAGCCGACGCCGAACTGGCCGATCAGCGCCGCATCCTTCTGCTGGTCGCCGGAGAGCTTCGTGAAGAATTCCTTGGTGCCCGAACGCGCGATCGTGCCGAGGTTCGCGATCGCCTCGTCACGGCTCATGCCGATACCGTTGTCCTCGATCGTGATCGTGCGCGCCGCCTTGTCGAAGCCGATGCGGATGCGCAGGTTCGGATCGTTCTCGTACAGCGCGTTGTCGGCGAGCGCTTCGAAACGCAGCTTGTCGGCCGCGTCGGACGCGTTCGACACCAGTTCGCGCAGGAAGATTTCCTTGTTGCTGTAGAGCGAATGGATCATCAGGTGGAGGAGTTGCTTGACCTCTGCCTGAAAGCTCATCGTTTCGTGTGCCATGGATGCTTTTCCTCTTACTTGAACTCGAATGGTGTGGCGCGGGCGCCCGGTACGTGACGCGGGCTGGCCCGTCAAGGACGACCGCCTGGCGCAAGCGGTGTGCGCGCAAATCTGGGGACGGCCGCCCGGTTTTCAAGGGGGCGGCCGCCGCAGCGTCACGATGCGCGTCGCGCGGCCGACTCGATATAGCGCGCGAGAAACCCCGGCAGCGCCGGATCCCCGCAATTCGCGACGTTGAAGCGCGTCCACGTCGACGTCGACTGCTGCGGCGAGAACAGGCTGCCGGGCGTCAGCAAGAAACCTGCCTCGTGCGCGGCAGCCGCGAGCGCGTCCGAATCGACGCCCGTGTCGGCCCACAGGAACATCCCGGCCGCCGGCATCGTGAAGAGCCGCAGCCCGGTGCGCTCCAGCATCCGCGCGGTCTTGTCGCGCACGCCGTCGAGCCGCGCGCGCAGCCGCTCGACGTGGCGCCGGTAGTGCCCTTCGGTCAGGATCTTGTAAAGCACGCGCTCGTTGAGCTCGGGCGTCGTCATCCCGACCAGCATCTTCTGGTCGGTCACCGCCTTCGCGATCTCCGGCGCGCACGCGACGTAGCCGACCCGCAGGTTCGCCGCGAGCGTCTTCGAAAAGCTGCCCAGGTAGATGACGCGCTTGAGCTGGTCGAGGCTCGCGAGCCGCGTGGCCGAATAGCTCGGCGGGCACAGGTCGCCGTACACGTCGTCCTCGACGACGAGGAAATCGTACGCCTCGGCCAGCTTCAGGATGCGGAACGCCTGCGCGGCCGACAGCGACGTGCCGGTCGGGTTCTGCAGCACCGAATTGATCACCAGCATCTTCGGTCGCCACATCTGCACGAGCGTCTCGAGCGCGTCGAGATCGGGGCCGTCGGGCGTGTACGGCATCCCGACGAGCTGCGCGCCCTGCGCCGCAAAGCGGCCGAACATCTGGAACCACGCCGGATCGCCGACGATCACCGCGTCGCCGGGCCGGACGTAGATGCGCGAGATCAGGTCGATCGCCTGCGTGATGCCCGACACCAGCACCAGCTGCTCGGGCTTCGCGCCGATCTCGACTTCGGCGAGGCGCGTCTGCAATTGCTGGCGCAGCGGCAGGAAGCCCTGCGCGGTGCCGAAGCCGAGCATCTGCGCGCCCGACTGGCGCCCGAGCGCGCGCAGCGCGCCGGTAATCAGCTCGCCGTCGAGCCAGCGGGCCGGCAGATAGCCGAGGCCCGGCCCCTTCTCCGGGCTGACGGTGTGCAGCATGTTGCGCAGCAGCCAGACGACGTCGATCGTGTTGTGCACCGGCACGGCCTCGGCCGCGCGGCCGACGTGGTCGGCCGGTTGCGGGCCCGCGGCCGTGCGTTCCCTCACGTAGAAGCCGGAGCCGCGCCGCGAGTCCAGGTAGCCCTGCGCCACCAGCCGCTCGTACGCCTCGACGACGGTGAAGCGCGACACGCTCTTGTCGAGCGCGAGCTTGCGGATCGACGGCATCCGCATGCCGGGCCGGAACACACGTTCGTCGATGCGGCGGCGCGCCCACTGGACGAGCTGGTCGACGAGCGTGAGCGTCGCCGTGTCGTGCGGCGCGGGAATCTGGGCGAGTGGGACGGTGGACATGGGCGGCAGCTCCAACTGTACCGAAGGCTATCGCGCCGATTGTACCGTTACTGTGCCGGTCCGGACGATTACAGTTGTCCGCAATGGCGATCGTGCGGCCATCGCGGGCGTGCCGCATCGGCGGCGCCTCCGGCCTCGGCCGGCCGTGCGACCGACCGCCCACCGTGACACCCTCCTTTCCCGACCGACGTTCATGCCCTCCCGTTCCCTGTCCATCGACCATCTCGTCATTGCTGCGCGCACGCTCGACGAAGGCGTGCGCCATGTCGCCCGCGCGCTCGGCATCGAACCGTCCGGCGGCGGCCGCCATCCGCTGATGCGCACCCACAACGCGCTGTTCGGCGCATGGGGCGGGCTGTACGTCGAAGTGATCGCGATCGACCCCGACGCGCCTGACACCGCTGCCCCCGACTCGACGCCGCCGCGCCCGCGGCTGTTCGCGCTCGACGATCCGGCGATGCACGCACGGCTCGCCGACGGTCCGTTCCTCGCGCACTGGGTCGCGCGCGTCGACCGGCCGCGCTCGCTCGCGCTGTGGCAGAGCCAGTACCCCGAGCGGATCGCGCCGGTCGTGGCGATGCGCCGCGGCGACCTCAGCTGGGGCCTGACGGTGCCGGACGACGGCGCGTTCCCCGCCTGGCAAGGCGCCGGCGACGGCCTCGTGCCGTCGCTGATCCAGTGGGACAGCGCGCAGCACCCGGCCGCCTCGTTGCCGGACACCGGCGTCGCGCTGAAGTCGCTCGAGGGCGTCCATCCGCGTGCCGAGGCGATCCGCGAGCAGCTCGACTGGCTCGGCGCCGCTCACCTGCTCGGCGTCGAAGCCGGCAACGGGCCGCCCGCCCTCGTCGCGCACTTCGATACGCCGCACGGCACCCGCACGCTGCGCTGAACGCCGCCGCGCGCCCGCTCACGAAACCCGCCGCTACAGCGATACACCGATACGCCGATAAGGAGCACCTACCTGATGAATTCCCGCGAAACCCGCGGCATGCTGCTCGGCCTCGTCGGCGTGATGATCTTCAGCCTCACGCTGCCGATGACACGCATCGTCGTCTCGGAGCTCAATCCGCTTCTGAACGGGCTCGGCCGCGCGCTCGCCGCGTCGGTGCCGGCCGGCCTGCTGCTGTGGTGGCGCCGCGAGCGGCTGCCGACGCGCGCGCAGCTGAAAAGCCTCGCCGTCGTGTCGGCCGGCGTGATCGTCGCGTATCCGGTGTTCTCCGCGTGGGCGATGAAGACGGTGCCGGCGTCGCACGGCGCCGTCGTCAACGGGCTGCAGCCGCTGTTCGTCGCGCTGTACGCGGCGTGGCTGTCGCACGAACGGCCGTCGAAGGCGTTCTGGGCCAGCGCGCTGGCAGGCAGCGCGCTCGTGATCGCGTTCGCGCTGCGCGACGGCGGCGGCACCGTGCAGGCGGGCGATGCGCTGATGCTCGTCGCGGTCGGCATCGGCGCGCTCGGCTATGCGGAAGGCGCGCGCCTCGCGCGCCAGATCGGCGGCTGGCAGGTGATCTGCTGGGCGCTGGTCGTGTCCGCGCCGGTGCTGGTGCTGCCGGTCGGCTGGCTCGCGTGGGCGCAGCACGTCGCGCACCCGGCGCCGCTCGCGCTACGCACGTGGCTCGCGTTCGGCTACGTGACGCTGTTTTCGCAGTTCATCGGCTTTTTCGCGTGGTACGCCGGGCTCGCGATGGGCGGCACCGCCCGCGTCGGCCAGGTGCAGCTGCTGCAGATCTTCTTCACGATCGCGTTTTCCGCGCTGCTGTTCGGCGAAACGGTGACGCCCGCCACGTGGCTGTTCGCGGCCGCCGTGATCGCGACCGTGATGCTCGGCCGCCGCTCGGCGGTGGCCATGGCCGCGCGTCCCGCTCGCGCCGGCTGATGAGGTGCGCCATAATGTTCGCTTTGCCTGAACGGTTCTGCCCACCCGGCCGCGAAGGCCAGAGCGCGCTCCCGCACGCCCACCCGGCGGCGGCGACGCCATCAGCCCGACCGACCTTTCTTGACTGACCCCGATATCCGAACGAGGAGACTATGAATCCGAGCGACCTGCACCCGCCGCACTGGCAGCTTTCCGAACGCGCCCGCAAGCTGACCAGCTCGGCGATCCGCGAGATCCTGAAGGTAACGGAACGCCCCGAGGTCATCTCGTTCGCCGGCGGCCTGCCCGCCCCCGTCACGTTCCCGGCCGAACGGATGCGCGCCGCCGCCGACCTCGTGCTGCGCGACGCGCCGGCCGCCGCGCTCCAGTACAGCGCGACCGAAGGCTACCTGCCGCTGCGCGAATGGATCGCCGAGCGCTACGGCGTGCGCGTGTCGCAGGTGCTGATCACGACCGGCTCGCAGCAGGCGCTCGACCTGCTCGGCAAGGCGCTGATCGATCCGGACAGCCCGGTCCTCGTCGAAACCCCGACCTACCTCGGCGCGCTGCAGTCGTTCTCGCTGTACGAGCCGCGCTACGTGCAGGTGCCGACCGACGAGCAGGGCCTGCTGCCGGAAGGCCTGACGCCGGCCCTGACCCAGGGCGCGCGCCTGCTGTACGCACAACCGAACTTCCAGAACCCGACCGGCCGCCGCCTGCCCGTCGAGCGCCGCCGCGCGCTCGCCGCGTTCGCGCAGTCGAGCCCGTTCCCGGTGCTGGAGGACGATCCTTACGGCGCGCTGAACTACCAGGGCGAGCCGCTGCCCACGATGCTGTCGATGGCGCCGGATCACGTCGTCCACCTCGGCACGTTCTCGAAGGTGCTCGCGCCGGGCCTGCGGCTCGGCTACATCATTGCGCCCGAGGAGCTGCACTTCAAGCTCGTGCAGGCCAAGCAGGCCACCGATCTGCACACGCCGACGCTCACGCAGCGCATCGCGCACGAAGTGATCAAGGACGGCTTCCTCGACGAGCACATCCCGACGATCCGCAAGCTGTACAGCGCGCAGTGCGACGCGATGCTCGCGTCGCTCGCGCGTCACATGCCGGAAGGCGTCACGTGGAACCGCCCGGAAGGCGGCATGTTCATCTGGGTGAACCTGCCCGCGCAGATCGACAGCATGAAGCTGCTCGAGGCGGCGGTCGCCGACCACGTCGCCTTCGTGCCGGGCGCGCCGTTCTTCGCGAACGACGCGCAGCGCAACACGCTGCGCCTGTCGTTCGTGACGGTGCCGCCGGAAAAGATCGAGGAAGGCGTCGCGCGCCTGGGCAAGCTGCTGCGCGAGCGCCTTTGACCCCTTTCACCTGTCACGACTCTCTACGAGGAATCGAATTCATGGCTAACGTCTACGACAAGCTCAAGTCGCTCGGCATCGAGCTCCCGACCGCCGGCGCACCGGCCGCCGCCTACGTGATGAGCGCGCAAAGCGGCAACACCGTGTACCTGTCGGGCCACATCGCGAAGAAGGACGGCAAGGTCTGGGCCGGCAAGCTCGGCGCCGATCTGACCACCGAAGACGGCAAGGCGGCCGCGCGCTCGATCGCGATCGACCTGCTCGCGACGCTGCACGCTCACACCGGCGACCTGAACAAGGTCACGCGCATCGTGAAGCTGATGAGCCTCGTCAACTCGACGCTCGACTTCACCGAGCAGCACGTCGTCACGAACGGCGCGTCGGAGCTGATCGCCGAAGTGTTCGGCGACGCCGGCAAGCATGCGCGCTCGGCGTTCGGCGTCGCGCAGATCCCGCTCGGCGCGTGCGTCGAGATCGAGCTGATCGCCGAAGTCGCGTAACGCGCGCATCGCGATGACCGGCCGCCGCGTCCGTTTCAAACAGGTCGACGTCTTCACGTCGGTACCGTTCAAGGGCAACCCGCTCGCCGTGGTGTTCGACGCCGACTCGCTCGGCGACGACGACATGCTGACGATCGCCCGCTGGACCAACCTGTCGGAAACCACGTTCGTCTGCACGCCGAGCGATCCGCAGGCCGATTATCGCGTCCGGATCTTCACGCCGGGCGGCGAACTGCCGTTCGCCGGTCATCCGACGCTCGGCACCGCGCACGCGTTCCTCGAAAGCGGCGCGCGGCCGCGCACGCCCGGCCGGCTGATCCAGCAGTGCGGCGTCGGCCGCGTCGAGCTGCGCGAGCAGCCCGACGGCTGGGCCTTCGCCGCGCCGCCGGCGCGCTTCACGCCGCTCGACCGTTCGGACTACCCGGCGTTGGCAGCCGCGCTGCGCAGCGACGCGATCGATCCGGACGCCGAACCGTGCGCGGTCGACAACGGCGCACCGTGGCTCGTCGTGCGGCTGACGTCGGCCGACGCGTGCGTCGGCCTCGCGCCCGATCCGGCCGCGCTGGCCGCGCTCACCCACCGCTACGGCACGCACGGGCTCGCCGCTTACGCGCCGCATCCCGACGGCGGCCCGGCAACGTTCGAAATTCGCTGCCTGATGAGCGGCGGCGGCTTCGCGACCGGCGAAGACCCGGTCACCGGCAGCGCCAACGCCGCGATCGCCGGCCTGCTGAGCCGCCAGCAACGGCGGCCCGGCGCGTCGTATACGGCGCGCCAGGGCACCGCGATCGGCCGCGACGGCCGCATCGCCGTACGCTACGACGACGACGGCACGATCTGGATCGGCGGCAACGTCGTCACGATCGTGGACGGCACCTTCTCCCTGCCCGCCTGACGTTTCGCAATGTGCGACGGCGCCGGCGATGCCGGTGCCCCCTACGATTCCCCGGCTATCGCAAAAGCGTTCCAGCCAGTAATATCGGGCCTAATCCGTCGCTTCGGCGGGTCTGTCCTTGATTGCGCATCCCGCGAACGAACAGACGCCGGTGCGCCCCAACCCTAGCCGACCATCCCGACACGGGATGACGCACGCGAGCAGAACGCCGCCCTCTTCGATGAGCTCCGCCCGGTCAAATCACACGCCGCCGACGCGGCCGCTGCGCGCGCCGCGTAGGTCGCGCCGGCGTGCGCTGTTCGCCATCCCGCTGCTCGGGATGCTGGCGCTTGCACTGCTGTGGGCGGTGATCGTCGCGCGGCTGTCGGTGGAGAAGGACAGCGCGTACAAGGAAGCGGCGGCGTCCGCGGCGATCCTGTCGTCCGCGCTCGAACAGCACACGGTGAAGGCGATTCACCAGGTCGACCAGATCACCCGCTTCGTCAAGTTCGAGTTCGAGAAGTCGCCCGCGCGCTTCAATCTCGCGAGCGCGGTCGAGAAAGGCGTGGTGCCCAGCGACACGCTGATCCAGGTATCGCTCGTCAACGCCAAGGGCGTGCTGTTCGCGAACACCACCGAGCCGCATCCGAAGCCGATCAACCTCGCCGATCGCGAGCACTTCAAGGTCCATCTCGCGCACAACGACGACCGTCTGTACATCAGCAAGCCCGTGCTCGGCCGCGTGTCGAGCCACTGGACGCTGCAGATGACGCGTCGCCTGAACAACCCGGACGGCAGCTTCGCGGGCATCGTCGTGGTATCCGAAGATCCGAGCTACTTCACCAACGACTTCTACAACAACGCGGCGATCGGCAAGGAAGGCGTGATCGCCGTCGTGTCGGACACGGGCGCCGTGCTCGCGCGGCGCACCGGCTCGTTCAGCAACGCGCCGGGCGCGTTCTCCGCGTCGGGCGTCTATCCGATCGCCGAACGCGTGACCGGCACGATCGTCGATCCGATCGACGGCGTCACGCGCATCGTGTCGTACCGCCACCTCGACGGCTATCCGCTCGCGGTGATGGTCGGGCTGTCGCAGAAGGAAGAGTTCGCGGACTACTATCACACGCGCAACGTCTATCTGCTGATGACGAGCTTCATCACGCTCGCGATGCTCGCGTTCTTCGGCGTCGCGACCGGGCTGATCGGCAAGCTGCTCGGCCGCGAGCGCGAAATGACGCAACTCGCCGAATACGATCTGCTGACCGGGCTCGCGAACCGCTACGCGACGCTGCGCGGGCTGCGCAACGACGTGTCGATGCCGGCCAGCCTGTCGCGGCTCGGCCTGCTGTTCATCGACCTCGACAACTTCAAGACCGTCAACGACACGCTCGGCCACAACGCCGGCGACATCGTGCTGCAGATGACCGCGTCGCGCCTGTCGGACGCCGTCGGCGACGAGGGCTCGCTCGCCCGGATCGGCGGCGACGAGTTCGTCGTCGTGATGAAGGGCGACGACATCGAACGCCGCGCGGTGCGGCTCGCCGAATCGGTGATCCGGATGTTCGCCGAGCCGTTCGACGTGCGCGGCAGCTCGTTCGTGCTGCACGCCAGCATCGGCATCGCGCTGCACACGGTCGCGAACGAAAGCGAGATCGACCTGCTGAAGAAGGCCGACCTCGCGATGTACAGCGCGAAGGACGCCGGCAAGAACTGCTATCAGTTCTACGCGCCGCATCTGTCGCACCGCGCCGATCACCTGATGCGCTGGGAACAGCAGCTGCGCGTCGCGCTCGCCGAAGCGCAGCTGTTCCTCGCGTACCAGCCGAAGATCGATCTCACCCACCGCACGATCACCGGCTTCGAGGCGCTGGCGCGCTGGGACCATCCCGAACACGGCATCATCTCCGCGAACGAATTCATTTCGACGGCCGAATCGACCGGGCTGATCGTGCCGATCGGCGACTTCGTGATCCGCACCGCGTGCGAGCAGCTCGCGCGCTGGCGCGACGACGGCCACGACACGCTGACGCTCGCGGTCAACATCTCGCCGGTGCAATTCTGGCGCGGCGACCTGATCGAGACGATTTCGCAGGCGCTGCAGGACACCGGCATCGACGCGAGCCGGCTCGAACTCGAGATCACCGAGACCGCGATGATGGAATATCCGGAGCTGGTGTCCGAGAAGATCGTCGCGCTGAAGAAGCTCGGCATCCGCATCGCGCTCGACGATTTCGGCACCGGCTACTCGTCGCTGTCGTACCTGCACCGCTTCTCCGTCGATACGCTGAAGGTCGACCGCTCGTTCGTGCAGGCGATCCCGAATGATCGCAGCGTGTGCGTGATGGTGTCGTCGATCGTGCATCTCGCGCGCTCGCTCGGCCTGACGGTGGTCGTCGAAGGCACCGAGACCGAGGAGCAGATCGCGTGGCTGTCGGCGCTCGGCGAGATCGAAGCGCAAGGCTTCCTGTTCTCGCGGCCGGTGCCGGCCGACGCGATCCCCGCCCTGATCGCCCGCTACGGCGTGTACGGCGGCGGGTCGAGCGGCGGCGCGCTGCGCGCCGCCGGCAGCACGGGCACCTGACGTTCCGCCATACGCGGCGCGTTGCGCTGCATGCCGATTGTTTCGGTTTCCGATCCGGTTGTTTAGTTCATTAATTAGCGTTTTCGCGCATGGCAGTGTCATGATGCGCGGCGGACAATCGGGAGGGCCATCGTGCCGGCGCTCCGCCGGCACGCCCTCACGCGCGACCGGATCCGGCGCCAACTGCACTCGTCATGACTACCATCGAAGTCGAAGCGGCCGAACGTATCGATCAGGCTCAGGCGTCGCTGTGGACCCTGTTCAAGGTCGTCGCCGGCATTTCCGCCGTGTCCTGGGGTGGCCTGTCGATGATGGCGCAACTCGAACGCCACTATGTCGACCGCCTGCAGCGCATCGACCCGCAGGTATTCGCCGATCTCGTCGCGCTCGCATGGCTCGTGCCGGGCCCGGTCGGCTGCAATGTCGCGATCCAGGTCGGGCAGACGCTGCACGGCCGCGTGGGCGCATGGATCGCCGGCATCGCGAGCGTATTGCCGTTCTTCCTCTTGATGACGCTGTTCGCGGCGTTCTATCGCACGCCGATCGTGCGCTCGCTGACCACGCCGATGCTGATCAATCACTTCGGGATGGTGCTGGCCGCGCTGATCGGCGTCACGTGGCTCAAGCAGTTGCGCACGCTCGCTCGCACGCCGCTGGAGCAGCTGATCGCCGCGCTGTCGACGATCCTGCTCGCTTTCGCGCACAGCCCGGCCGCGTTCGTCGGCATCCTGTTCGCGGCGTTCGCCGCGGGCTGGCTCAGTGGGCCGCCGCAACACGCGGCGGTCGACTTCACGCTGTCCGCGCGCGATCGCAACCTGCTCGTGCTGCTCGCCGTGCTCGTCGCGGTGTTCGCCGTGCCGCTGCCGGGCGACTACCAGGCGACGCTGTTGTGGCCGCGGCTCGCCGGCGCCGGCATGACGCTGTTCGGCGGCGGCTTCTCCGCGCTGCCGGTGCTCAAGACGCTGTTCGTGTCGCCCGCGACCGGCATCTCCGATCACGACTTCACGCTCGCGTTCGCGCTGTCGCCGGTCTCGCCCGGCCCGTTGCTGAACGTCGTGCCGTTTCTCGGCTATCTGACCGACGGCTGGCTCGGCGCGCTGCTCGCGACGACCGCGCTGTTCGTGCCGTCCGGGTGTCTGGTCGTGTTCGCGCAGAACCACCTGTCGCGGCTCAAGCGCCATTCGCGCTTCGAGCACGGAATGCGGCTGCTGCGTGCGGCGACCACCGGCTTTCTCGTCGTCGCCGTCGTCAAGATCCTGCATCGCGAGCCGGTCGATCCCGTTTATTGGCTCACCGGCGCGTTCGCGACGCTGTGCTTCGCGCGCTTCAAGGCGCCCGTGTATGCGGTGTACGGGGCGGTCGCGATCGCGTGCGGCGCGTGGCTGTGGGCCGCCGCGCACTGACGTACTGACGCCGCGCCGTGCGCCGCCCGCGCGCCGCCCGCGCGCGGTCAGCCCGCCTGCGCGGCGACGCGGCGCGCGACGATGCGGGCGCGCAGCGCGTCGTACGCGAGGTTGAAGCCGAACGTGTACGGCAGAAAGAACAGCACGATGCCGAGATCCAGCAGCAGCGCGTCGACGATGCCGACGTTCAGCCACCATGCGGCGAGCGGCACCACCATCGCGACGAGGCCGAGCTCGAACGCCACCGCATGCACGACGCGCATGCGCAGCGTACGCGCGACGCGCGCCCGGCGCTCGAAGCGGTCGAACAGCGCGTTGAACGCGATGTTCCACGCCATCGCGATCAACGACACCATCACCGTCAACGCGCCCACGTGCGACACCGGCATGTCGAGCAGCCACGCGCCGAGCGGCGCGCACAGCGCGATCGCCACGAGTTCGAACGTCAGCGCGTGAACGAAGCGCTCCATCAGCGTCTTGCTGGTCTGTTGCATGATTCCCTCCGATGCATTGGTTTCAACCGATGCGGCCATTCTGATCGGTCCGACGACGCTCATCCAGTTTGCTACCATCGGTTTTGCCGATATAACGAGATGAGACCCGCCGCATGCGCCACGCTCCCGAAGCCCTGCTCGCCTTTGCCGAAGCCGCCCAGCTCGGCTCGTTCTCGGCCGCCGCGCGCAAGCTCGGCAAGCGCCAGTCGACGGTATCCGAAGCGATCGCGAACCTCGAGATCGACCTCGGCGTGCGGCTGTTCGACCGAGCGACGCGCACGCCGACGCTGACCGATGCCGGCCGCGCGCTGCTGCCGCAGGTGCAGCGCGCGCTGGAGGCCGGCGCGGCGATCGACCGCATCGCCGCGCGGCTCGCGCACGGCGAGGAAGCACGCCTGACGCTGGTCGTGTCGGACACCTACCAGTCGAAGCGTTACGAGGAGACCTTGATGGCGCTCGAGCGGCGTTTTCCCGCGCTCGAGCTCGAATGCCAGATCGCCGAGCACGACGACGTGCTCGACCTGATCCAGCAAGGCCGCGCGCAGCTCGGGCTGATGGCGGCGCGGGCCGTCTACCCGGCCGATATCGGCGCGGCGACGGTCGCGGAGGAATCGGAGATCGGCCTGTTCGTCGGGCGCATGCATGCATTGGCCGCCTACGGCGACGCCGAGGTGCCGCATGCGGCGCTGCGCGACGCGCGCGAGTTGCGCCTGAACACGTACGTGAAACCGGAGGACCAGCGCGCGGAGGACCGGATCGTCGTCGGCACGCAGCGCTGGCTCGCGCCGAGCTACCTGATGCTGCTGGAAATGGCGGTGCTGGGGTTCGGCTGGGCCGAACTGCCGCGCTGGATGGTCGAGCACTTCGCGCGCGACCGGCTGTGTGAATTGCGTGCGCGCGGCTGGCCGCGCCGGGTCCGCGTCGATGCGGTGTGGTCGCGCAACCGGCCGCTCGGCCCGGCCGGCGCGTGGCTGCTCGATGCGATGCTGGCCGCGTAGCGGCGCGCCGCTCTGCCGGCGTCGGCGCCAGCGCCGGGCCGCGCCGAGCGGCACGAACCCGTCAGCCGGCCCCGCTCAGAAGCCGCGCGCCAACACGGCCACGCCGATCGTCACGACGCCGAGCACCAGGTTGACGACCACCAGCAGCCGCACCGCATTCACCGCGCGCGCGCCGTCCGGCCAGTTCTGCGCCTGCACCGCGCGACGGATACGGGGGAACAGCGCGAAGCGGATGTGGCCGAAGATCAGCATCATCACGACGCCGAGCCCGGCCATCGCATGCAGCGGCCAGGTCGCGTGCGCGCCGCCGAACGCGGTGAGCAGGAAGCCGCCCGACAGCAGGATCACGAGCACCGCGCCCGACACCCAGTTGAAAAACCGGCCGAACACGCCCTCGATCAACGGCAGCCGCAGCTGCGGCGTCAGATCGGACAGCGCCGGGCGCAGGCAGAAGTGCGCGAACACCATCCCGCCCACCCACACGGCGACGGCCAGCAGATGAAGAAACAGCGCGACGGCAACGGCGTGGGACATGGTGACGATCCTGGGGTAGCGGGTTCAGTGCAACGAACGACCGCATCGCACGCGGTCTCGAGCGACGTTCGACCGGCCAGCCAGCGCTCGGTTCAGGCGCATGGCCGCATTTGACAATATTTTGCAACTTCCGCGCGACGACGCCAGCGCCGCGCCGTCGCCCATTCTTCGCACATTCGTCGCCGCAAAAGCACAGGCCGCACCGGCGCCGAAGCGCGGGTGCGGCCCGTCGTGCCGGCGCGCGCCGGCGGATGCGTCGTCAGCCGAGCAGCGGGCGCAGCTCGTTGACGACCTTCAGCTTCGTGTCGGGCGCGCGGCCCTTGCGTGCGCGCTTGCCGATGTGCGGCGCGAGCCCCGCGTACGACAGCGTTTCGTCCTGCACCTTGCCGCCGCGGCCGGTGCCGATCAGTACGACGCCGGCCGGGTCGATCGCGAGCGCCTGCACGAGCGTTTCCTTGTCGTCGAGCGCCATCAGCGTCACGCCGCGGCCGCCGCCGGACAGCGTCTTCATCTCGTCCATCGCGAACACCAGCAGCCGGCCGCCGCTCGACAGACACGCGACCTGCGTCGCGTTCGGCAGCACGGGCATCGGCGCGAGCGGCACCGCGCCCGCGTCGATCGTCATGAACGACTTGCCGGCCTTCACGCGGCTCACCATGTCGCCGACCTTCGCGAGGAAGCCGAAGCCGTTGCTCGACGCCAGCAGCAATTGCTGATCGACCGGCGCGGCGTAGTAGTGCATCAGATGCGAGCCCGATTCGAGCTCGATCAGCGAGGTGACCGGCACGCCGTCGCCGCGCCCGCCCGGCAGCACCGACACGTCGACCGAATAGACGCGTCCGCTGCTGCCCCAGGCGATCAGCCGATCGGGCGTGCGGCACTGGAACGCCGCGTACAGGCCGTCGCCGGCCTTGAACGAGAAGCCGGCCGGGTCGAGCCCGTGGCCCTTCAGCGCACGTACCCAGCCCTTTTGCGAGACGACCACCGTCACCGGCTCGTCGACGACCTTCGCCTCGAACGTCGCGCGCTTTTCCTGCTGGATCAGCGTGCGGCGATCGTCGCCGTACTGCTTCGCGTCGGCTTCGATCTCCTTGATCATCAGCCGCTTCATCGCGCTTTCGTTCGCGAGCAGCTCCTCGAGCTTGGCCTTCTCGTCGCGCAGCGCGTCGAGTTCCTTCTCGATCTTGATCTTCTCGAGCCGCGCGAGCTGACGCAGGCGGATCTCGAGGATGTCTTCCGCCTGGCGCTCGGTCAGGCCGAACGCGCTCATCAGCGCGCTCTTCGGCTCGTCCGACTCGCGGATGATGCGGATCACCTCGTCGATGTTCAGGAAGACGATCATCCGCCCTTCGAGGATGTGAATGCGGTCGTCGACCTTCGCGAGACGATGGCGGCAGCGCCGCGTCATCGTCGACTGGCGGTACTTCACCCATTCGTCGAGGATCGTCAGCAGGCCCTTCTGGCCCGGCCGGCCGTCGGCGCCGATCATCACGAGGTTCAGCGTCGCGTTCGATTCGAGGCTCGTGTAGGCGAGCAGCGTGTTGACGAATTCCGTCTGGTCGATCGTGCGCGACTTCGGCTCGAACACGAGCCGCACCGCCGCTTCCTTGCCCGACTCGTCGCGCACCGCGTCGAGCAGGTCGAGCATCGCTTTCTTCGTGTTGAGCTGCTCGGGCGTGAGCGTCTTCTTGCCGAGCTTGAGCTTCGGGTTGGTCAGCTCCTCGATTTCCTCGAGCACCTTCTGGCCCGACGTGTTCGGCGGCAGCTCGGTGACGACCAGCTGCCACTGGCCGCGCGCCAGATCCTCGATCTTCCACTTCGCGCGCACCTTCAGGCTGCCGCGGCCGGTTTCGTACGCCGCCGAGATTTCAGCGTCGCTCGAGATGATCTGACCGCCGCCGGGGAAGTCCGGGCCGGGGATCAGGTTCATCAGCTCCGCGTGCGTGAGCTTCGGATTGCGGATCAACGCGACCGCGGCGGCCGCGACCTCGCGCAGGTTGTGCGACGGGATTTCCGTCGCGAGGCCCACCGCGATGCCCGACGCGCCGTTCAGCAGCACGAACGGCATGCGGCTCGGCAGCGTCTTCGGCTCCTCGAACGAGCCGTCGTAGTTCGGCATGAAGTCGACCGTGCCCTGGTCGATCTCGTCGAGCAGCAGCTTCGAGATCGGCGTGAGGCGCGCTTCGGTGTACCGCATCGCCGCCGCGCCGTCGCCGTCGCGCGAGCCGAAGTTGCCCTGCCCGTCGATCAGCGGATAGCGCAGCGAGAAATCCTGCGCGAGGCGCACGAGCGCGTCGTACGCCGACTGGTCGCCGTGCGGGTGGTATTTACCGAGCACGTCGCCCACCACGCGCGCCGACTTCACCGGCTTCGCGTCGGGACCGAGACCCATTTCGTTCATCGCGAACAGGATGCGGCGCTGCACCGGCTTCTGGCCGTCGCAGACGTCCGGCAGCGCGCGGCTCTTCACGACGCTGACCGCGTAGCTGAGGTACGCCTGCTCGGCGTAGTTGCCGAGCGTCAGCGCATCGGTGTCCGGTGCGTCGGGGCCGGCAAAGAGATCGGCAGTGTTGTCGTCCATCTGAATTCCGTATTCTTAACTGACATGAGGCGGGCCGGGCGCGCGGCCCGGCCGTGCGGATGCCCGGCTTAGATATCCGCTTCGACGTCGTTGCCCTTTTCCTCGAGCCAGCCGCGCCGCGCGGCTGCCTCGCCCTTGCCCATCAGCATCGTCATCCGCGCGACGGTCGCCTCGTAGTCGAGCTCGCCGAGCTTGACCGGCATCAGGCGGCGCGTGTCGGGGTTCATCGTCGTGTCCCACAGCTGCTCGGCGCTCATTTCGCCGAGGCCCTTGAAGCGGCTGATGCTCCACTGCGTGTCGCGCACGCCGTCCTTGCGCAGCTTGTCGAGCGTCGCTTCGAGCTCGCCTTCGTCGAGCGCGTAGAGCTTCTGCGCGGGCTTCTTGCCGCGCGCCGGCGCGTCGACGCGGAACAGCGGCGGGCGCGCGACGTACACGTGGCCGCGCTCGATCAGCTGCGGGAAGTGCTTGAAGAACAGCGTGAGCAGCAGCACCTGGATGTGCGAGCCGTCGACGTCCGCGTCCGACAGGATGCAGATCTTGCCGTAGCGCAGGTTCGACAGGTCGACGGTATCGTCCGGGCTGTGCGGATCGACGCCGATCGCGACCGAGATGTCGTGCACCTCGTTGTTCGCGAACAGGCGGTCGCGCTCGGTTTCCCACGTGTTCAGCACCTTGCCGCGCAGCGGCAGGATCGCCTGGTATTCCTTGTCGCGGCCCATCTTCGCGGAGCCGCCCGCCGAGTCGCCCTCGACGAGGAACAGCTCGTTGCGCGCGATGTCTTCCGTCTCGCAGTCGGTCAGCTTGCCCGGCAGCACCGCGACGCCCGAGCTCTTGCGCTTCTCGACCTTCTGGCCGGCGCGCGTGCGCGCCTGCGCCTGCTTGATCACGAGCTCGGCGAGCTTCTTGCCGTGCTCGACGTGCTGGTTCAGCCACAGTTCGAGCGCCGGACGCGAGAACGACGACACCAGCTTGACCGCGTCGCGGCTGTTCAGCCGCTCCTTGATCTGCCCCTGGAACTGCGGATCGAGCACCTTCGCGGACAGCACGAACGACACGCGCGCGAACACGTCTTCCGCCAGCAGCTTCACGCCCTTCGGCTGCAGGTTGTGCAGTTCGACGAAGCTCTTCACCGCCTGGTAGAGCCCGTCGCGCAGGCCCGACTCGTGCGTGCCGCCGGCCGGCGTCGGAATCAGGTTCACGTACGATTCGCGCACGAGCGAGCCTTCCTCGCTCCATGCGACGACCCACGACGCGCCCTCGCCTTCGGCGAAGGTGTCGTCGGTCGAACGCGCATCGGCGAAACGCTCGCCCTCGAACAACGGAATCAGCAGCTCGCTGCCGTTCATCTCGTCGAGCAGGTAGCCGCGCAGGCCGTCTTCGTATTTCCACGCCTGGCGCTCGCCCGTCTTCTCGTTGACGAGCACGACCTCGACGCCCGGCAGCAGCACGGCCTTCGAGCGCAGCAGGCGCTGCAGCTCGCCGAGCGGCAGGTTCGGCGAATCGAAGTACTTCGGATTCGGCCACACCTGCACGCGCGTGCCGGACTTCTTCTCGCCGCGGCCGGCCGCCTGCGTCGCGAGCGGCTTCACCACGTCGCCGTCGGCGAAGCCGAGGCTGGCGATCTTGCCTTCGCGCCAGACCGTCACGTCCAGACGCGTCGCGAGCGCGTTGGTCACCGACACGCCGACGCCGTGCAGACCGCCCGAGAACGTGTATGCGCCGCCGGCGGCCTTGTCGAACTTGCCGCCCGCGTGCAGGCGCGTGAACACGATCTCGACGACCGGCACGCGTTCTTCCGGGTGCATCCCGAACGGAATGCCGCGGCCGTCGTCCTCGACCGACACCGACTGATCGGCGTGCAGCGTGACCGTGATCTGCTTGCCGTAGCCGCCGAGCGCTTCGTCGGACGCGTTGTCGATCACTTCCTGGATGATGTGCAGCGGATTTTCGGTACGGGTGTACATGCCGGGCCGCTGCTTGACCGGCTCGAGACCCTTGAGCACCTTGATCGATGCTTCGCTATAGGCCGCGCTGGGCTTCTTCGTTGACATAGATGCTGAATTTCGTCATTCATCGGGACGTTGTCCACATCTCGTGTGGATAACGTCGTGGACAAAACGTTGAGTTCCGTAAAAAAGCGAATCGAAACAACGGTGTGCTCGGACTGCTCCGAAAGCGGGCGCGACATGCGCGGCCCGGGACGCGCGGTATTTTACTGGTTCCGCGCGACGGCCCGGTTGCGATGACGGCGGCCGGCCGCTGCCGGCCGCGGCGCGCCGCGGCGGCCCGTCACACCGGCTTGCGCTTCGCCTCGAGCGTTTCCCACCGCTCGAGCGCGGCGAGGAGTTCATCGTCGATCGCCGCGAACCGCTCGGTCAGGCGCGTGCCTTCCTGCGGATCCTTCGCGAAGATCGAGCCGTCCTCGAGCTGCGCATTGATCGTTTTCTGTTCCGCTTCGAGCGCCGCGATTTTTTCCGGCAGCGCATCGAGCTCGCGCTGCTCGTTGAACGACAGCTTCACCGTGCGTTGCGCATTACGGCCGGCCGCGCTCTTTGCCGCGTCGTCCTTGAGCGGCGCGGCCTCCTTCACCGTGCGCTTCGCCGCTTCCTGTTGCGCCAGTTGCTGCGAGCGCTCGCTCTGGATCTGCCAGTCGGTGAAGCCGCCGACGTATTCGCGCCACTTTCCGTCGCCCTCGGCCGCGATCACCGACGTCACGACGTTGTCGAGGAACGCGCGATCGTGGCTGACCAGCAGCACCGTGCCGTCGTAATCGGCCAGCAGTTCTTCGAGCAGTTCGAGCGTCGGGATGTCGAGGTCGTTGGTCGGTTCGTCGAGCACCAGCACGTTCGCCGGACGCGCGAACAGGCGCGCGAGCAGCAGCCGGTTGCGTTCGCCGCCCGACAGCGACTTCACCGGCGAGCGGGCGCGCTCCGGCGCGAACAGGAAGTCGCCGAGATAGCTCATCACGTGCTTGCGCACGCCGCCGATCTCGATCCATTCGCTGCCCGGGCTGATCGTGTCGGCCAGGCTCTTTTCCTGGTCGAGCTGCGCGCGCATCTGGTCGAAGTACGCGACCTGCAGGTTCGTGCCGATGCGCACCGTGCCGCCGTCGGGCTTCAGCTCGCCGAGGATCAGCTTGAGCAGCGTCGTCTTGCCGGCGCCGTTCGGACCGACGAAACCGATCTTGTCGCCGCGCATGACCGTCGTCGAGAACCTGTCGACGACCGTGCGTTCGCCGTAGCGCTTCGTCACGTCGGTCAGCTCCGCGACGATCTTGCCGGACTTCTCGCCCTGCGCGACGTCGAGCTTCACGTTGCCCTGCGCGTTGCGGCGCTCGGCGCGTTCGTTGCGCATCTGCACGAGCCGCGCGACGCGGCCCACGCTGCGCGTGCGGCGCGCCTCGACGCCCTTGCGGATCCACACTTCTTCCTGCGCGAGCAACTTGTCGAACTTCTCGTTTTCCACGCGCTCGACTTCGAGCTGCTGCGCCTTGCGCGTCTGGTAGGCCGAGAAATTGCCCGGATAGGACAGCAGCCGGCCGCGATCGAGCTCGACGATGCGCGTGGCGACACGGTCGAGGAACGCGCGATCGTGCGTGATGAACAGCAGGCCGGCGCGCTGCGCGACGAGCAGCTCTTCCAGCCAGCGGATGCCGTCGAAGTCGAGATGGTTGGTCGGCTCGTCGAGCAGCAGCACGTCGGGCTGCAGCACCAGCGCGCGCGCCAGCGCGACGCGTTTTTGCATGCCGCCCGACAGCGCGTCGACGGGCGCGTCGCCGTCGGTCAGGCCGATCTGCGCGAGCGTCATCGATACGCGCGTGCGCCAGTTCCACGCGTCGTGCGTATCGAGCGACGACTGCAGCGCGTTCATTCGCGCGAGCAGCGCGTCGTGCTCGGCGCCTTCGGGCGTTTCGGCGAGGCGGTGCGCGATCGAATCGTATTCTTCGAGCACTTCGCGCGTGTGCGTGAGCCCCGACGCGACGGCATCGAACACGGTCGCGCCCGGCTCGAATTCGGGCTCCTGCGGCACGTAGACGGTCACGAGCTCCTGCTGGCGCGTGATCAGCCCGTCGTCCGGCTTCGCGAGCCCCGCGACGATCTTCAGCAGCGACGACTTGCCCGCACCGTTGCGACCGATCAGACCGACGCGCTCGCCGGCCTCCAGCGAGAAGTCCGCGTGATCGAGCAACGCGACGTGACCGAACGCGAGTTGCGCACCGGTAATGGAATAAAGCGACATGGGCAGACGGCGAAGAGAGAAATCGGAAGCGCCCATTGTACCGGTGGCGCACGCGTGCGCCGGGATGGCCGGATGGACGATGGCGGTGAGCGGCTTTTTGGGTATCGGCCGGCGCTGACGGCGACAGCGTGTCGGCACGCCGCGGCGCCGGCACCGTGCGAACGATGCGGCGGGCGGCCGGCCGCCGCTTGACGGCCGCTTCCTGGTAGCCGCTTAGCAGCCGGGCGCCCGCTTGTGGGACGCGTTTACTTCACGTTGATCGTGATCGTCGAGCTCATCTCCGGCCCGTACGAGCGGTGCGCACCGTCGCCGAGTTGCAGCGTCAGCGTGTGCTGGCCGGACGGCAGCTTGACGTCGGTTTCGGTCTGGCCCTTGCCGAAGTGCAGCGAATGGTCGGTGGCGGGAATCACGTCGCCTTTCGGCACCGGCTTGCCGTCGATCAGCAGGTGATGGTGGCCGGTGTCGGGCGTCATGTCGCCGGCCGGCTTCAGGTCCATGCCTTCGAGACCGAACTTGACGTGCACCGGGCTCGATACCGTCGCGCCGTCCTGCGGCTCGACGAAGAACACGCGCGCCTCGGCCCGCGCGAGCGTCGACACGGCCAGCGCCGCGACACAAACCGCACCCGCGATCCACTTCTTGTTGAGCATGTTTTCTCCTTCGGATTGAAAGGTTCACGAAGCATACACTGCGCGTCCCGGCCGCGCGACGGCGAACGTTGTTCGCGATGCGCACGCTTGAACGACGTTGCGCGGGCGTTCGGCGGAATTCCGGTACCATTGCGCCTCTCGTCCGCTGGCCGCGCCGCGGACGACATCAGCGACTTTCATCCTCCCGAGCACCACATGAGCGAAGTAACCGAATACCAGAGCTGGGTCTGCCTGATTTGCGGGTGGGTCTACAACGAAGCGGAAGGCCTGCCGGACGACGGCATCCCCGCCGGCACGCGTTTCGCCGATATCCCCGCCGACTGGCGATGCCCGCTGTGCGATGTGGGCAAGGAAGATTTCGTGGTTGTCGATTTCTGAGGCGGGTTTCTGAGGCGCAGCTTCTGAGGCGATTGCGCGGAGCGAATCGTATTCGCTCCGCCGGCGCGCCGCGCGTTTGCTATACTCTGCGCGCTGTCCACCTTGCCGTCCCGGTCGCGTCTTGAGCACGCGATATCGCGGACATGGCCCTCCCCGTAGTTCAATGGATAGAACAAGCGCCTCCTAAGCGCTAGATACAGGTTCGATTCCTGTCGGGGGGACCAGTCAGGCGCCGATAACAGCCCAGATCGCCTAAAAAGCCCCGCAAAGCCTTTGCTCTGCGGGGCTTTTTGCTGCCATCATTGCTCAATGTTGCCCCGTATCACGATATAGCGCCGGTCGGATTACCTCGCGGAGCTAAAAGCAGGTACCGACAATAATACGTTTTACCGGAGCGGCAGCTTGATCGATAGACGAAGCGTCGGGGCGCATTATTCTTTCTTTTCCTCGGGCTACAGCCCGAATCGGATTGTGTATTAGGAACGTTCGCCTATCCGTAATCCAATGTATGAGTGGCATTCAAGGACATCTGCAACAACCGGTGACTGACGTTCACCGGATCGCGGAAGGTCGCCTCAAATCGACCGTGCATTGAAGTTGCAACCGTCATTGGACTTTGCGGAGAGTGAACCGCACCGAATTTTGTGGAGGCTCGGATTCTTGAGAGAATCGAGCCATGAACAAGAAGGCAACCAAGTTTTCCCCGGAAGTCCGGGAGCGCGCAGTGCGTCTGGTACGTGAGCAGCGTAGCGAACATCCGTCGATGTGGGCGGCGGTCGAATCGATTGCGCCGATGATCGGCTGTACGCCGCAGACGCTGCTGGATTGGGTCAAGCGCGAGGAGATCGATCGTGGGGAACGTGATGGCGTGAGCACGGCCGAGCGTGAACGCATCAAGGCCCTGGAGCGTGAGGTCAAGGAACTGCGCCGTACCAACGAGATTCTCAAGCTG
>NZ_JQJT01000022.1:0-170414 GCF_000745665.1 Burkholderia sp. WP42 | reverse complement strand
CGGTATCAAGCCGACGGTGAAGACGACCTGCACGGGCGTTGAAATGTTCCGCAAGCTGCTGGACCAGGGTCAGGCAGGCGACAACGTCGGTATCCTGCTGCGCGGCACGAAGCGTGAAGACGTGGAGCGCGGCCAGGTTCTGGCGAAGCCGGGTTCGATCACGCCGCACACGCACTTCACGGCTGAAGTGTACGTGCTGAGCAAGGACGAAGGCGGCCGTCATACGCCGTTCTTCAACAACTACCGTCCGCAGTTCTACTTCCGTACGACGGACGTGACGGGCTCGATCGAGCTGCCGAAGGACAAGGAAATGGTGATGCCGGGCGACAACGTGTCGATCACGGTGAAGCTGATTGCGCCGATCGCGATGGAAGAAGGTCTGCGCTTCGCAATCCGCGAAGGCGGCCGTACCGTCGGCGCTGGCGTCGTCGCCAAGATCATCGAGTAACATCGACGATCCGCGGGCCCTTCACGGGCTCGCGCCTCACGGCAGCTGTCGTGCCGTCGAAACCGGGTGTCCAGTTTGATCTGGCGCCCGGTTTTTTTGTGGTGCGCGCAGCGTGGTATTGACAAATGCGCGCCACCGCTTTGATTTTTCGTGTAGAATCGCGGGCTTAGCAGTGGAAGTACCGTTCGGGACGTGTCGCCTCGCTCCCCGCAGGCAACAGGTCTCGCGTTCTTTTAGTGTCCGGCGATGCAAGATCGCCTCGCTCTTTTCAAGGAATCGTCATGCAGCAACAGAAAATCCGCATTCGCCTGAAGGCTTTCGACTATCGTCTGATCGATCAATCGGCTGCCGAAATCGTCGATACCGCGAAGCGGACTGGCGCAATCGTCCGTGGCCCGGTGCCGCTGCCGACGCGCATTCAGCGTTTTGACATTCTGCGTTCGCCGCACGTCAACAAGACGTCGCGCGATCAGCTCGAAATCCGTACCCACCAGCGCCTGATGGACATCGTCGACCCGACGGACAAGACGGTTGACGCGCTGATGAAGCTCGATCTGCCGGCAGGCGTCGACGTGGAAATCAAGCTGCAGTAAGGCTTCCGGCGCCGCCGGGCTTGCCGGGCGGTGCTAAGTCTTTGTATTGCTTGCGGAAATCGAAGGGTCGGGCTATACTGCTTGGCTTTTCGCGCATTCGCGTAAAAAAGTCGGGCCTTGCGTGCCCGGCATTTTGTAAATCAGCCCCGACCAATCGCAGTCGGGAATGGAGAAAATGATGAGCCTTGGACTCGTAGGTCGCAAGGTTGGCATGACCCGTATCTTCACGGCTGAAGGGGATTCGATTCCCGTCACCGTGCTGGACGTGTCGGACAACCGCGTGACGCAGATCAAGACTGTTGAAACCGACGGCTACACGGCCGTGCAGGTTGCATTCGGCTCCCGCCGCGCATCGCGCGTGACGAAGCCGCTGGCAGGTCATCTCGCCAAAGCCGGTGTCGAAGCCGGTGAAATCCTCAAGGAATTCCGCATTGACGCGGCCAAGGCAGCCGAGCTGTCGAATGGCGCCGTGGTCGGTGCAGATCTTTTCGAAGTAGGCCAGAAGGTCGACGTGCAAGGCGTGTCGATCGGTAAGGGCTACGCCGGTACGATCAAGCGTTACAACTTCTCCTCCGGCCGTGCCACGCACGGTAACTCGCGCTCGCACAACGTGCCGGGCTCGATCGGTATGGCGCAGGATCCGGGTCGCGTTTTCCCGGGTAAGCGCATGACGGGTCACCTCGGTGACGTTACGGTGACGGTGCAGAACCTCGAAATCGCTCGTATCGACGCAGAGCGCAAGCTGCTGCTCGTCAAGGGCGCGATTCCGGGCGCGAAGGGCGGCAAGGTTTTCGTGACGCCGGCCGTCAAGACCAAGGGGGCGAAATAATGGAACTCAAGCTCCTGAACGAAAATGGTCAGGAAGGTGCAGTGGTCAACGCGTCGGACGTCGTGTTCGGTCGTGACTACAACGAAGCGCTGATCCACCAGGTCGTCGTCGCGTACCAGGCGAATGCTCGCCAGGGTAACCGCGCACAGAAGGACCGTGAGCAAGTCAAGCACACCACCAAGAAGCCGTGGCGTCAGAAGGGTACGGGCCGCGCTCGTGCCGGTATGTCGTCGAGCCCGTTGTGGCGTGGCGGTGGTCGCATCTTCCCGAACTCGCCGGAAGAGAACTTCTCGCACAAGGTCAACAAGAAGATGCATCGCGCAGGTCTCTGCTCGATCTTCTCGCAGCTGGCCCGTGAAGGCCGTCTGTCGGTCGTCGAGGACATCATCCTCGAAGCGCCGAAGACCAAGCTGCTGGCCGACAAATTCAAGACCATGGGTCTCGACTCCGTCCTGATCATCACGGATACGGTCGACGAGAACCTGTACCTGGCTTCGCGCAACCTGCCGCACGTGGCGATTGTCGAGCCGCGCTACGCTGACCCGCTGTCGCTGATCTACTTCAAGAAAGTGCTGGTCACGAAGGCTGCGGTCGCCCAGATCGAGGAGTTGCTGTCATGAGCGAGATTCGCAAGAACGATCATCGTTTGATGCAGGTCCTGCTCGCACCGGTGATTTCCGAAAAGGCGACGCTGGTTGCCGACAAGAACGAGCAAGTCGTGTTCGAAGTCGCACCGGATGCCACGAAGCAGGAAGTGAAGGCGGCTGTCGAGCTGCTGTTCAAGGTTGAGGTTGATTCGGTCAACGTGCTGGTTCAGAAGGGCAAGCAAAAGCGCTTCGGCCGTTCGATGGGCCGTCGCAAGGACGTGAAGAAGGCGTACGTTTGCCTGAAGCCCGGCCAGGAAATCAACTTTGAAGCGGAGGCCAAGTAATCATGGCAATCGTGAAAGTTAAACCGACTTCGCCGGGTCGCCGCGCGATGGTCAAGGTGGTCAACAAGGATCTGCACCAGGGCAAGCCGCACGCGGCACTGCTCGACACGCAGAGCTCGACCGCCGGCCGTAACAACAACGGTCGCATCACCACCCGCCATAAGGGCGGTGGTCACAAGCATCACTATCGTATCGTCGACTTCCGTCGCACGAAGGATGGCATTCCGGCAAAGGTCGAGCGTCTCGAGTACGACCCGAACCGCAGCGCGAACATTGCGCTGGTGCTCTACGCTGACGGCGAACGTCGCTACATCATCGCCCCGAAGGGCCTGACCGTCGGCCAACAGCTGATGTCGGGTTCGGAAGCGCCGATCCGTGCAGGCAACACGCTGCCGATCCGCAACATTCCGGTCGGTACGACGATCCACTGCATCGAGATGCTGCCGGGCAAGGGCGCGCAAATGGCGCGTTCGGCTGGCACGTCGGCCATGCTGCTGGCGCGTGAAGGCGTCTACGCGCAGGTTCGTCTGCGCTCGGGCGAAATCCGCCGCGTGCACATCGAGTGCCGTGCAACGATCGGTGAAGTCGGCAACGAAGAGCATAGCCTGCGCCAGATCGGCAAGGCTGGCGCGAACCGCTGGCGCGGTATCCGCCCGACGGTGCGTGGCGTTGCGATGAACCCGGTCGATCACCCGCACGGTGGTGGTGAGGGCAAGACGGCTGCAGGTCGCGATCCGGTGAGCCCGTGGGGCACGCCGACCAAGGGTTATCGCACCCGCAGCAACAAGCGCACGACGACGATGATCGTCCAGCGCCGTCACAAGCGTTAAGGAGTAGGCAATGGCACGTTCTGTAAAAAAAGGTCCGTTCTGCGACGCCCATTTGCTGAAGAAAGTTGAGGCGGCTGCAGCTTCGCGCGACAAAAAGCCGATCAAGACCTGGTCGCGTCGCTCGACGATTCTGCCGGATTTCATCGGCCTGACGATCGCTGTTCACAACGGCCGTCAACACGTTCCGGTGTACATTTCGGAAAACATGGTCGGCCACAAGCTTGGCGAGTTCGCACTGACCCGTACGTTCAAGGGTCACGCAGCCGACAAGAAGGCCAAGAAATAAGGGGCAATCAAGATGGAAGTGAAAGCAATTCATCGCGGTGCCCGCATCTCGGCGCAAAAAACGCGCCTTGTGGCTGACCAGATCCGCGGTTTGCCGGTCGACAAGGCGCTGAACGTTCTGACGTTCTCGCCGAAGAAGGCGGCTGGCATCGTGAAGAAGGTTGTGCTGTCGGCAATCGCGAATGCGGAGCACAACGAAGGCGCCGATATCGACGAGCTCAAGATCAAGAGCATCTACGTCGACAAGGCTGCATCGCTCAAGCGTTTCACCGCGCGCGCCAAGGGCCGCGGTAACCGCATCGAGAAGCAATCCTGTCACATCACTGTGACGGTCGGGAATTAAGGAGCCATACGATGGGACAGAAAATTCATCCGACTGGCTTCCGCCTGGCTGTCAGCCGCAATTGGGCTTCGCGTTGGTACGCGAACAACAACAATTTCGCGGCGATGCTGCAGGAAGACATCGGTGTTCGTGAATACCTGAAGAAGAAGCTGAAGAACGCTTCGGTCGGTCGGGTCGTCATCGAGCGTCCGGCAAAGAACGCGCGCATCACGATTTACAGCTCGCGTCCGGGCGTCGTCATCGGCAAGAAGGGCGAGGATATCGAACAGCTGAAGACGGAACTGCAACGCCGCATGGGCGTGCCGGTTCACGTCAACATCGAAGAGATCCGCAAGCCGGAAACCGATGCTCAACTGATCGCTGACTCGATCACGCAACAGCTCGAGCGCCGGATCATGTTCCGTCGCGCGATGAAGCGTGCGATGCAGAACGCGATGCGTCTGGGTGCCCAGGGCATCAAGATCATGAGCGCAGGCCGTCTGAACGGTATCGAAATCGCTCGCACGGAGTGGTATCGCGAAGGTCGCGTGCCCCTTCACACGCTGCGCGCCGATATCGACTACGCAACCTCGGAAGCGAAGACGACCTACGGCATCATCGGTGTCAAGGTTTGGGTTTACAAGGGCGACACGCTCGGCCGCAATGACGCGCCGGTGGTCGAAGAAGTAGCCGAAGACAAGCGTCCGCGTCGCAATGCGCGTCCGGGCGACCGTCGTCCGCGCCGTGACGGCGAAGGCGGCGCTCCGGGTGCTCGTCGTGGCGCACCGCGCCGCGGCGCCGGCAAGCCGGAAGACGGCAAGACTGGAGAATAACGATGCTGCAACCGAAACGCAGGAAGTATCGCAAAGAGCAGAAGGGTCGTAACACCGGCAAGGCGACGCGCGGCAACGCGGTGTCGTTCGGTGAATTCGGCCTGAAGGCGATCGGTCGCGGCCGTTTGACCGCGCGTCAAATTGAAGCAGCGCGTCGTGCAATGACGCGTCACATCAAGCGTGGCGGCCGCATCTGGATCCGGATCTTCCCGGACAAGCCGATCTCGCAAAAGCCGGCCGAAGTGCGTATGGGTAACGGTAAGGGTAACCCGGAGTACTACGTCGCCGAGATCCAGCCGGGCAAGATGCTCTATGAAATGGACGGCGTAACCGAAGAACTGGCACGCGAAGCGTTCCGTCTGGCTGCAGCGAAGCTGCCGCTGAAGACGGCGTTCATCGTGCGCCAGCTCGGCGCCTAAGGAGAAAACATGAAGGCTTCCGAACTTCTCCAGAAAGACCAGGCCGCGCTCAACAAGGAGCTGGCGGACCTGCTGAAGGCGCAATTCGGCCTGCGCATGCAACTCGCGACCCAGCAGCTCACGAACACGAGCCAGCTGAAGAAGGTTCGTCGCGACATCGCACGTGTGCGGACCGTCATGACTCAGAAGGCGAACCAGAAATGAACGATAGCGTGAAAACCTCGCTGAAGCGGACGCTGGTCGGTCGGGTCGTCAGCAACAAGATGGACAAGACCGTCACCGTGCTGATCGAGCACCGCGTCAAGCACCCGATCTACGGCAAGTATGTCGTGCGTTCGAAGAAGTACCACGCGCACGATGAAGCGAACACCTGCAACGAAGGCGATCTCGTCGAAATCCAGGAAACCCGTCCTGTTTCGAAGACGAAGGCCTGGACGGTGTCGCGCCTCGTCGAAGCAGCTCGCGTCATCTAAGCGGGCAGAGCAGTAGGCAGTAACAGGCACTTCGCCATGAAGTGCTTGAAATCGCAAAGTTTTTGCTTGCGTGACCGGGATTATTTGTTATAATCCCGGTCTTCCCTCTTTATGGGAGCCCCGTCGCGGGCGAAGTTGGTGGGGGAAGCGGACTGGCGCCAGCCTGTCCGAAAGATTCACCGAATTGCGATGGCGGGTTTCGTTTGCCGTCGCTGCTGTTCCAACCCAAGCAGCCGATTGGCTGACGGGACCAAGACTGACCGTATGCATCATGGTGGTGCATCCGGATTAAGTTGGGAAAGACAAACCATGATCCAGACCGAATCTCGGCTCGAAGTAGCCGACAACACGGGTGCGCGTGAAGTCATGTGCATCAAGGTGCTCGGCGGCTCGAAGCGTCGTTATGCCGGCATTGGCGACATCATCAAGGTGACCGTCAAAGAAGCAACGCCGCGCGGGCGCGTGAAGAAAGGCGAAATCTACAACGCCGTGGTGGTCCGCACCGCCAAGGGTGTTCGCCGTCAAGACGGCTCGCTGATCAAGTTCGACGGCAACGCCGCTGTGCTTTTGAATAACAAGCTTGAGCCGATCGGCACCCGCATTTTCGGGCCGGTGACGCGTGAGCTGCGTAGCGAACGATTCATGAAGATCGTTTCGCTGGCGCCGGAAGTGCTGTAAGGAGTCGCGATGAACAAGATTCGCAAAGGTGACGAAGTGATCGTCGTCACTGGCAAGGACAAGGGCAAGCGCGGCGTCGTGCTGGCTGTCGGTGCTGAACATGTGACGGTTGAGGGTATCAACCTCGTCAAGAAGCATGTGAAGCCGAACCCGATGAAGGGTACGACGGGCGGCGTGGAAGCGAAGACGATGCCCCTGCATATTTCGAACGTCGCACTGGTCGACGCGAATGGCAAGGCGTCGCGTGTTGGCATCAAGGTCGAGGAAGGCAAGAAGGTTCGCTTCCTGAAGACGACCGGTGCCGTACTGAGCGCCTGACGCAGCGGAGTAAAAAATGGCTCGTTTTCAAGAGTTTTACAAAGAAAAGGTTGTGCCCGGCCTGATCGAGAAGTTCGGTTACAAGTCGGTCATGGAAGTGCCGCGCATCACCAAGATCACGCTGAACATGGGTCTTGGCGAAGCGATCGCTGACAAGAAGGTCATCGAGAACGCCGTTGGCGACCTCACGAAGATCGCCGGTCAGAAGCCGGTCGTCACGAAGGCACGCAAGGCAATCGCAGGCTTCAAGATCCGCCAGGGCTATCCCATTGGCGCGATGGTGACGCTGCGCGGCCGTGCGATGTACGAATTCCTCGACCGTTTCGTGACCGTTGCCCTGCCCCGCGTGCGTGACTTCCGCGGCGTGTCGGGTCGTGCCTTCGATGGCCGCGGCAACTACAACATCGGTGTGAAAGAGCAGATCATTTTCCCCGAAATCGACTACGACAAGATCGACGCACTGCGTGGGCTGAACATCAGCATCACGACGACTGCGAAGACCGACGACGAAGCAAAGGCTCTGCTCGCCAGCTTCAAGTTCCCGTTCAGAAACTGAGGTTACCGTGGCTAAACTGGCACTGATCGAACGTGAAAAGAAGCGCGCCCGCCTGGTCGCGAAGTTCGCAGCAAAGCGCGAAGCGCTGAAGGCGATCGTCGAAGACCAAAGCAAGTCGGAAGAAGAGCGCTACGAAGCACGCCTGGAGCTGCAGCAACTGCCCCGCAACTCGAACCCGACCCGCCAGCGTAACCGCTGCGCGATCACGGGCCGTCCGCGTGGCACGTTCCGTAAATTCGGCCTCGCGCGCAACAAGATTCGTGAAATCGCATTCCGTGGCGAGATTCCTGGCCTGACCAAGGCGAGCTGGTAATAGGAGAAACGTAAATGAGCATGAGTGATCCTATCGCCGATATGCTGACTCGCATCCGCAACGCGCAGATGGTCGAGAAGGTATCGGTCGCGATGCCCTCGTCGAAGGTCAAGGTTGCAATCGCGCAAGTCCTGAAGGACGAAGGTTATATCGACGATTTCGCCGTGAAGGCGGAAGGTGCGAAGTCCGAACTGAATATCGCGCTGAAGTACTACGCAGGTCGCCCGGTCATCGAACGCCTCGAGCGCGTGTCGAAGCCTGGTCTGCGCGTGTACCGCGGTCGTAACGACATTCCGCAGGTCATGAACGGCCTGGGCGTGGCAATCGTTTCGACGCCGAAGGGCGTGATGACCGACCGCAAGGCGCGCGCTACCGGCGTCGGCGGCGAAGTCATCTGCTACGTCGCTTAAAGCCGAGGAGAGAGAAACATGTCTCGAGTAGGTAAGAGCCCGATCGCGCTGCAAGGCGCGGAAGTCAAGCTGGCCGACGGTGCTATCACCGTCAAGGGCCCGCTGGGCACCATCACGCAGCCGGTGAATCCGCTCGTGAACGTGGCGAACAACGACGGCACGCTGAATCTGGCGCCGGTCAACGAAAGCCGCGAAGCAAACGCAATGTCGGGCACGATGCGCGCGATCATCGCGAACGCCGTGCACGGCGTGACCAAGGGTTTCGAGCGCAAGCTGACGCTGGTTGGCGTCGGTTACCGTGCGCAAGCGCAAGGCGACAAGCTGAACCTGTCGCTGGGTTTCTCGCACCCGGTGGTGCACCAGATGCCGGAAGGCGTCAAGGCTGAAACTCCGACGCAAACCGAAATCGTGATCAAGGGGATCAACAAGCAACAAGTCGGTCAAGTAGCTGCGGAAGTTCGCGGTTACCGTCCGCCGGAGCCCTACAAGGGCAAGGGCGTGCGCTATTCCGACGAGGTTGTGATCCTCAAAGAAACGAAGAAGAAGTAAGGGTGCGCAATCATGGATAAGACTCAATCTCGCCTGCGCCGCGCTCGCCAGACGCGTATCAAGATCGCTGAGCTGCAGGTCGCGCGTCTCGCCGTGCATCGCACGAACACGCACATCTACGCTCAAGTGTTCTCGCCCTGCGGCACCAAGGTGCTCGCCAGCGCGTCGACGCTCGAAGCAGAAGTGCGCGCCGAACTGGCCGACAAGTCGGGCAAGGGCGGCAACGTTAATGCCGCGACGCTGATCGGCAAGCGTATTGCCGAAAAGGCAAAGGCTGCCGGCATCGAATCCGTCGCCTTCGACCGCTCGGGCTTCCGCTACCACGGCCGCGTCAAGGCGCTGGCTGAGGCAGCTCGCGAAGCTGGGCTCAAGTTCTAAGGGAAGGAATTCGTCATGGCAAAGATGCAAGCGAAAGTTCAGGCTGACGAACGCGACGACGGCCTTCGCGAAAAGATGATTTCGGTCAATCGCGTGACCAAGGTCGTGAAGGGTGGCCGTATTCTCGGCTTCGCCGCACTGACCGTGGTCGGCGATGGTGATGGCCGCATCGGTATGGGCAAGGGCAAGGCGAAGGAAGTGCCGGTCGCTGTCCAGAAGGCAATGGAACAGGCTCGCCGCAACATGTTCAAGGTGCCGCTCAAGAACGGCACGCTGCAGCACGAAGTGCACGGCAAGCATGGCGCATCCGCAGTCCTCCTCGCTCCGGCGAAGGCAGGTACGGGCGTGATCGCCGGCGGCCCGATGCGCGCAGTGTTCGACGTGATGGGCGTGCAGAACGTCGTGGCGAAGAGCCACGGTTCGACGAACCCGTACAACCTCGTTCGCGCCACGCTGGACGGTCTGCGCAAGCAGTCGACCCCGGCAGACATCGCGGCGAAGCGCGGCAAGTCCGTCGAAGATATTTTGGGCTAAGCCCGGGTGGTCACCATGTCTGAAAAAACTGTCAAGGTTCAGCTCGTGAAGAGCCTGATCGGGACCCGCGAATCGCACCGTGCGACCGTGCGTGGCCTGGGCCTGCGCCGACTCAACTCGGTTAGCGAGCTGCAGGATACGCCGGCGGTCCGCGGCATGATCAACAAGGTCTCGTACCTCGTTAAGGTCATCGCGTAAGCGGCCCTACGGATCAAGGAGTTGATATGGAATTGAATAACCTGAAGCCGGCCGCTGGTGCAAAGCACGCCAAGCGTCGCGTCGGCCGCGGCATCGGTTCGGGCCTCGGCAAGACGGCTGGCCGTGGTCACAAGGGTCAGAAATCGCGTTCGGGCGGCTTCCACAAAGTCGGTTTCGAAGGCGGTCAGATGCCGCTGCAACGTCGTCTGCCGAAGCGCGGCTTCACGTCGCTGACGAAGGAATTCGTCGGTGAAGTTCGCCTGGGCGACCTCGAGAAGCTGCCGGTCGATGAAATCGATCTGCTCGCACTGAAGCAAGCCGGCCTGGTCGGCGAGCTGACGAAGAGCGCAAAGATCATCGCGACGGGCGAACTGAAGCGCAAGATCGTCGTGAAGGGTCTGGGCGCCACCAAGGGTGCGCGCGCTGCGATCGAAGCGGCTGGCGGTTCGTTCGCCGAGTGACACGCGTAGCGCGTCGTTACTTGCATTCATCGGAGAAGGTACTTGGCTAACAGCCCGAGTCTTGCAAAACCCGGTCGAAGCACGGCGAAATTCGGCGATCTGCGTCGGCGAGCGATGTTCCTGCTCCTGGCGCTGATCGTCTATCGCATCGGCGCGCACATCCCCGTGCCGGGCATCGATCCGGATCAACTGGCGAAGCTGTTCCAGAGTCAGGCGGGCGGCATCCTGGGCATGTTCAACATGTTCTCGGGTGGCGCACTGTCCCGCTTCACGATCTTCGCGCTGGGGATCATGCCGTACATCTCGGCGTCGATCATCATGCAGTTGCTGGCGATCGTCTCGCCGCAGCTCGAGGCGCTGAAGAAGGAAGGGCAGGCAGGGCAACGGAAGATCACGCAGTACACGCGGTATTTCACCGTGGTGCTCGCGACCTTCCAGGCGTTCGGTATCGCGGCTGCGCTGGAAAACCAGCCTGGCCTCGTGATCGATCCCGGCATGCTGTTCCGGCTGACGACGGTCGTGACGCTGGTTACCGGCACGATGTTCCTGATGTGGCTGGGTGAGCAGATCACCGAGCGTGGTCTCGGCAACGGCATCTCGATCATCATCTTCGGCGGGATCGCAGCAGGGTTCCCGAATGCCGTCGGTGGGCTGTTCGAGCTGGTGCGTACGGGTTCGATGAGCATCATTTCGGCGATCATCATCGTCGTCCTGATCGCCGCGGTGACTTACCTGGTCGTGTTCATCGAACGCGGTCAGCGCAAGATCCTCGTGAACTACGCGAAGCGCCAGGTCGGCAACAAGATCTATGGTGGCCAGTCGTCGCACTTGCCGCTGAAGCTGAACATGTCGGGCGTGATTCCGCCGATCTTCGCATCGTCGATCATCCTGTTCCCGGCCACGATTCTCGGCTGGTTCAGCACGGGTCAACCGTCGGGAAGCTGGATCTCCAACACGTTGCATAACGTCGCGGAGGCGCTGAAGCCGGGCCAGCCGGTCTATGTGCTGCTGTACACGCTGGCGATCGTGTTTTTCTGCTTCTTCTACACCGCACTGGTGTTCAACAGCAGGGAAACCGCGGACAACCTGAAGAAGAGCGGGGCGTTCGTTCCTGGCATCCGTCCGGGCGACCAAACTGCGCGATATATCGACCGCATCCTCACGCGTCTGACGCTGGCCGGTGCGATCTATATCGTCTTCGTTTGTTTGCTGCCGGAATTCCTGGTGCTGCGCTGGAACGTGCCGTTTTATTTTGGTGGAACGTCGCTGCTGATCATTGTCGTCGTCACGATGGACTTCATGGCGCAGGTGCAGTCGTACGTTATGTCGCAACAGTATGAGTCGCTGCTCAAGAAGGCAAACTTCAAGGGCGGCAACATCCCAATGCGTTAATTAAGGACTATGGCCAAAGACGATGTAATCCAGATGCAGGGTGAGGTGATCGAAAACCTCCCGAATGCGACCTTCCGTGTGAAGCTGGAAAACGGCCATGTCGTGTTGGGGCATATCTCCGGGAAGATGCGGATGCACTACATCCGTATCTTGCCGGGCGACAAGGTCACGGTTGAATTGACGCCTTACGATCTGTCTCGTGCGCGGATCGTGTTCCGGGCGAAGTGATTTGAAAAAAGGGTATTATCATGAAAGTGATGGCATCGGTTAAGCGCATTTGCCGCAATTGCAAGATCATCAAGCGCAAAGGCGTCGTTCGCGTGATCTGCAGCTCGGATCCGCGCCACAAGCAGCGCCAAGGCTGACCGCGCGTTTGTTTGCGCTTTTTGTTTGAGGAAAAACAATGGCTCGTATCGCAGGGGTTAACATCCCGAATCACCAGCATACCGAGATCGGCCTGACGGCAATCTTCGGTATCGGCCGCACGCGCTCGCGCAGCATCTGCTCGGCAGCTGGCGTGGAATTCTCGAAGAAGGTCAAGGACCTGACCGACGCAGACCTCGAAAAGCTGCGTGAGGAAGTGGGCAAGTTCATCGTCGAAGGCGACCTGCGCCGTGAAGTGACGATGAACATCAAGCGCCTGATGGACCTCGGTTGCTACCGTGGTGTTCGTCATCGCAAGGGCCTGCCGATGCGTGGTCAGCGTACGCGTACGAACGCACGTACCCGCAAGGGTCCGCGTCGTGCAGCGCAAGCGCTGAAGAAGTAAGCGGAACTGACAGTTACAGGAAAACGTAATGGCTAAGGCTTCGAACACCGCGGCGCAACGCGTTCGCAAGAAGGTCAAGAAGAACGTCGCTGAAGGCGTGGTGCACGTTCACGCGTCGTTCAACAACACGATCATCACGATCACCGATCGTCAGGGCAATGCTCTGGCATGGGCGACGTCGGGCGGCCAGGGCTTCAAGGGCTCGCGCAAGTCGACGCCGTTCGCTGCTCAGGTTGCTGCTGAGTCGGCCGGTCGTGTGGCGATGGAATATGGCGTGAAGAATCTGGAAGTGCGGATCAAGGGCCCGGGCCCGGGTCGTGAGTCGGCAGTGCGCGCACTGCACGGCCTCGGCATCAAGATCACCGCGATTTCGGACGTCACCCCGATTCCGCACAACGGCTGCCGTCCGCCGAAGCGCCGTCGTATCTAAGAATGCTGCTGGCACGTTCGTGCTGGCGCATTGCCTGTCGTCGCATAGCGCCGACGGGCGTTGCTTTTTTGATTGACTAAGCCCACCGTTCGCCCCAAAGGGCGCGAACTAGCGCGGATTTCGATCCGCGTGACCGATTGATAAAGGAATGCAACGTGGCACGTTATATCGGCCCCAAGGCCAAGCTGTCCCGCCGTGAAGGCACCGACCTGTTCCTGAAGAGCGCGCGCCGCTCGCTCGCCGACAAGTGCAAGCTCGACAGCAAGCCGGGTCAGCACGGCCGTACCTCGGGCGCTCGTACGTCCGACTATGGTACGCAGCTGCGCGAAAAGCAAAAGGTCAAGCGTATCTACGGCGTGCTGGAACGTCAGTTCCGCCGCTACTTCGCTGAAGCCGACCGCCGCAAGGGCAACACGGGTGAAAACCTGCTGCAACTGCTCGAGTCGCGTCTCGACAACGTCGTGTATCGCATGGGCTTCGGCTCGACCCGCGCAGAAGCGCGTCAGCTGGTGAGCCACAAGTCGATCACCGTGAACGGCGTCGTCGCGAACGTGCCGTCGCAACAAGTGAAGGCTGGCGACGTGATCGCGATCCGCGAAAAGGCGAAGAAGCAGGCGCGTATCATCGAAGCGCTGTCGCTCGCCGAGCAAGGCGGCATGCCGAACTGGGTTGCAGTCGATGCGAAGAAGTTCGAAGGCACGTTCAAGCAAATGCCGGAACGCGCTGACATCGCAGGCGACATCAACGAAAGCCTGATCGTCGAATTGTATTCGCGTTAATCCGATTGACGGCCGAGGTACCCCGATTGCGTTTCGCAAGGAGGGGCCTCGGCTGTTTATTTTCTGGTTGTTACCGGTCAGCCTTATCGGTGTAACGAGCCGAGGGTATTGAAAAGGAAAGCCCATGCAAACCAGTTTGCTGAAACCCAAGATCATCGCCGTGGAATCGCTGGGCGAGAACCACGCGAGGGTGGTCATGGAACCGTTCGAACGCGGTTACGGCCACACCTTGGGCAACGCGCTGCGCCGCGTGCTGCTGTCGTCGATGGTCGGCTACGCGCCGACCGAAGTGACGATCGCCGGCGTGGTGCACGAGTATTCGACGCTCGACGGCGTGCAGGAAGACGTGGTCAACCTGCTGCTGAACCTGAAGGGCGTGGTGTTCAAGCTGCACAACCGTGACGAAGTCACGGTCACGCTGCGCAAGGAAGGCGAAGGCGTCGTCACGGCCGGCGATATCGAGCTCGCGCACGATTGCGAAGTCATCAACCCGAATCACGTGATCGCACATCTGTCCAAGGGCGGCAAGCTCGACGTTCAGATCAAGATCGAGAAGGGTCGCGGCTACGTGCCGGGCAACGTTCGTCGCTACGGCGAAGACACGGCCAAGATCATCGGCCGCATCGTCCTCGACGCATCGTTCTCGCCGGTTCGCCGCGTGAGCTATGCAGTCGAAAGCGCACGTGTCGAGCAGCGTACCGACCTCGACAAGCTCGTGATGAACATCGAGACGAGCGGCGTGATCACCCCGGAAGAGGCGATCCGTCAATCGGCCCGCATCCTGGTCGACCAGCTGTCCGTGTTCGCGGCGCTGGAAGGCACGGAAACGGCTGCCGAAGCACCGTCGCGTGCACCGCAGATCGATCCGATCCTGCTGCGTCCGGTGGACGATCTCGAGCTGACGGTTCGTTCCGCGAACTGCCTGAAGGCCGAGAACATCTACTACATCGGCGACCTGATCCAGCGCACGGAAAACGAACTGCTGAAGACGCCGAACCTCGGTCGCAAGTCGCTGAACGAGATCAAGGAAGTGCTGGCTTCGCGCGGCCTCACGCTGGGCATGAAGCTCGAAAACTGGCCGCCGGCTGGTCTCGACAAGTAAGCCCGACTGTAGCTGCGCTGTAGTCGTAGTTGGCAAAGATGCGGATTTTCCTTTAAAATCCGCATCTTGCCTTTTTCGTTACCGGCCCGTGCACCCGCCGAGGTGCGATAGAAGAGCTGGATCAAAACTTTGAATCAAGGAAACTGAAATGCGCCATCGTCATGGTCTGCGGAAACTGAACCGCACGAGCAGCCACCGTCTGGCTATGCTCCGTAACATGTCCAACTCGCTGATCGAGCACGAAGTCATCAAGACGACGCTGCCGAAGGCGAAGGAACTCCGTAAAGTCGTCGAGCCGCTGATCACGCTCGGCAAGAAGCCGTCGCTGGCAAACCGTCGCCTGGCATTCAACCGCCTGCGCGATCGTGACTCGGTCGCGAAGCTGTTCGACGTCCTCGGTCCGCGTTTCGCGAACCGTCCGGGCGGCTACCTGCGCGTGCTGAAGTTCGGCTTCCGCGTCGGCGACAACGCACCGATGGCACTGGTCGAGCTGCTCGATCGTCCGGAAGTCGACGAAACGGAAAACGTGCAAGAAGCTGAATAAGCTTCGGTACGTAGCAGAATCCGAAAGGGCCGAGCAATTGCTTGGCCCTTTTTGCTTTTTGGCGGCGCCGCGTCGCGATCGATTTTCACCGGCCGCTGCCGGCAACGTTGCGCGCGCTGCGCTACGATAAGGGGCTGTCGAGGGCGCGAGGTGCGCGCAGCGGGCGGCCGAAGCGCGGAAATCAGCCAGGAGAGTGCGTATGGTGGTGTTGATGCTGACGACGGTGCCCGATGCAGCAACGGCTGAGGCCCTCGCCACCGGCGCGCTCGACGCGCGGCTTGCCGCCTGCGTATCGGAGCTCGGTACGATCAAGTCGCGCTATCACTGGCAGGGCAAGGTCGAAACGGCCGACGAGATCCAGTTGCTGTTCAAGACGAGCGCGGTGCGCTCGCTGGAACTGGAGCGATTCATCCTCGCGCATCATCCTTACGAGACGCCCGAAATCGTCTCGTGGCAGGCCGCGGCCTCTGCCGCGTACGGCCAGTGGGTGACGAGCGAAACTCAACGTCTATTTCATGTTTAACGGTATGGCGCTTTCCGTGCGCGCGCTGCGCGCATTCGCGGCTCTGTTGTCGTTCGTGCTGGTGCTGGGCGGCCCGTCGGTCGCGCGCGCGGCCGACGATTTTCTCGATCCGTCGGTCGCATTCAAGTTCAGCGCGAGCGAAGCCCCGGGACAGGTCGACGTCCGCTTCAAGATCGCCAACGGCTATTACCTTTACCGCGAGCGGTTCGCGTTCGCGGTGAAGAGCGGCAATGCGACGCTCGGCGCGCCGCAGTTTCCGCCCGGCCACGTGAAGTTCGACCAGACGTTCCAGAAGGAAGTCGAAACCTATCGCGACGACGTCGTGGTCCACGTGCCGGTCAAGCAGGCGGCCGGGCCGTTCGAGCTCACGGTGACGTCGCAAGGGTGCGCCGACGAAGGGATCTGCTACCCGCCCGCCGAACACGTCGTGAAGATCGACGGCGCGGCGCTCGGCGCGGCCGCAGCGGCTGACGGCGCGGCCGCATCGGGCAGCTGGTTCGACAAGGTCACCAGCGCGGATTTCGCGCAATCGCTGCTCGAGGGGCACGGCTTCCTCACGATCGTCGCGCTGTATTTCGTCGCAGGCGTCGTGTTGAGCCTGCTGCCGTGTTCGTACCCGATGATTCCGATCGTCTCCGCGATCATCATCGGCCAGGGCACGCGCGCAACGCATGCGCGCGGCTTTGCGCTGTCGCTGACGTATGTGGTCGGCATGGCGCTCGTCTATACGGCGCTCGGCATCGCTGCCGCGCTGGTCGGCCAGAGCCTCGGCGCATGGCTGCAGAATCCGTGGGTGCTCGGCGCCTTCGGCTTGCTGCTCACCGCGTTCGCGGTGTCGCTGATCTCCGGCAAGGACCTCATGCTGCCGGCGCGCTGGCAGAACGGCGCGGCGCAGGTGTCGAGCGCGCGCCAGGGCGGCCATTTCGCCGCGGTTGCCGCGATGGGTGCACTGTCGGCGCTGGTCGTCGGCGCATGCATGACGGCGCCGCTGTTCGCGGTGCTCGCCTTCATCGCGCACACCGGCAACGCGTTCCTCGGCGGCGCGGCGCTGTTCGCCATGGGGCTCGGGCTCGGCGTGCCGCTGCTCGTCGTGGGGCTCGGCGCCGGCACGGTGCTGCCGCGCGCCGGCGCATGGATGGATGGCGTCAAGGTGTTCTTCGGCATCGTGCTGCTCGCCGCCGCGCTCTGGATCGTATGGCCGGTGCTGGCGGGCGGCCTGAAGATGATGCTCGCCGCGTTGTGGTTGCTGATCGCCGCAGCGGCGCTCGGACTGTTCACGCCCCATGCCGGAGCCGCCTCCATCTGGCGCCGGTTCGGCCGCGGCCTCGGCGCCGCGCTCGCGATCTGGGCGGCGACGCTGCTCGTCGGCCTGGCCGCCGGTTCGACCGATCCGGTGAAGCCGCTCGCCGTGCTGGCCGCGCGTACGGTTGCGTCGGGCGCTGCGACGTCGGCGGCCGGCCAGGCGGCCGGGCAGGCTGCGCCCGCGTTCGCCGCGGTGCGCTCCAGCGGCGAACTCGACGCGCTGCTGAAGACGTCGAGCCGGCCCGTGATGCTCGATTTCTATGCGGACTGGTGCGTGAGCTGCAAGGAGATGGAGCATCTGACGTTCACCGATTCGCGCGTGCAGGCGCGGCTCGCGCAGCTGCATCTGGTGCGCGCGGACGTCACCGCGAACAATTCCGACGATCAGGCACTGCTCAAGCGGTTCAACCTGTTCGGCCCGCCGGGCATCATCTTCTTCGATCGCAACGGTAACGAGATCGGCCGGGTGGTCGGCTATCAGGCAGCCGACACGTTCCTGCGCAGCCTCGATCGCGCAGCGGTGCCGACGGTCTGATCCGAGCTGGACCGACCTGGCCGCCCAGCGCACAAAAAAACGGCGGGACACTTCGGTGTCCCGCCGTTTTTTCATCTTGCGTGCCGATCGGCAGCGCGGCTCAGCGCTGCGCCTTCAGCAGCCGCGCCGCATCGAGCGCGAAGTACGTGAGCACGCCGTCGGCGCCCGCACGCTTGAATGCGAGCAGCGATTCGAGCACGACCTTGTCGTGGTCGAGCCAGCCGTTCATCGCGGCCGCCTTCAGCATCGCGTATTCGCCGCTCACCTGGTACACGTACGTCGGGAAGCGGAACTCGTCCTTCACGCGGCGCACGATGTCGAGATACGGCATGCCCGGCTTGACCATCACCATGTCGGCGCCTTCGTCGATGTCGAGGCGCACCTCGCGCAACGCTTCGTCGCTGTTCGCCGGGTCCATCTGGTAGGTCATCTTGTTGCCCTTGCCCAGATTCGACGCCGAGCCGACCGCGTCGCGGAACGGACCGTAGAACGCGGACGCGAACTTGGCCGAATAGGCCATGATGCGCGTATGGATATGCCCGTCGCTTTCGAGCATTTCACGCACTGCGCCGATGCGGCCATCCATCATGTCGGACGGCGCGACGATGTCGACGCCGGCTTCCGCCTGCGCGCGCGCCTGTTCGATCAGGATTTCGATCGTGTCGTCGTTGATCACGTAGCCGTTCTCGTCGAGCACGCCGTCCTGGCCGTGGCTCGTGTACGGATCGAGCGCGACGTCGGTCAGCACGCCGAGTTCGGGGAAGCGCTTCTTCAGCTCGCGCACCGCGCGCGGAATCAGCCCTTCCGGGTTGGCCGCCTCGCGGCCGTCAGGCGTTTTCAGCGACGTTTCGATGGCCGGAAACAGCGACAGCACGGGCACGCCGAGTTCGACGCACTGTTCGGCGACGTGCATCAGCAGGTCGACCGATACGCGCTCGACGCCCGGCATCGACGGCACCGGCTGGCGTTGGTTGGTGCCGTCGACGACGAACACCGGATAGATCAGGTCGTCGGTGGTCAGGCGGTTTTCGCGCATCAGGCGCCGGGAGAAGTCGTCGCGGCGCATGCGGCGCGGACGATGAAGAGGATGGAAGCTCATGTGCGATGTGAATGAAATCGGGGCAAGAAGGACCTTACGGATCCCTTAGGTCATTTTCGAGATCGTTGGTATATGATAGCGATCGAGCGGCGCGCGTTGCGTGCTGCTCCCCGCTTCTCCTCCCTGAGCGGGTGCCTGTCGTTTTTCGATTAGGCTGTTTGACCCGCCGTTCGACGGCGGGTTTTTTTATGAGCCGGCCGAATCCGCAGACACCGTCAGGTGCGCCCGGCCGCTGCCGGCCGAGCGCTGCCCGTTCATTGTGCTACAGGTGCGCCTTCTGCGTCGGCGACGGACGGCCGCAGCCAGCTCTCGATCAATTCGTGCGCCTCGTCGAGCCCCGTGCGCTTCAGCGCCGAGAACAGCTGGACGGTCAGCTTGCCCTTCACGCCCTGGTCGCGGTACGCGTCGAGCCCTTTCTGCGTGTTGCGCAGCGCGTTGATGCTCTCTTGTCGCGTCAATTTGTCGCACTTCGTCAGCAGCGTGTGGATCGGCTTGCCGGTCGGGGCGAACCACTCGATCATCCGGCGATCGAGGTCGGTCAGCGGGCGGCGCGAATCCATCATCAGGATCAGGCCGCAGAGCTGCGAGCGCGTCGCGAGATAGGACGACAGCAGCATTTCCCAGTGGGCCTTCGCGGCCCCGGGCACTTCCGCATAGCCGTAGCCGGGCAGGTCGACGAGGTTCGCGACGGGCTCCGCGGCGGGGCCGACCGAGAAGTAGTTGATGTGCTGCGTGCGACCGGGCGTCTTCGACGCGAACGCGAGTCGCTTCTGATTGCACAGCACGTTGATCGCCGTCGATTTGCCGGCATTCGAACGGCCCGCGAATGCGATTTCCGGCTGCACCGTCGGCGGCAGGTCGCGCAGATGGTTGACGGTCGTGTAGAAGCGAGCTTGATGGAGCAAAAAGGCCATGGGGGAAACCGGTGGGACGGGCGGCGCGAGCCGCTTGGTGGAGGCGGGGTAGCCCCGATAGGCGCGGGAGCTTTCAACGCGATATTGTACAATACGGCGGTTTTGCCGAAGGGTTGCGGGCGCCCGCCTCGCGCTTTTATGCAGCTTCTGCGGTAGACTGGTCGACGTCGTTTTTTGCAGAACCTCAAATTCCCACAAGACGAAACAGGGTGTGCGAATGAATCGACTGTGCAAGTCTCTGATGGTGCTTCAGGTTGCAGCAGGATTCGTAGGTTTCGTGGCGGAGGCAAATGCGGCAGGTGCGGCAAAGCCGGATCTGGACCGCGGCAAGGCGATTGCCGGGCAGGTGTGCGCGTCGTGTCACGGCGCCGACGGCAACAGTGCGTCGGGCAGTTTCCCGAAGCTCGCCGGTCAGCATCCCGAATATTTGGTCAAGCAGTTGAACGACTTCAAGACGCAGCCGGGCGCGAAGGGGCCGGCGCGGAACAATTCGGTGATGGTCGGATTTGCGAGCGCATTGAGCGCGGACGACATGCGCAACGTCGCCGCGTATTACGGCTCGCAAACGACCAAGCTCGGCACCGCACGCGATGCGGCGACCGTGCCGATCGGCCAGAAGATCTATCGCGGCGGCATCGCGGAAAAGGGCGTACCGGCCTGTGCGAGCTGCCACGGGCCGACGGGGCAAGGGATACCGGTCCAGTACCCGCGTCTGTCGGGGCAGTGGGCCGATTACACGGTGGCCCAGTTGACCGCGTTCCAGCAAGGTGCCGGCGCGCGCAACAACAACGAGGCGATGCATCAGATCGCCTCGCGTCTGTCGGACACCGAGATCAAGGCCGTCGCGGATTACATCGCGGGCCTGCGTTGAGCGGTCCGTCGCGAATGGAATGACCGGTCGCCGGAACGGCGGCCGGAGTCAGAACAAGAAAAGGGTGGGGCGCCGCATGCTTGCGGCCGCCTTGCCCTTTTTTGTTGTCAGTCGGAGTTTGAATGAGCGTTACCACGTCGGGGTTGCAGTCGAAGTCGGGTCAAAGTGCGTCCAGGCGCGCGATCGAGCTGATCAGCTCGATGCGCTTCGCGATCGCACTGTTGGTGGTGCTGTCGATCGCGAGCATCATCGGCACGGTGCTGACCCAGGACGACCCCTATCCGAACTACGTGAACCAGTTCGGGCCGTTCTGGGCGGACATCTTCCGCTCGCTCGGCCTGTACAACGTGTACAGCGCGTGGTGGTTCATGCTGATCCTGATCTTCCTGGTCGCGTCGATCTCGCTGTGCGTGATCCGCAACGCGCCGAAGATGCTCGCCGACGCGAAGAGCTGGAAGGACAAGGTCCGCGAAGGCAGCCTGCGCGCGTTCCATCACAAGGCCGAATACACCGTTGCCGGCACGCGCGCGAGCGTCGCGGCGACGCTCGCCGCATTCGTCGCGAAGGGCGGCTACAAGCACGTCGTGCGCGAAACCGACGGCGCGACGCTGATCTCCGCGAAACGCGGCGCGCTGACGAAGTGGGGCTACATTTCCGCGCACCTGGCGATCGTCGTGATCTGTATCGGCGGCCTGCTCGACAGCAACCTGCCGATCAAATTCCAGATGTGGATGTTCGGCAAGAGCCCGGTCAATACGAGCGCGACGATCAGCGAGATCTCGCCCGATCACCGGCTGTCCGCGTCGAACCCGACGTTCCGCGGCTACGCGTGGGTGCCCGAAGGCCAGTTCGTGTCCACCGCGATCCTCAACCAGCCGAACGGCTCGTTGATCCAGGACCTGCCGTTCTCGATCCAGCTGAACAAGTTCATCGTCGATTACTACACGACCGGGATGCCGAAGCTGTTTGCGAGCGACATCGTCGTGATCGATCGCGAGACGGGCCGGAAGATTCCGGCGCGCGTCGAAGTGAACAAGCCGTTCACCTACAAGGGCGTGTCGATCTATCAGTCGAGCTTCCAGGACGGCGGCTCGCAGATGCAGATGACGGCCTATCCGATGACGGGCGACACCGCGAAGACGTTCGCCGTGAAGGGCACGATCGGCAGCACGGCGCCGCTGCAGATGCCGGGCAGCGACGGCGACACGATCGAGTTCTCGGACTTCCGCGCGATCAACGTCGAGAACATGGCCGACGCGAACGGCAAGCCGGACGTGCGCGGCGTGGCGAAGACGGAGTCGCTGAAGCAGGCGTTCGACGAACGGCTCGGCTCGGGCGCGAAGACGTCGAAGCCGATGCAGCTTCATAACATCGGGCCGTCCGTGCAGTACAAGATCCGCGGCAAGGACGGCCAGGCGCGCGAGTTCAACAACTACATGCTGCCGGTCGACATGGGCGGCGCGCGCGTGTTCCTCGCGGGCGTGCGCGCGAGCCCGAACGACGCGTTCCGCTACATGCGGATTCCGGCCGACAGCGAGGATTCGATCGGCGAATGGATGCGCCTGCGCGCCGCGCTCGAGGATCCGGCGGTGCGCGCGGACGCCGCCGCCCGTTTCGCCCAGCGTTCGCTGCCGACCACCGACGCGTCGCTGCGCGGCCGGTTGCAGGACAGCGCGTTCAAGGTGTTGACCCTCTTTGCGGCGAGCGACGACAGCGTCGGTCGCGGTGCGGACGGGCAGCCGGTCGGCGGCTTCCAGGCGGTGGCCACCTTCATCGACCGGTCGGTGCCGAAGGCCGAGCAGGAAAAGGCGGCGAGCCTGCTGCTGCGCATGCTCGAGGGCTCGATGTGGGAGGTCTGGCAGATCGCGCGCGAGCGGGCCGGCGAGCCGGCCGTCCAGCAGGGCGCCGACACGGTCCGCTTCGTGCAGAACGCGATCAATGCGCTATCCGACAGCTTCCTGTACGGATCGCCGGTCTATTTGCAGCTCGATTCCTTCAAGCAGGTGCAAGCCTCGGTATTTCAGCTGACGCGCGCGCCCGGCAAGAATCTGGTGTATCTTGGCAGCCTGTTGTTGGTCGCCGGCATCTTCTCGATGTTCTACGTGCGCGAGCGGCGCCTGTGGTTCTGGCTCAAGGATGCCGGTGCGGGCGTCGAAGTGGTGATGGCGATGTCCACGGCGCGCAAGACGTTCGATTTCGAGAAAGAATTCGTGCAGACGCGCGATGCGGCCGGCGCCGCCCTGGGCGCCGCACCCCGCGACGCCGCGCCCGCCGGCGCGGCTGCAACTGCCCGCCCGCCCGTCGGCGGCGATTCCGATTCCGAGAATTCCACCCGGTAACATCATGGATCTCACTCAAGCCTCCTCTTCCCGTCCGGGGACCGTCAAGGCCCCGAATCCGGCGCCGTTGTTCGACGGCCGTCCGTTCCTCTCGCGCCTGTCCGTGCTCGACTGGCTGTTCGCGCTGGCGCTCGTGGTCGGCGCGGGCTATGCGTTCGTGCACTACAACGAGCACATGAATTACTACGACAAGGCAGTGATGATCGGCACGGTGCCGGCGCTGGTCGTGCTCGGCTGGCGCTGGAAACCCGCGCGGCTGCTGATGGCGGCGATCGCCGTGCTGTCCTTGCTGTCGATCCAGATCTACCAGGGCGACCTCGCGCGCGCCGATTCGGCGTTCTTCCTGAAGTACTTCCTGTCGAGCCAGTCGGCGATCCTCTGGATGAGCGCCTTGTTCGTGCTCGCGACGATCTTCTACTGGATCGGCCTGCTCGCGCGCGCCGCGACGGGCTCCGCGATCGGCCAGAAGCTCACGTGGGCCGCCGTGCTGATGGGCTTCGTCGGCCTGATGGTGCGTTGGTACGAGTCCTATCTGATCGGCGCCGACGTCGGGCATATCCCCGTGTCGAACCTGTATGAAGTGTTCGTGCTGTTCAGCCTGATCACCGCGCTGCTCTACCTGTATTACGAAGGCCATTACGGCACGCGTGCGCTCGGTGCGTTCGTGCTGCTCGTGATCAGCGCGGCCGTCGGCTTCCTGATGTGGTACTCGGTCGCGCGCGACGCGCAGCAGATCCAGCCGCTCGTGCCGGCGCTGCAGAGCTGGTGGATGAAGATCCACGTGCCGGCGAACTTCATCGGCTACGGCAGCTTCGCGCTGTCGGCGATGGTGGCGGTCGCGTATCTGATGAAGGAACGCGGCATGCTGGCCGATCGGCTGCCGACGCTCGACGTGCTCGACGACGTGATGTACAAGTCGATCGCCGTCGGCTTCGCGTTCTTCACGATCGCGACGATTCTCGGCGCGCTGTGGGCGGCGGAAGCGTGGGGCGGCTACTGGAGCTGGGATCCGAAGGAAACCTGGGCGCTGATCGTGTGGCTCAATTACGCGGCGTGGCTGCACATGCGCCTGATGAAGGGGCTGCGCGGCACGGTCGCCGCATGGTGGGCGCTCACGGGCCTGCTCGTGACGACGTTCGCGTTCCTCGGCGTCAACATGTTCCTGTCCGGGCTGCACAGCTACGGCAAGCTGTAAGATTTCCGATGCGGGTCCGACAAAAGACCGCCGGCGCACTGCGTGCCCCGGCGGTTTTCTTTTGTTACCGACGGGCGCGCCGCGCGTCGAACGGCGCATGACGGGCCGGGTCGAACGCAGATGAAGCGTGCGCGCCGCGCATGCATGAGGAGCAGCACCATGTGGATCAGGGATTCCCTGCGCAACCTGTTGACCGGCGCCGACATTGCGCCGAGCGAGATCACCGCGCGCGCTGTGTTCGAGAACCGGCGCCGCGTATTGCAGGCGGCTGGCCTTGCGGCGGCGGGCGGATTGCTCGGCGGCAGCGGCGCGGCCTTCGGCGCGTATGCGTCGCCCGACGCGCGGGCCGCGAAGCTCGCGGCGAAGACCAATCCGAAATTCATCGCGGCCGACAAGGTCACGCCGTTCAAGGACATCACGTCCTACAACAACTTCTACGAATTCGGCACCGACAAGGGCGACCCGGCGCAGAACGCCGGCACGCTGCGGCCGCGCCCGTGGCGGGTGAGCGTCGAAGGCGAGGTGCTGCATCCGAAGGTGTTCGATCTCGACGAACTGCTGAAGCTGGCGCCGCTCGAGGAGCGCGTGTACCGGCTGCGCTGCGTCGAGGGCTGGTCGATGGTGATTCCGTGGATCGGCGTGCCGTTCTCCGAACTGGTCAAGCGCGTGCAGCCGACCGGCAACGCGAAATATGTGCAGTTCATCACGCTGGCCGATCCGTCGCAGATGCCGGGGCTGTCGACGCCGGTACTCGACTGGCCTTACTCCGAAGGGCTGCGCATGGACGAGGCGATGAACCCGCTCACGCTGCTGACGATGGGCGTCTACGGCCAGGTGCTGCCGAATCAGAACGGCGCGCCGGTGCGTATCGTCGTGCCGTGGAAGTACGGCTTCAAGAGCGCGAAGTCGCTGGTGAAGATCCGCTTCGTCGACAAGCAGCCGAAGACGAGCTGGAACACCTACGCATCGAACGAATACGGCTTTTATTCGAACGTGAATCCGAATGTCGACCACCCGCGCTGGAGCCAGGCGACCGAGCGGCGGATCGGCGACGACGGGTTCTTCACGCCGAAGCGCAAGACGCTGATGTTCAACGGCTACGGCGATCTGGTCGCATCGATGTATCAGGGCATGGACCTGAAGAAGAACTTCTGAGTGCGACGACCGTGAGAAACGACATGCATCCGTCGACGCTGGAGCCGCAGCGGGCGTCCAGCCCGCGTGCGGCGGCCGCCGGTGTTGCGCGGGCGGGCACTGCGGCGCGGGCTGCGCCGCAGCGCTGGCTTGTGCCGGCCAGGCTGCTGGTGTTTGCGGTCGGCCTTTATCCGCTCGCGCGTCTGGTGCTGTTCGGGCTGACCCACCGGCTCGGCGCGAACCCGATCGAATTCATCACGCGCTCCACCGGCCGGTGGACGCTCGTGATCCTCTGCGCCACGCTCGCTGTCACGCCGCTGCGGCGCATGACGGGCGTGGCCGCGTTGCTGCGCTTGCGCCGGATGATCGGGTTGTTCGCGTTCTTTTACGCGACGCTGCACTTCGCAACGTACGTGTGGTTCGACAAGTGGTTCGACGTGCTGGCGATCCTGAAGGACGTCGGCAAGCGTCCGTTCATCACCGTCGGTTTCGCCGCGTTCGTGCTGTTGATTCCGCTGGCCGCGACGTCGCCGCGTGCGATGGCGCGTCGGCTCGGCCGTCATTGGGCGACGTTGCACCGGGCGATCTATGCGATCGCGCTGTTCGGCGTGCTGCATTTCTGGTGGATGCGGGCCGGCAAGCACGATCTCGCGCAGCCGAAGCTGTACGCGGCGATCGTCGCCGTGCTGCTCGGCTGGCGGCTGTTCGAATGGAGCCGACGTCGCATTCGCGCGTGACGATGAACGACGCACGCGCGGAAAAACAAAAGGCGATGACGGGGAGTCATCGCCTTTTGTCGTGTCGACAGGTGAACCGCGAGCGGCGCAGCGCTCGATTACTTCGCGGCCGCCGGGCTCGATGCTGCCGTTGCCGCCTTCGACGTGCTGCTCGAGAGCTCCGGCGACAGTGTCAGCGGCGTGCCGGAAGAGTCGGGGATGCTGTCGTACGACGCGTTTTCATCGGTCGGCGTGACGTCCGACGGCGGCGTGTCCTGCTGCTGAATGGGCTTGGCCGGCAACGGGGGCACGGTGGGCAGATAGAGCGGACCGCGTTGACCGCAGCCGGCAAGAATCGCCAAAGCCGCTACAATCGCGCTCATCCGGAAAACGACTCGCATGATCGTCCCTGAACAATTTAACCGATAGAGTTTAGCATGTCCGATACTGAATACCTGGCTCGCGCAGAGGCCGTGCTGGCGGCCGTGGAACGTACCGTCGACGCCGCGAACGACGGCGATCACGACATCGATCTGGAGCGCAACGGCAGCGTGCTGACGCTGACGTTCGAGAACGGCTCGAAGATCATCGTCAATCTGCAGCCGCCGATGAAGGAGCTGTGGATCGCCGCGAAGGCCGGTGGATTCCACTACCGGTTCGTGGACGGCGAATGGCGCGATACGCGCACCGGCACCGAGTTCTTCTCCGCACTGACCGACTACGCGACGCAACAGGCCGGCCTGCCGATCACGTTCCGCGCGTGACGCCGGCGCTCGGCGCAGCGGCATGAAAAAAAGCGCCCGCGGGCGCTTTTTTCATTTCCGGGCCGCCGGAGCGTCAGTGGCCGCGGAACAGGTTCATGATGTCCTGCTTTTCCTGCTCGTCGACATGCGGCGCTTCTTCGTCGACGTTCTGCGGAGTCGCCGCCTGCGGTACGCCGACCGTCGACACGAAGCCGTGCCCCGGCGTGAACTCGGTGAAGTACAGCTCGCCGCCGAGCGACTGGACGTCGTCGGGCATGGTCGGCTTGAACTCGGGCACGTCCTTCAGCGCCGCGCCCATGTAGTCGATCCAGACCGGCAGCGACAGCCCGCCGCCCGTTTCGCGATCGCCGAGGCTGCGCGGGTTGTCGTAGCCGATCCACGCGATCGCCGCGAGCGTGTGCTGATAGCCGGCGAACCACGCGTCGTGCGAATCGTTCGTCGTGCCCGTCTTGCCGGCGAGGTCGGTGCGCTTGAGCACGTTGGTGCGCGCGCCGGTGCCGCGCTGCGCGACGCTCTGCAGCAGGCTGTTCATCACGTATGCGTTGCGCGCGTCGATCGCGCGCGGCGCGTTCTGCTCGGCGATGAGCGGCTGCGCGCGCGCGACGATCGCGCCGCTCGGATCGGTCACTTCGGCGATCAGATACGGATTCACGCGGAAGCCGCCGTTCGCGAACACCGAGTACGCGCCGGCCATCTGCAGCGGCGTGACCTGGCCCGCGCCCAGCGCCATCGGCAGGTAGGCCGGATGGCGCTCGGCGTCGAAGCCGAAGCGCGTGATGTATTGCTGCGCGTACTTCGTGCCGATGTGGTTCAGGATCCGGATCGAGACGAGGTTGCGCGAGCGCTGCAGCGCGGTGCGCATCGACATCGGGCCTTCGAAGCCGCCGCCGTAGTTCTTCGGTTCCCACGGCTGGCCGCCGGTTTCGGCTGCGCTGAAATACAGCGGGCCGTCGTTGATCACGGTGGCCGGCCCGAGCCCCTTGTCGAGCGACGCCGAATAGATGAACGGCTTGAACGACGAGCCGGGCTGCCGCCACGCCTGCGTGACGTGATTGAACTTGTTCTTGTTGTAATCGAAGCCGCCGACGAGCGAGCGGATCGCGCCATCCTGCGGGACGATCGAGATGAACGCGCCTTCGACCTGCGGCAACTGCGTGATCGACCATTTGCCGGTGTCGTTCTTCACGACGCGCACGATCGCGCCCGGCCGGATGCGGCGGTTCGGCTGCGCGTTGGCCGACAGCGCGCTCGACGCGAAGCGCAGATTGTCGCCGTCGATCGTCGCGCTGCTGCCGTCGATGAACGCCACGGTGATCTGGCGCGGGCTCGTCGCCGTGACGACTGCCGCGATCAGCTCGCCGTTGTCGGGATGCTCGAGCAGCGCGTCGTCGATCGCCTGCTCGCGATCGTCCGCGCCGGACGGCAGCTCGATGAAGCCCTCCGGCCCACGATAGCCGTGACGGCGCTCGTAATCCATGATGCCCTTGCGCAGCGCGGTGTACGCGACCTGCTGATCGGCGGAGTCGATCGTCGTGACCACGTTGAAGCCGCGCGTGTAGGTTTCTTCCCGGTACTGCGCGTACATCATCTGCCGGACCATCTCCGCGACGTACTCGGCGTGCACGCTGAACTCGCGCCCCGCGCCCTTGACGACGAGCGGCTGCGCGACGGCTTCGTCGTACTGCTCGCGCGTGATGAAGTTCAGCTCGAGCATCCGCTGCAGGATGTACTCCTGACGCACCTTCGCGCGCTTCGGATTGACGACCGGGTTATACGCCGACGGCGCCTTCGGCAACCCCGCGAGCATCGCCGCCTCGGCGAGCGTGATGTCCTTCAGGTCCTTGCCGAAGTAGACCCGCGCCGCGCTCGCGAAGCCGTATGCACGCTGGCCGAGGTAGATCTGATTCATATAGACCTCGAGAATCTGATCTTTCGTCAGCGCGCGCTCGATCCGGTACGCGAGCAGCATCTCGTAGATCTTGCGGGTGTAGGTCTTTTCGCTCGACAGGAAGAAGTTGCGCGCGACCTGCATCGTGATCGTGCTCGCGCCCTGCGACGCATGGCCGTTCGTCAACGCGACGAAGCCCGCGCGGGCGATGCCGGTGAGGTCGACGCCGCCATGATCGTAGAACCGTGCGTCCTCGATCGCGAGGATCGCCTTCTTCAGCGAATCCGGCACGTCCTTGAAATGGACGATGTCGCGCCGTTCCTCGCCGAATTCGCCGATCAGCACGTGATCGGACGTGTAGATGCGCAGCGGCACCTTCGGGCGGTAGTCGGTCAGCGCGTCGAGCGACGGCATGTTCGGCCATGCGACGACGAGCGCATAGCCGAGCACGAGGCCGCCGGCCACGACGATGGCCACGCACATCGCGGCGAGCCCGATCAGGGCCTTCAGCCACCAGGGGCGCTTCTTCGGCTCGGGCGCGGGAGGCGGGGACGTAGGAGACGTGGATTGCATAGGCATACCGGAAAACAGTCCCGCGATTATAGCTGCCCGGTACGACCGGTCCTGACACGGCGCGCGCGCGCGGCGAAGCGGCCAATCGCGGTGTCGCCGACACAGTGTCCACGCGCTCGGCTCGCGCCACAACTGGCCGTTCGGCCGACTGTCGGCCGCGCCCGCCGCTCAGCAGAATCAGTGCTCGGAAACGCGGCGTGGGCCGCAACGATCGCGGGAGGCTGGGATGGCTGGACGATGGGCGGCGCGCTTCGCGCCGGGCAGGCACCGTTCGACGGGGATCGACGTCGCGGCTGACGAGGTGAGAGTGGCCGTGCTGAGCCGGCGCGGCCGGGCCGCGGAGGTGCGTGTCGACGGCCTCGAACGGGAGTCGGTGGGCCTCGCGGGCGGGCCCGACGATGCGCGCTGGGCCGCGGTGGCGCGCGCGTTGGCGGCGGCCGTGGCGCGGCTGTCCGCGGCTGGCGTGCGCTGCGACACGCGCGGCGTGATGGCGCTGCGCGACGACGAGATGCGCACGGCGACGCTCGATCTGGCCGGACGCGCCGACGTCGCTGATGCCGCCCGTCAGGCCGCCGAGCGCATCTCGGGGCTGGCGCCCGACAGTCTCGCGTACGACTGGCGGCAGGACGATAGCGCATGCGTGGGCGAGATTGCGGTCGCCGTGGCGCCGCAGGCGTTGCTCGAGCGGCGGATCGACGTCGCTGCGCAGGCCGGCATCGACCTGACGGCGGTCGACGCAGAGTCGGCGGCCGCGCTGCGCGCGCTGCGCTATGCCGCGTAGTTCGAGCACGACGCGCACGGGTCGTACGCCGCGTTCTGGTTCGGCGATTCGGGCGTGTACGGTTGGCGGGTCGACGGACCGGTCGCCGCCTCGGTGCTCGCGATGTCGGGCAACGAGCGGTCGGGGTTGCCGGACGCGTTGCGGCGCTGCGCTCTCGAGCCCGTGCGCTGCGCGCTGGTGGCCGGCGACGAGCGCTGCATGGCCCGCTGCGGCACGTCGGTCGCCGACATCGGCGATGCGCTCGGCGTAGCGGCGGTGCCGTTCGACTGCACCGGATGGGACGGGCTGCCCAGCGAGCCCGCAGGCTCCGCGGGCGAGCCGGCATTTGCGCTCGCGATCGGGCTGGCGCTGCGCGGGGTGTGGGAATGATGGCCGGCATGGGAGCCGGGCCGGCTATCGCGAGCCGAGCCGCGCTCGGCGGCTTCAATCTGCTGCCGTACCGAGAGCGGCTCGCCCAGGCGTTGCGCCGTCGGCGCGCGACGCATCTGGGCGCGGCCATCGTGCTCGGCGTGCTCGCGGCCGGCCTTTGGACGGGAGCCGCCACCGTATGGCGATGGAAGCTCGACGCCGAGCGCGCGCGGCTGGACGCGCAGCTGCACCAGTGGCAGCCGCAGCTGGACGCCGCCCGGCGCGCCGCCAGCGCGGCCGCGGATGCCACGCAACGCGACGCGCGGGCGGCCGAGCTGGCTGCACCGTCCCGGCGCGTCGTCGCGTTGATCGCGATACTGGCGCATGCGCCCGACGACTCGGTGCAACTCGACGCGCTGCGGACGACTTCGTCAGGAGCCGTGCTCGACGCGCGCGCGTCGACCTACGCTGCGGCCGCACGGTGGCTTGCTCGGATCGCGGCCGGGCAGCCCGGCTGGCAATTCGACCTCGGCGCGCTGACGCCTGCTTCGCGTGCGCCGGACGCGGGCGCCGCCGCGCCGTTCCGGTTCTCCGTGCAGGTGCGCTGGCACGATGCGTCGCCACGGCCTAACGTGAAGGGAGGCGGCGCATGACGGCGCTCGCGTATCGCTCCATGCCCGGCGTTGCGCAGCGCCTCGGCCGCGTGACGCGGATGTCGCCGGCGGTCGCCCACGCGATAGGCTGCGTGCTGGCATTTACCGCCGTCGCGTGCGGCGTCATATATCTGATGGACGCCGCCGACGCGAGCGGGTTCCACCGCAGCCGTGCACTGCTGGCGACCGCGCACGCGCGCGTCGCTGCTGCACGGCGGATGCTTCCGACGGCAGCCGCGCAGCAGCGCGACCGCGGCGCGCCAGCCACACCGGCGTGGCCCGCGCTGCTGCTGGAACTGGCGGACCTGGCCGGCGCGAGCGGCTTGCGGATCGTGTCGATCGAGCCGGGGCGTGCAGACCAGACTGCGCCGGATGGCCGGCGAACCGTGCGAATGGTCGCGGAAGGCGGTTTCGCGGCGCTGCTGCGGCTGATGGACGGCCTGGCGCGCTTGCGAGCGCTCGTGGTGCCCACGCTCCTGCAGATCGAGCGGAAGGCGTCCGCCGCCCGGATGGACGTGACGCTCGACGTGTTCCCGGGGTTGCGGCCCGCTTCGATGCCCGGCGATGCCGCTGCGCCGCCTGCCGTAACGGCGGCCGGCGATCCGTTCGGCGGGGGGGGGGAGCCGATGTCCGATAATTCCGCACCGCGCCTCGCCGGCACGATTCGCGACGCTCGTGCGGCGCTCGCATTGTTCGAATCCGGCAACGGCAAGTTCTCGACGGTCGCGCCCGGCGACGCTCTCGGCGCGGCGCGCGTGACGCGTGTCGAGGCTGGCGCGGTAACGCTCGCGACGGCCGACGGCGCACGCCGGTTCGTCGTGGACGACGGAGGGCACCCATGAGCCGGCATGCGTGGTGGGCGATCGTACTCTGCGCGGGGCTGGACGCATCGGCGGCACAGGCGCCGCTGCCGCCGCTGCCTCCTTTGCCGCCGTCAGGATGGCCGATCGCGTCGATATCGCTGCACGGCGCCGACGTGCCGTTGCCGCAAGGCGCGCCCGACGGCCCGACCGTTGCCGCCGACGCGCCGGCCCGCGCGCCGGCCGAGCCAGCGCCGTTCGACGCGGCGGCGCGCACGGTGCACGACGCAGGCGCGAGCGCGTCGTCGGCGCCGCCGCAGCAGCAGCCGGTGCTGGAAGGTCCGCCGATTCCATTGCCGCCGCCCACGCGGATGAACGACCCCGCGGCGCGGCATGCGGGCGACGCGGACGATGCACGGCGAATCTCGCTGAATCTGCAAGGCGCCGCGCTGGCCGCTGCGTTCGACGCGCTCGCGCGCTTCACCGGCCTGAACATCATCGTCGGCGAGCAGGTGCGCGGCACCGTCACGTTGCGTCTGAACAATGTCCGTTGGCGCGATGCGTTCGATACGCTGCTCGACACGCACGGGCTCGCGATGTCCCGGCGCGGCAACGTGATCTGGGTCACGCCGGCGGCTGAACTGGCCGCACGGGAGCGCGAGCGCTTCGAAACCCATGCGCGTGCGGCCGAGCTGGAGCCGCTCGCGAGCCGCACCTTCGCGCTGCGTTACCCGCGTGCGGCGGACGTGCAGCGGCTGCTGGCCGGCGCGACCGGCCAGCGCCTGCTGTCCAGACGCGGCGCCGCGGCCGCCGATCCGCGGATGAACCTGCTGTTCGTCACCGATCTTGCGCCGCGCATCGCCCAGATTGCGGAGCTGATCGACGCGATCGACCGAGCTTCGCGACAGGTCCGGATCGAGGCGCGGATCGTCGAAGGCGAACAGGGCTTTTCGCGCAACCTCGGCGCGCGCGTCGCGCTGCGCGCCCACGGGCGCGCCCCGGCGGCCGACGGCGCGGCGGCCGCAACCGACACGCGCAATGCGCTCGATCTGACGGCCCGCGCCATCGGCGGCTTCGACGCGGCCACGGCCGGTTTCACACTATTCGCCGCGCCGCTCAGTCGCGTGCTCGACATCGAGCTGAGCGCGCTGGAGGCGCAAGGGCGCGGCCAGATCGTTTCCAGGCCGCGCGTGGTGACGGCCGATCGCGTGAAGGCGATCGTCGAACAGGGTTCCGAGGTGCCGTACCAGGCAAAGGTCGGCAACGGCGTGAGCGGCGTGCAGTTCCGCCGCGCGACGCTGAAGCTCGAGGTCGAGCCGCAGATCACGCCCGACGGGCGCGTCGTGCTCGACCTCGACGTGACGAAGGACAGCATCGGCGAGCCGACCGCGGCCGGTCCGGCGATTCATACGAAGCACGTTCAGACGCGCGTGGAGGTGGAGGACGGCGGTACGGTCGCGATCGGCGGGATCTACGAGCAACTGAGGCGGGACGATGTGACGCGCGTGCCGCTGTTGGGCAGAATACCGGTTCTGGGCGCGCTGTTCCGACACCGCGCGCGCAGCGACCAGCGCAGCGAACTGGTCGTCTTCATCACGCCGACGGTCGTCGGCGCACGTTGCGACCCCGCCGTGACGAGCGACGCCGATCCGGCACAAACGGGGCCGGAAGCCGACGGCGCAGGCTCGACAAGGCGGCCGCTTTGCCAGTAAGCTGCGCCACACACCAGCAAGATTCAAGCAGAGGAAGCCGTTGCAAGCGCGGGACCCACACGCAAACGTATTTTTCGTCGGCCTTATGGGAGCGGGTAAGACCACCGTGGGCCGTGCGGTCGCGCGCCGGCTCGACAGGACGTTCTTCGACTCCGACCACGAAATCGAGGCCCGCACGGGCGCCCGCATCCCGGTGATCTTCGAGATGGAGGGCGAGGCCGGCTTTCGCGACCGCGAATCGCAGGTGATCGCCGAGCTGACGCAGCGCGAGAACATCGTGCTGGCGACCGGCGGCGGCGCGGTGCTGCGCGCCGAAAATCGCGAATGCCTCAAAAACCACGGCATCGTCATCTATCTGCGCGCCAATCCGCACGATCTGTGGCTGCGCACGCGCAAGGACAAGAACCGCCCGCTGTTGCAGACCGACGATCCGAAAGCCCGCCTCGAAGCGCTGTACGAAGCGCGCGACCCGCTGTACCGCGAATGCGCGGATTTCATCATCGAGACGGGCCGCCCGTCGGTCAACGGCCTCGTCAACATGGTGCTGATGCAACTCGAACTCGCAGGCGTCATCGCCAAGCCGCTACAAGCATGATTACCGTCAACGTCGATCTGGGCGACCGCGCCTACCCGATTCACATTGGTGCCGGCCTGATTGGCCGCACCGAGCTGTTCGCTCCTCACATCAACGGTTCGTCGGTGACGATCGTCACGAACACGACCGTCGATCCGCTGTACGGCGATGCGCTGCGCGCCGCGCTCGCGCCGCTCGGCAAGCGCGTGTCCACCGTCGTCCTGCCGGACGGCGAGGCCTACAAGAACTGGGAAACGCTCAACCTGATCTTCGACGGGCTGCTCACCGAGCGTGCCGATCGCAAGACGACGCTGATCGCACTCGGCGGCGGCGTGATCGGTGACATGACCGGTTTCGCGGCTGCCTGCTACATGCGCGGCGTGCCGTTCATCCAGGTGCCCACGACGCTGCTGTCGCAGGTCGATTCGTCGGTCGGCGGCAAGACGGGCATCAATCATCCGCTCGGCAAGAACATGATCGGCGCGTTCTACCAGCCGCAGGCGGTCGTCGCCGATATCGGCGCGCTGGCGACGCTGCCCGATCGCGAGCTGGCGGCCGGCGTCGCCGAGGTCATCAAGACCGGCGCGATCGCCGATGCCGAATTCTTCGACTGGATCGAGGCCAACGTCGACGCGCTGAACCGCCGCGAGCCGGCCGCGCTCGTGCATGCGGTGAAGCGCTCGTGCGAGATCAAGGCGAGCGTGGTCGCCGCCGACGAGCGCGAAGGCGGCCTGCGCGCGATCCTGAACTTCGGCCATACGTTCGGTCATGCGATCGAGGCCGGGCTCGGCTACGGCGAATGGCTGCACGGCGAGGCGGTCGGCTGCGGGATGGTGATGGCGGGCGATCTGTCCGTGCGGCTCGGCCTGCTCGACGAAGCATCGCGGCAGCGGCTCGATGCGGTGATCGCCGCGGCCCGTCTGCCGGTGAGCGGGCCGGCGCTCGGCGAGGCGCGCTATATGGACCTGATGCGCGTCGACAAGAAGGCCGAGGCCGGCGCGATCAAGTTCATCCTGCTGAAGCGATTCGGCGATACGCTGATCGCGCCGGCACCCGACGAAGCCGTGTTCGCCACGCTGGCGAAGACCACCCGGTAACGGCGCTCCGGATGGCCCGGCGCCCCTGACATGGAGCACACGTGAGCGAGACATCCAGCAGCAAACCGATCGAAGCCGGCCGCGCATCCGTCGCGGCGCCGGCCGAGCCGCCGACGCTGGCGGCGCTGGAAGCCCATCTCGCTCCGTATGCCGCTCATGCGTCGCAGTCGCGTGGGCGCCGTCATGCCGAACAGCCGCCGGCGGCCCGCACCGAGTTCCAGCGCGACCGCGACCGCATCGTTCACTCGACCGCGTTCCGCCGGCTCGAATACAAGACCCAGGTGTTCGTCAATCACGAAGGCGACCTGTTCCGCACCCGTCTCACGCACAGCCTGGAAGTCGCGCAGATCGCGCGTTCGGTGGCGCGCAACCTGCGCCTGAACGAGGATCTCGTCGAAGCGATTTCGCTCGCGCACGATCTCGGCCATACGCCGTTCGGCCATGCCGGGCAGGACGCATTGAACGCGTGCATGCGCGAGCACGGCGGCTTCGAGCACAATCTGCAGAGCCTGGCCGTCGTCGACGAGCTCGAGGAACACTATGGCGCGTTCAACGGCCTGAACCTGTGCTTCGAGACGCGCGAAGGCATCCTCAAGCATTGCTCGCGCGAGAACGCGCGCAAGCTCGGCGCGCTCGGCGAGCGCTTCCTGCAAGGCCGCCAGCCGTCGCTCGAAGCGCAGCTCGCGAACATCGCCGACGAAATCGCGTACAACAATCACGACGTCGACGACGGCCTGCGCTCCGGGCTGATCACGATCGAGCAGCTCGCCGAAGTCGAGCTGTGGCAGCGCCACTACGACGCCGCGCTCGCCGAGTTCCCGCATCTCGAAGGCCGCCGCCTCGTGCACGAGACGGTGCGCCGCATCATCAACACGCTGATCGTCGACCTGATCGACGAGACCACGCGCAATCTCGCCCGCGTCGCACCGGCCTCGCTCGACGACGTGCGCGCGGCGCCGCAGCTCGTCGCGCACAGCGAGCCCGTCGCCGCGCAGGCCGCCGCGCTCAAGCGCTTCCTGTTCAAGAACCTGTACCGCCACTACAAGGTGATGCGCATGGCCAACAAGGCGCAGCGCGTCGTCACCGGGCTGTTCGACGCGTTCATCGACGATCCGCGCCTGCTGCCGCCGCCGTACCAGTCGGACGATCCCGCACAGCAGCCGCGGCTCGTCGCACACTACATCGCCGGCATGACCGACCGCTTCGCGCTGAAGGAATATCAGCGCCTGTTCGTCGTCAACGACAACTGACTGTCACAAACGATCACTAGACTTCGCCGGTTCAATGGCGATGGGAATGTTGCACACGCTGTTGGTAACGTTTTCATAGGAGAGAGGTCGATGAATAAGAAGCCTGCGGGGACCCTGGTTCGCTCGATCGCGCTCGGCGGCGCGTTGATGTTCGGGATGCAGCACGCGGCATGGGCCGCGACGGAAATCCAGTTCTGGCATGCGATGGAGTCGGCGCTCGGCGAGCGCGTGAACGAGCTCGCCGCGCAGTTCAACGCATCGCAGAGCGACTACAAGATCGTGCCGGTCTTCAAGGGCACCTACGACCAGGCGCTCGCGGCCGGCATCGCCGCGTATCGCAGCGGCAACGCGCCGGCAATCCTCCAGGTCTATGAAGTCGGCACCGCGACGATGATGCAGGCGAAGAAGGCCGTCGTGCCCGTCTACGACGTGTTCAAGCAGGCCGGCGTGCCGCTCGACGAAAAGGCGTTCGTGCCGACCATCGCCAGCTACTACAGCGACGCGAAGACGGGCCATCTGGTGTCGATGCCGTTCAACAGCTCGACGCCGGTGCTGTACTACAACAAGGACGCGTTCAAGAAGGCCGGGCTCGATCCGAACCAGCCGCCGAAGACCTGGGCCGACGTGCAGGCCGACGCGGAGAAGCTGCGCAAGTCCGGGATGTCCTGCGGCTTCACGACCGGCTGGCAGGGCTGGATCCAGCTCGAGAACTACAGCGCGTGGCATGCGCTGCCGTACGCGAGCCGCAACAACGGCTTCGACGGCGCCGACGCGGTGCTCGAATTCAACAAGCCGCAGCAGATCGCTCACATCGCGTTCCTGCAGCAGATGGTGAAGGACGGCACGTTCACGTATGCGGGCCGCAAGGACGAAGCGTCCGCGAAGTTCTACAGCGGCGACTGCGGGATCCTGACGACGTCGTCGGGCGCGCTCGCCAACGTGCAGAAGTTCGCCAAGTTCAACTACGGCACCGGCATGATGCCGTACGACGCGAACGTGAAGGGCGCGCCGCAGAACGCGATCATCGGCGGCGCGAGCCTGTGGGTGCTGGGCGGCAAGGACGCGGCCACCTACAAGGGCGTCGCGAAATTTCTCGCGTTCCTCGCGTCGCCGCCGATCGCCGCGAAGTGGCATCAGGAAACCGGCTATCTGCCGGTGACGACCGCCGCGTACGAGCTCACGCGCCAGCAGGGCTTCTATGCGAAGAACCCGAGCGCGGAAACGGCGATCAAGCAGATGATGAACAAGCCGCCGCTGCCTTACACGAAGGGGCTGCGGCTCGGCAACATGCCGCAGATCCGCACCGTCGTCGACGAGGAGCTCGAGCAGGTCTGGGCGCAGAAGAAGTCGCCGAAGGACGCGCTCGACTCGGCCGCATCGCGCGGCGACGAGCTGCTGCGCCGCTTCGAGAAGTCGGGCGGCTGAGCCCGCGTCGCGTTCGTGTCGCCGGCCGGCGCGTCGCAGTGGCGCGCGCGGGCGGCGGCACGGCCTCCTTTCCGCTTTGCCTGACCGGATCTCCGCGATGCAATCCCGTTCCAGTTTCGGCGCGAGCCTGCTGCCGTATCTGCTGATCGCGCCGCAGCTCGCGATCACCGCCGTATTCTTCCTGTGGCCGGCAGGCGTCGCGCTGTGGCAGTCGACGCAGATGCAGGACGCCTTCGGCACGTCGAGCGAATTCGTCGGCTTCGCGAATTTCACGCGTCTGTTCGCCGATCCGCTCTACGTCGACTCGTTCCGCACGACGCTGGTGTTCAGCACGCTCGTCACGGTGAGCGGGCTCGTCGTGTCGCTGCTGCTCGCCGCGTGCGCCGACCGCGTGATCCGCGGCGCGCGCGTGTACCGGACGCTGCTGATCTGGCCGTACGCCGTCGCGCCGACGATCGCGGCCGTGCTGTGGGCGTTCCTGTTCAATCCGAGCATCGGCCTCGTCACCTATGCGCTCGCCAAGGGCGGCATCGTCTGGAACCACGCGCTGAACGGCGGCCAGGCGATGTTCCTGGTCGTGCTCGCATCGGTGTGGAAGCAGGTCAGCTACAACTTCCTGTTCTTCTACGCGGGCCTGCAGGCGATTCCGCGCTCGCTGATCGAGGCGGCCGCGATCGACGGCGCCGGGCCGGTGCGGCGCTTCTTCAACATCGTGCTGCCGCTGCTGTCGCCGACCAGCTTCTTCCTGCTGGTCGTCAATCTCGTGTACGCGTTCTTCGACACGTTCCCGGTGATCGACGCGGCCACCGGCGGCGGCCCAGCGCAAAGCACGAAGACACTGATCTACAAGATCTTCACGGAAGGCTTCCAGGGCCTCGACATCGGCAGCTCGGGCGCGCAGTCGGTCGTGCTGATGATCATCGTCGTCGGCCTGACGGTGATCCAGTTCCGCTTCGTCGAACGCAGGGTGCAATACGCATGATCGAAAATCGCAAGGGCTTCGACCTGTTCTGCCACGCGGTGCTGCTCGCGGGCGTCGTCGTGATCGTGTTCCCGGTGTACGTCGCGTTCTGCGCGGCGACGATGAATGCGCAGGAAGTGTTCACGATCCCGCTGTCGCTGGTGCCGAGCACGCATCTGCTGGAGAACGTCGCGTACATCTGGAGCCACGGCAGCGGCGGCACGACCGCGCCGTTCGGCCGGCTGCTGGTGAACAGCTTCGTGATGGCGCTCGGGATCGCGGTCGGCAAGATCGCGGTGTCGATCCTGTCCGCGTACGCCATCGTCTATTTCCGCTTCCCGCTGCGCAACACCGCGTTCTGGCTGATCTTCGTCACGCTGATGCTGCCGGTCGAGGTGCGGATCTTCCCGACCGTGCAGGTCGTGTCGACGCTGCACCTGACCAACACCTACGCGGGGCTGTCGCTGCCGCTGATCGCGTCGGCGACCGCGACGTTCCTGTTCCGCCAGTTCTTCATGACGCTGCCCGACGAGCTGATGGACGCCGCGCGCATCGACGGCGCGGGGCCGCTGCGGTTTTTCTGGGACGTCGTGCTGCCGCTGTCGAAGACGAGCATCGCCGCGCTGTTCGTGATCACGTTCATCTACGGCTGGAACCAGTATCTGTGGCCGATCCTGATCACGACGGAGGCGTCGCTGTCGACGGCGGTGGTCGGCATCAAGACGATGATCGCGAGCGGCGACGCCGCGACCGAATGGCAATACGTGATGGCGGCGACGCTGCTGGCGATGATTCCGCCGCTCGTCGTCGTGCTGGCGATGCAGCGCTGGTTCGTGCGCGGCCTCGTCGATTCCGAAAAATGATCAACCTCCGGTAACCGGGAGAAGGACCAGGTATGGCTGCGCTGAGCTTGAAGGGCGTCAGGAAATCCTACGACGGCAAGCAGCACGTGCTGCACGGCATCGACGTGGAGATCGCCGACGGCGAATTCATCGTGCTGGTCGGCCCGTCGGGCTGCGGCAAGTCGACGCTGCTGCGGATGATCGCGGGGCTCGAGACGGTGACGGACGGCGAAATCGCGATCGGCGATCGCGTGGTCAACGCGCTGGAGCCGAAGGATCGCGACATCGCGATGGTGTTCCAGAACTACGCGCTGTATCCGCACATGACGGTCGCGCAGAACATGGGCTACGGGCTGAAGATTCGCGGCGTCGAGCGCGCGACGATCGACGAGCGGGTGGCCGCGGCGGCGAAGATCCTCGAGCTCGAGCCGTTGCTCGCGCGGCGGCCGCGCGAGCTGTCGGGCGGCCAGCGCCAGCGCGTCGCGATGGGGCGTGCGATCGTGCGCGAGCCGTCGGTGTTCCTGTTCGACGAGCCGCTGTCGAACCTCGACGCGAAGCTGCGCGTGCAGATGCGCCTGGAGATCCAGCGGCTGCATGCGCGGCTCGCGACCACGAGCGTGTACGTGACGCACGACCAGATCGAGGCGATGACGCTGGCGCAGCGCGTGATCGTGATGAACCGCGGCTACGCGGAGCAGATCGGCGCGCCGGTCGACGTGTACGAGAAGCCGGCGACGGTGTTCGTCGCCGGCTTCATCGGCTCGCCGGCGATGAATCTGATGCACGGCGCGCTGTCGGCGGACGGCGCGACGTTCACGGTCGCGGGCGGCGGCCCGGCGCTGCCGGTGGCCGGCGCACCGGGCGTCGGCACGACGATCGCCACCGGTCGCGACTGGGTGCTCGGCGTGCGGCCGGAGCATATGACGCCGCAGCCGGGCGTCGCCCAGGCGACGTTGCCGGTCGATTCGTGCGAGCTGCTCGGCGCGGACAACCTCGCGCACGGCCGCTGGGGCAACCACGACGTCGCGGTGCGGCTGCCGCACGCGGACCGTCCGGCGCGCGGCACCGCGCTGGCTGCGTCGTTGCCTGCGCACCGGCTGCACTTCTTCGATCCCGAAACCGGCCGGCGCGCCGGCTGACCCGACGAACCTCCGAACGAGCGACGAGGCTGACGATGACTTCCCTACCCGACTGGCCCTATCCGCGCGTCGTCGCCCATCGCGGCGGCGGCACGCTCGCGCCGGAGAACACGCTTGCCGCGCTCGACGAGGGCGCGCGGCGCGGCCACCGGATGGTCGAATTCGACGCGAAGCTGTCCGGCGACGACGTGACGTTCCTGCTGCACGACGACACGGTCGATCGCACGTCCGACGGAAGCGGGCCGGCGGCGGGCATGCGCTATGCGGCGCTGGCCGCGCTCGACGCCGGCGCGTGGTTCGACGCGCGCTTTGCCGGCGAGCGGATGCCGACGCTCGAGGCGGCGGCGGCGCGCTGCATGACGCTCGGGCTGGCCGCGAACGTCGAGATCAAGCCGTGCCCCGGCCGAGAATCCGACACCGGGCGGCGGGTGGCCGCCGATGCGGCGGCGTACTGGCACGGCGCCGCCGTGCCGCCGCTGCTGTCGTCGTTCTCGTTCGATGCACTGCGGCACGCGCGCGACGCGGCGCCCGGGCTGCCGCGCGGCATGCTGTACGAGCGCGTGCCCGACGACTGGCACGCGCAGGCCGTCGGCGCGCTCGACTGCACGTCGTTGCATGCGGACCACACGCAATTGAGCGAGCCGCTCGTGCGGGCAATCAAGGCGGCCGGCCTGCGCATCCTGGTTTACACGGTGAACGACCTCGGCAGGGCGCGCGAGCTCGTGCGCTGGGGCGTGGACGCGATCTGCACCGACCGCATCGACCTGATCGGCCCGACGGCGCTCGACGACATCGTGTAAGCCCGCGCGAGCCGAATTCGTTTCGCGTTTCGCCAGCGTGCCTGACGCGAAAAAACGACGCCCCGGCGGTTTCCCGCCGGGGCGTTTTGCATCGTGGAGACGTTACGCTCGGAAAAATCCGCTACAAATTGCAGCAGGATTAACCATTCCCCAAATATTCGACTACGCTTAGAAGCGGTAGCCGACGTTCACGTACGTGACGATCGGGTTCAGCGCGATGCGAGCCTTCGACGTCTCGGTCAGCGTGCCGACCTGGGTGCGGCGGGCGGTCGTGAACGTGGCGGTGACGCTCACCGGCACGTACGAGATCGACAGCCCGGCGAACCAGTGCTTCGTGAAGTTGTACGAGAAGCCGGCGTTGAACACGGGCGCCCACTGGTTGCTCGTGGTGGCGCTGGTCGGGCCGCCGAGCACGCCGTTCTCGAAGGTGCTGTTGGTGATCTTCGCGCCGGTGAACCAGACGTAGGTAGCGCCGACGCCGACGTACGGCCGGAACTTCGCGTTGGCGTCGTTGAAGTGGTAGCGCAGCAACACCGCCGGACTCCACTGGTATGCCCGGCCGAGCACGCCGAAGCGCGAGAACTGACCCTTGCCGGTGATGTCGAACTTTGGCGGTATGCCGAGAACGAATTCGGTGGAGATGTGGTCGGTAAGGAAGTAGCCGGATGCGAAGCCGAGCGTATCGGCGTCGTTGATGCCGGCGCCGGTGTTGGGAACGGATTGATTGACGGGCGTGCCGCCGACGCCGTACACGAACAGCGGGTCGCTGCTGTCTTGCGGTGACAGGTGGAACCAGCCGGTGCTGACGTAGAAATCACCTGCGGATTGTGCGTGTGCCGTGCCGCCTGCGGCCGCGAATGCGAGCGCAGCGGCCCCCGTAATGGCCAGTTTTCGTTTCATTGTGTCTCCTCCGATCAAGGGCGTGCTCATTATGACGACTGCGTTTAAAACCAAACAAGCTCGTAAGTTAGAGCTTTCTCCCTAGGATCCGCACGACCGTACGCTTTCGCGCCCCGCAGGGACAGGCATTCTACGCAAATGCGTAATTCGGACCCCAGGGTATTTCCTAACGCGTTCAAACGGACATTCAGCATGGCACGGTTAGCACGACTCTATGTTCCCGACCAGCCTCAGCACGTGATACTGCGCGGGCTGGATCAGCAACCCGCGTTCGTCGACGACCAGGACTACGAACTCTTCATCGATTGTCTGAAGGCGGCGGCACGCGATCACCATCTTTCGGTGCACGCGTACGTGCTGCTGCCGCGTCAGGTGCAGTTGCTCGTCACGCCGAGCGACGAGGCGAGCCTGCCGAAGGCGATGCAGGCCGTCGGCCGCCGCTACGTCGCGCACTTCAACCGGCGCTACTCGCGCCGCGGCACGTTGTGGGAAGGCCGCTACCGCGCGACGGTGATCGAAGGCGAGCGCTATTTCCTGCTCGCGAGCCGCGTGGTCGAGATGAGCCCGGTGCGCTCGCAGCTGGTGGCGACGGCCGACGCGTATCGATGGTCGAGCTATCGGCACCACGTGGGCCTGACCGTCGACAGCCTGATTACCGACCACCCGCTCTACTGGGCGCTCGGCAACACGCCGTTCGACCGTCAGCGCGCGTACAAGGAGCTGTGCGAACAACCGCTCGACGAGCGGCAGGCCGATCAGCTTCAGCAGGCGACGCTGAAAGGCTGGGTGCTCGGCGGCGACAACTACCGCGAGTGGGCCGCCCGCACCGCGAACCGGCGCGTGTCGCCGCTGCCGCGCGGACGCCCCAGAAAGGTGCGCGAAAACACGCCGCCGGCCCAGCAGTAGCGCCGGGGAGGCGGGCGGGGAGCGGCGCTGCGGGCGCCGCTTCTTTTTGCACCAAATCGTTACGGCCCCAATAAATAGGCACCACATCTGAGCATCTGTTTAATTGGGGTTCGATCATCCGGTTTTTGTTGCTATTCCCTTGATTCGTCGCGTATATTCCGAATTCCGGTGGCCCGGGCGCATGCAGCATGCAGCATGCAGCATGCAGCATGCCCAACCACCGTCGGCCGTGCCGTCTCCTGCCGGAGCGGGATCGACGGCAACAGAAAAATGGTTCAACGGCCCTCGAGGCCCCTTTACGACGGTGTCCCCATGAACGACCACCAGAAGCCGCTCGCCGCGGTGCCCGCCGCACAAGGTCTGTACGACCCGCAAAACGAACACGACGCCTGTGGCGTCGGCTTCGTCGCTCACATCAAGGGCAAGAAGAGCCACGAGATCATTCAGCAGGGCCTGAAGATCCTCGAGAACCTCGATCACCGGGGCGCCGTCGGCGCCGATCCGCTGATGGGCGACGGCGCGGGCATCCTGATCCAGATCCCGGACGCGTTCTATCGCGAGGAAATGTCGAAGCAGGGCGTGACGCTGCCGCCGGCCGGCGAATACGGGGTCGGCATGATCTTCCTGCCGAAGGAAAACGCGTCGCGCCTCGCCTGCGAGCAGGAACTCGAGCGCACCGTGCGCGCCGAAGGCCAGGTCGTGCTCGGCTGGCGCGACGTGCCGGTCGACCATGCGATGCCGATCTCGCCGACCGTGAAGGCGAGCGAGCCGCTGATCCGCCAGATCTTCATCGGCCGCGGCAAGGACATCATGGTGACGGATGCGCTGGAGCGTAAGCTGTACGTGATCCGCAAGACCGCCAGCCACCGCATCCAGGCGCTGAAGCTCAAGCACGGCAAGGAATATTTCGTGCCGTCGATGTCGGCGCGCACCATCGTGTACAAGGGGCTGCTGCTCGCGGGCCAGGTCGGCGTGTATTACCGCGACCTGCAGGACGCGCGCGTCGTGTCGGCGCTCGCGCTCGTGCACCAGCGCTTCTCGACCAACACGTTCCCGGCCTGGGAACTCGCTCACCCGTACCGGATGATCGCGCACAACGGCGAGATCAACACCGTGAAGGGCAACGTGAACTGGCTGAACGCGCGTACCGGCGCGATCGCGTCGCACGTGCTCGGCGACGATCTGCCGAAGCTGTGGCCGCTGATCTATCCGGGCCAGTCCGACACCGCATCGTTCGACAACTGTCTCGAACTGCTCGTGATGGCCGGCTATCCGCTCGTGCACGCAGTGATGATGATGATCCCGGAAGCATGGGAGCAGCACACGCTGATGGACGAGAACCGCCGCGCGTTCTACGAATACCACGCCGCGATGATGGAGCCGTGGGACGGCCCGGCCGCGATCGCGTTCACCGACGGCCGCCAGATCGGCGCGACGCTCGACCGCAACGGCCTGCGCCCGGCGCGCTACATCGTGACCGACGACGATCTCGTGATCATGGCGTCGGAAGCCGGCACGCTGCCGATCCCCGAATCGAAGATCGTCAAGAAGTGGCGCCTGCAGCCGGGCAAGATGTTCCTGATCGACATGGAGCACGGCCGCATCATCGACGACAAGGAGCTCAAGGACAACCTCGCGAACGCGAAGCCGTACAAGAGCTGGATCGACGCCGTGCGCATCAAGCTCGACGAAATCGAGCCGAAGGCCGAGGACGTGGCGGCCGGCCGCACGCAGGGCGCCGCGCTGCTCGACCGTCAGCAGGCGTTCGGCTATACGCAGGAAGACCTGAAGTTCCTGATGGCGCCGATGGCGGCGCAGGGTGAGGAAGCCGTCGGCTCGATGGGCAACGACTCGCCGCTCGCGGTGATGTCGAACAAGAACAAGACGCTCTATCACTATTTCAAGCAGCTGTTCGCGCAGGTCACGAACCCGCCGATCGACCCGATCCGCGAGAACATGGTGATGTCGCTCGTGTCGTTCATCGGCCCGAAGCCGAACCTGCTCGACACCAACAACATCAACCCGCCGATGCGTCTCGAAGTGTCGCAGCCGGTGCTCGACTTCAAGGACATCGCGAAGATCCGCGCGATCGACCAGTACACGGGCGGCAAGTTCAGCGCGTACGAGCTGAACATCTGCTATCCGGTCGCATGGGGCAAGGAAGGCATCGAGGCGCGTCTCGCGTCGCTTTGCGCCGAAGCCGTCGACGCGGTGAAGTCCGGCTACAACATGCTGATCGTGTCGGACCGCAAGACCGACGCCGACCACGTCGCGATTCCGGCGCTGCTCGCCACGTCGGCGATCCACACGCACCTCGTCCAGCAAGGGCTGCGCACGAGCACGGGCCTCGTCGTCGAGACGGGCTCCGCGCGCGAGACGCATCACTTCGCGCTGCTCGCCGGCTACGGCGCGGAAGCCGTGCACCCGTACCTCGCGATGGAAACGCTCGCGAAGATGGCCGAAGGCCTGCCGGGCGACCTGTCGCCGGAGAAGGCGATCTACAACTTCACGAAGGCGGTCGGCAAGGGCCTGCAGAAAGTGATGTCGAAGATGGGCATCTCGACGTACATGTCGTACACGGGCGCGCAGATCTTCGAAGCGCTCGGCCTGTCGAGCGACCTCGTCGAGAAGTACTTCAAGGGCACGGCATCGAAGGTCGGCGGCATCGGCCTGTTCGAAGTCGCGGAAGAAGCGATCCGCCTGCACCGCGATGCGTTCGGCGACAACCCGGTGCTGCGCGACATGCTCGACGCGGGCGGCGAGTACGCCTACCGCGTGCGCGGCGAAGACCACATGTGGACGCCGGATTCGATCGCGAAGCTCCAGCACGCGACGCGCAGCAACTCGTACCAGACGTACAAGGAATACGCGCACCTGATCAACGACCAGACCAAGCGCCACATGACGTTGCGCGGCCTGTTCGAGTTCAAGGTCGACCCGACCCGTGCGATCCCGATCGACGACGTCGAGCCGGCGAAGGAAATCGTCAAGCGCTTCGCGACGGGCGCGATGTCGCTCGGCTCGATCAGCACCGAAGCGCACGCGACGCTCGCGATCGCGATGAACCGGATCGGCGGCAAGTCGAACACCGGCGAAGGCGGCGAGGACGACAAGCGCTACCGCAACGAACTGCGCGGCATTCCGATCAAGGCGGGCGAGACGCTGAAGTCGGTGATCGGCGACGAGATCGTCAGCGACATTCCGCTGAAGGACGGCGATTCGCTGCGCTCGAAGATCAAGCAGGTCGCGTCGGGCCGCTTCGGTGTCACCGCCGAGTACCTCGCGTCGGCCGACCAGATCCAGATCAAGATGGCGCAGGGCGCGAAGCCGGGCGAAGGCGGCCAGCTGCCGGGCCACAAGGTGTCCGAGTACATCGGCAAGCTGCGTTATTCGGTGCCGGGCGTCGGCCTGATCTCGCCGCCGCCGCACCACGACATCTACTCGATCGAGGATCTGGCGCAGCTGATCCACGACCTGAAGAACGTCAACCCGAGCTCGAGCATCTCGGTGAAGCTGGTGTCGGAAGTCGGCGTCGGCACGGTCGCGGCCGGTGTCGCGAAGGCGAAGGCCGACCACGTCGTGATCGCCGGCCATGACGGCGGCACCGGTGCGTCGCCGCTGTCGTCGGTCAAGCATGCGGGCACGCCGTGGGAACTCGGCCTCGCCGAAACGCAGCAGACGCTGGTGCTGAACCGCCTGCGCGGCCGCATCCGCGTGCAGGCCGACGGCCAGATGAAGACGGGCCGTGACGTCGTGATCGGCGCGCTGCTCGGTGCGGACGAATTCGGCTTCGCGACGGCGCCGCTGGTCGTCGAAGGCTGCATCATGATGCGCAAGTGCCATCTGAACACGTGCCCGGTCGGCGTCGCGACGCAGGATCCGGTGCTGCGCGCGAAGTTCAAGGGCCAGCCCGAGCACGTCGTGAACTACTTCTTCTTCGTCGCCGAGGAAGTGCGCGAGATCATGGCGCAGCTCGGCATCGCGAAGTTCGACGACCTGATCGGCCGCCCCGACCTGCTCGACACCCGCAAGGGCATCGAGCACTGGAAGGCGAAGGGCCTCGACTTCTCGCGCGTGTTCTATCAGCCGGAAGGCTGCGAGGACGTCGCCCGCCGTCACGTCGAAGGGCAGGACCACGGCCTCGAGCGCGCGCTCGACCACGTGCTGATCGAGAAGGCGAAGGCCGCGATCGAGAACGGCGAGCATGTGTCGTTCATCCAGCCGGTGCGCAACGTGAACCGGACGGTCGGCGCGATGCTGTCGGGCGTGATCGCGAAGAAGCACGGCCACGACGGCCTCGCCGACGACGCCGTGCACATCCAGCTGAAAGGCACGGCCGGCCAGAGCTTCGGCGCGTTCCTCGCGAAGGGCGTGACGCTCGACCTCGTCGGCGACGGCAACGACTACGTCGGCAAGGGCCTGTCGGGCGGCCGGATCATCATCCGTCCGACCAACGACTTCCGCGGCAAGTCCGAAGAGAACATCATCTGCGGCAACACGGTGATGTACGGCGCGCTCGAAGGCGAGGCGTTCTTCCGCGGCGTCGCGGGCGAGCGCTTCTGCGTGCGCAACTCGGGCGCGACGGCGGTCGTCGAAGGCACGGGCGACCACGGCTGCGAATACATGACGGGCGGCACGGTGGTCGTGCTCGGCGAAACCGGGCGCAACTTCGCGGCCGGCATGTCGGGCGGCGTCGCGTACATCTACGATCCGGAAGGCACGTTCGCGGCGAAGTGCAACAAGGCGATGGTCGCGCTCGATCCGGTGCTGCAGCAGGCCGAGCAGGAGCGCACGGTCGATCGCGCGCTCTGGCACGCGGGTACGACGGACGAAGCGCTGCTCAAGGGGCTCGTCGAGCGTCATTTCCAGTTCACGGGTTCGCCGCGCGCGAAGTCGCTGCTGGAAAACTGGGACGCGGCGCGCCGCCAGTTCGTGAAGGTGTTCCCGAACGAATACAAGCGCGCGCTGGGCGAGATCGGTGCGAAGAAGGCGGCGAAGCAAGCGCTGGCCGCCTGAGCGACGAACGACATAGCGAATGCCGCGCGCGCCTGACGGCTGCGCGCGGCTCCCCCACCCGATACACCGAACAGAAGAGCACCTTATGGGCAAGGCAACCGGTTTTCTGGAGTTCGAACGCCGCCACGAGGCGTACGAAGCACCGCTCACGCGCGTGAAGCATTACAAGGAATTCGTCGCGGCGCTGACCGACGCGGACGCGAAGGTCCAGGGCGCGCGCTGCATGGATTGCGGCATCCCGTTCTGCAACAACGGCTGCCCGGTCAACAACGTCATTCCGGACTTCAACGATCTCGTTTACCGCCAGGACTGGCAGCAGGCGATCGAGGTCCTGCATTCGACCAACAACTTCCCGGAGTTCACGGGCCGCATCTGCCCGGCGCCGTGCGAGGCGGCGTGCACGCTGGGGATCAACAATGATCCGGTCGGCATCAAGTCGATCGAGCACGCGATCATCGACAAGGCCTGGGCCGAAGGCTGGGTGAAGCCGCAGCCGGCCGAGCACAAGACGGGCAAGAAGGTCGCGGTCGTCGGCTCGGGCCCCGCGGGCCTCGCGGCCGCGCAGCAGCTCGCGCGCGCCGGCCATGACGTAACGGTGTTCGAGAAGAACGATCGCGTCGGCGGGCTGCTGCGTTACGGGATCCCCGACTTCAAGTTGGAGAAGTGGCTGATCGACCGCCGCATGCGCCAGATGGAAGCCGAAGGCGTGACGTTCCGCACCAGCGTGTTCATCGGCAAGGAGCCGCTGCCCGAGTCGATCGGCAACCTCGCGAAGGAAACCATTTCGCCGGACACGCTGAAGGAAGAATTCGACGCGGTCGTGATCGCGGGCGGTTCGGAAACGCCGCGCGACCTGCCGGTGCCGGGCCGCGAGCTCACCGGCGTCCATTTCGCGATGGACTTCCTGCCGCAGCAGAACCGCGTGAACGCGGGCGACAAGCTCACCGACCAGCTGCTCGCGAAGGGCAAGCACGTGATCGTGATCGGCGGCGGCGATACGGGTTCGGACTGCGTCGGTACGTCGAACCGTCACGGCGCGAAGCAGGTCACGCAGTTCGAACTGCTGCCGCAGCCGCCGGAAGAGGAGAACAAGCCGCTCGTGTGGCCGTACTGGCCGATCAAGCTGCGCACGTCGTCGTCGCACGAGGAAGGCTGCGAGCGCGATTGGGCGGTCGCGACGAAGCGCCTCGAAGGCAAGAACGGCAAGGTCGAGAAGCTGATCGCGGTGCGCGTCGAGTGGAAGGACGGCAAGATGCAGGAAGTGCCGGGCTCCGAGTTCGAGATGAAGGCCGACCTCGTGCTGCTCGCAATGGGCTTCACGCAGCCGGCGGCGCCGGTGCTCGACGCGTTCGGCGTCGCGAAGGACGCGCGCGGCAATGCGCGTGCTGCCACCGAAGGCGAGCGCTCGTACTACACGTCGGTCGACAAGGTGTTCGCGGCCGGCGACATGCGCCGCGGCCAGTCGCTCGTCGTGTGGGCGATCCGCGAAGGCCGCCAGTGCGCGCGCTCGGTCGATGCGTACCTGATGGGGCATTCGGAACTGCCGCGCTGATTTCGGCCGCGAGCAGGTTTCGACGAGACGGGCGTCCGCGAGGGCGCCCGTTTTTTTATGGCGGCCGACCGCCCGTGGTGCGCGGTCGCATCGCGCGCGTCGACGCATCTTCGCGATGCGTCGCCTAATCTGATCACATCGGGTCGCGATGTCATGCGAGCGCCGATCGTTTCCGTTTGCGGTTTTCGGGCGGGCTGCCCGATCCGATCATGTCGTCCCGACGGCGGCGTTCGCGCGGCCGGCGCATATGACCGAGCCCTGTAGAAGGATTGAGGATGAGCGCATCCGTGCCTGGTCTGTTCAACGCCGTCTACGGGATCGTGCCGGCGATGGCGGTCGTCAACTTCGTTGCGAGCCTCGCGCCCGGCAAGCATGCGCGTGCCGCGTGGGGAGACTATCGCCGGCAGCGCATCGCTAAGCCGGCGTTCGCGCGCCACACGATCCCGGCACGCGCATGCGTGCTGCCGGCCGGCGCCGATGCGCTGGCCGACCCGCGCATCGCGGCGCGCGAATCATGAACGGCGACCGGCTCCGTGCATTCGTCGCGCTGATGCCCGATCGGGCATCGAGCGACGCGCTGCATGCGTTGCCGGTCACGCGCGGCGCACGCCGCACGCCGGCGGCCCAACTTCACGTGACGCTTGCGTTCATCGGCGCGATCGAACGCCCGCGGTGCGATCTGCTGGCCGCGCGTCTGCCGGCGCTCGCGGCCGCCCACGCGCTGCCGCTGCAGCCGGTCGAGCGGATCGCATGGTGGCCGAGCCTGCCGCGCGCCAGGCTGATCGTGGCCGAACTCGCGGCCGATCCCGCGTGCGCGGCGCTGAACGCGGCGTTGTCTGCGGTGTTGCGCGAGCTCGGCGTGCCGGCCGATCACCGGCCGTTCCGGCCGCACGTGACGCTCGCACGGCTGCCGCGCGACGCGGACGGGCAGCCCGCGCATGGCGGCGCGATCGGCCGGCCGCTCGCGCTGCGCTTCGACGCGCTGACGTTGTTCGAAAGCCGGTTGTCGCACGAAGGCGTGTCGCATGTGCCGATCGTGTCGGCGCCGATCGCGGCTGCGGGCGGGTAGGGCAGAAGGGACGGCGAGCCGGTGCAGCGCGCCGGCTCGTTGCTTCGCTGCATAACGAGTGCAGCGCTACTCAGGAATGCCGCGCCATGCAGGAACGCAGCGTTACAGGGCGCTACGCGGCAACCTTGTCGTCGTCGTTCACGCGCTCGACGTTGATCGTGCCGACGTGGAACTCAGCCAGCGCCTCGCGATGCGCGATGCTGACGATCGCCGCTTTCGGCAGCCGTTCGGCGAACAAGTGATAGAGCCGCGCTTCGTTGTCGGCGTCGAGCGCGCTCGTCGCTTCGTCGAGGAACAGGAAGTCGGGCTTGTGCAGCAGCACGCGCGCACCCGCGAGCCGCTGCTGTTCGCCGGGCGACAGCACGCGCGTCCAGTGGCCGGTTTCGTCCAGACGGTCGACGTAGCCTTCGAGGCGGCACGCGCGCAGCGCGTCGCGGCATGCGTCGTCGGTGAAGGCATCGGGCGCGGCCGGATAGGTGAGTGCGGCCTTCAGCGTGCCGATCGGCAGATAGCTCGTCTGCGGCACGAACATCAACCGCGCGCCGACCGGCGCGTCGATCGCGCCGTCGCCGAACGGCCACAGGCCCGCGAGCGCGCGCATGAAGGTGCTCTTGCCGGAACCCGACTTGCCGACCACCAGCCAGCGCGAGCCCGGCTCGATCGTCACGTTGCCGATGTTCGCGAGCGCGGTGCCGTTCGGCAGCGCGAGCTTCAGCGACGACGTCGACAGCTTCGCCGCATCGACGTAGTGCAGGTTGATGCCGCCATGCTCGGTCGCGGGCGACAGGCTTTCCTTCAGATGCGACGTGCCCATCACGCGCTTGAATTCGCGCAGACGGTTGACGGTCGCGCGCCATTCGACGAGGGTGCCGTAGCTGTTGATGAACCACGAGAACGAATCGCTGACGGTGTTGAACGCGGACGAGATCTGCATCAGCACGCCGAACGAGAAGGCACCCGCGAAATAGCGCGGCGCCGCGACGACGAGCGGGAAAATCATCGCGATCTGCCCGTAGAAGCTCAGCACGAACGTGAGGCGCTTCGTGTATTTCATCACGCGCCACCAGTTGTCGCGAATGCGCATGAACAGGCCCTGCGCGTTGGCGGTCTCGGTTTTCTCGCCGTCGTAGAACGCGATCTGCTCGGCGTTCTCGCGCACGCGGATCAGCCCGAAGCGGAAGTCGGCCTCGACGCGCTGCTGCTGGTAGTTGATCGACACGAGCGGGTGACCGACCTTCTGGATGATCACCGAGCCGACCACTGCGTACAGTGCGGCCGCCCACACCATGTAGCCGGGAATCGTGATCGGCGTCGCGCCGAGCGAGACGCTCAACGCGCCGGCAAGCGACCACAGGATCGTGATGAACGACACGAGCGTGACGACCGTCGACAGCAGGTCGAGCGACAGCGCGAGCGTCGTCGTCGCGAACGACTGGAGGTCGTCGGTGATCCGCTGGTCGGGGTTGTCGGCGAGGTGGTCGCGCTCGATCCGGTAGAACGCGCGATCGCCGAGCCACTGGCCCAGAATGCGGTCGGTGAGCCATTGGCGCCAGCGGAAGCCGAGCATCTGGCGCAGGTAGCGGCCGTACACCGCAAGGATGATGAAGCCGAACGCGAGCGCGGAGAACTGCATCAGCAGGTTCGGGAATTCGTGGACGTCCTTCGACTGCAGCGCGTTGTAGAACTGCGCGTTCCACTTGTTCAGTTTGACGTTGATCCAGACCACGCAGAGGTTGATCGCGACGATCGTGATCAACAGCCCCCACGCGACCTTCCATTCGGACGACACCCAGTAGGGCTTGATGAGGCTCCACGCGGATACCGGGCGCTCGTCCTGCGGCGCGGCGTCGGAGCGGACGGGATCGATCGATTGGGTCATGTGCTTCCTGGTGAGTGGCCGGCGCGCGGGCCGGGCGGACCGGACGCGCGCCGCGATACGAGATGCCGGCGACGAGGTGCCGACCGACAGCGGGCGTCGGGATGGTCGCCCGCGCGCCTTAAACGGCACTTAAGGCCGGCGGTGACGCGGCAACCGGCCGCTCGCGCAGCCGGCCTGCGGGCATTGTGCCAGAGCGGCGCGCTGCGACGGGCGAATTTGCCGCACGGGGACAGTTTGCGGCGCTTTCCGCTTTTATGGTCTAATGGCCGACGACGAAACAGGGGTGCTTCGAGTGCGGCCGCGGGTAGTTCCGGGCAGCGCTGCGAGGCTGAGAAAGACCCTTCGCACCCGATCCGGGTAATACCGGCGAGGGAAGTTTCTGATCCCGCCGGGCCGCGCTGGCCGCCATCCCACATGGTCAGCGCCCGAGTCCCGCCCGGCCGGCCTTTGCTGCCGGTTTCGTCCTTTTGGGTACGCGCATCGCGCGTTACGGAAGGAATGATGACCGCTCAATCTTCAGTCTTTTTCGCTGTTCCCGATCCGCTGCCGCGTGCGTCTGCACGAGGCGGCGCGCACGCGCCTGCGTCGGCCGTTCAGGCCCGCGCGCTTCGCATGGAGGGCGCACGATGAATCTCCGCACGTCGAACCTCGGCGCGTCGCGCCCGGATTTCGCGGTACTCGGCGGCGGCCTCGTCGGCCGCATGGTCGCCTGGCGACTCGCCGGCGACGGGCATCGCGTCGCCCTGTACGAGCGCGGCGGCCCCGGCGGCGAGCAGTCGGCCGCATGGATCGCCGCCGCGATGCTCGCGCCCGTCGCCGAGGCGGCGAGCGCCGAGCTGCTGATCACCGAGCTCGGTGTCGCGTCGCTCGCGCGCTGGCCGCAATGGCTCGCCGAGTTGCCGGAACCCGTGTTCTTCCAGCATCGCGGCACGCTGGTCGTCTGGCATCACGCCGATCGCGCGGAAGCGCCGCTGTTCGAGCGCCGCGTGCGCGCGAACGCGCCGGCCGAGCTGTTCGACGGCGGCTTCGTGGCGCTGGCCGGCGCGCAGGTGGATGCGGCCGAGCCCGCGCTCGCCGGCCGCTTCGCGCGCGGCCTGATGCTGCCGCGCGAAGGGCAGCTCGACAACCGGCAGGCGCTGCACGCGCTGGCGGCCGGCCTCGCGCAACGCAGCGTCGAGCTGCACTGGCACGCGACGATCGACGACGCGAACCGTCCCGACGCGCATTTCACGATCGATTGCCGCGGGCTCGGCGCGAAACCGGCGCTGCCGGCGCTGCGCGGCATCCGCGGCGAAGTCGCGCGCGTGCACGCGCCCGGCATCGGCCTCACGCGGCCGGTGCGGCTGCTGCATCCGCGCTATCCGCTGTACATCGCGCCGAAGCAGGACGACCTGTACGTGATCGGCGCGACCGAGGTGGAAGGCGAGGACATGTCGCCCGTCAGCGTGCGCTCGGCGCTCGAGCTGCTGAGCGCGGCGTTCTCCGTGCACCCGGCGTTCGGCGAGGCGCGCATCCTCGAACTGAATTCGCAGTGCCGCCCGACGCTGCCCGATCACCGCCCCGCGGTGATCTGGGACGGCGCGACGACGCTCGCGGTCAACGGCCTGTACCGGCACGGCTTCATGATCGCGCCGGAAGTCGCGCAGGCGGCCGCCGCGCTCGCGCAGGCGGCGCTCGGCGGCGCGTTCGCCGATGCCGACGCGTTTGCCGCGTGGCGCGACGCCGCGCGCTGGCCGACGCTCCTTCATCACCGCGACGACGCGCGCCAGCCGGCCTGACGCGCGCCGCCGACCGAATCCGACCGAGCCTCATGGATATCCAGATCAACCAGCAGACCCTGACGCTGCCCGACGGCGCGACCGTCGCCGATGCGCTCGCCGCGTACGGCGCGCGCCCGCCGTACGCGGTCGCGCTGAACGGCACGTTCGTCGCGCGCACGCAGCATGCGGCGCGCGCACTCGCGGCGGGCGACAAGCTCGACGTGGTGCATCCCGTCGCAGGCGGCTGAGCGTCGCCGCGTTGCCCCCGCTCTTCCAGGAAAACGACATGACGTCCCACACTTCCGCCGACGCACTCACGCTCTACGGCGCAACCTTCGCAAGCCGCGTACTGCTCGGCACGTCGCGCTATCCGTCGCTGCAGTCGCTGTCCGATTCGATCGACGCGTCGCGCCCCGGGATGGTGACCGTCGCGCTGCGCCGGCAGATGACGGGCGGCACAGCCGAGGCCGGCTTCTTCGATCTGCTCAAGCGCCACGCGGTGCCGCTGCTGCCGAACACGGCCGGCTGCCAGACCGTCGCCGAGGCCGTGACGACCGCGCACATGGCGCGCGAGGTGTTCGACACCGACTGGATCAAGCTGGAGCTGATCGGCGACGACTACACGCTGCAGCCCGACCCGGTCGGGCTGATCGAGGCAGCCGCGCAACTGGTCAAGGACGGCTTCAAGGTGCTTCCGTACTGCACCGAGGATCTCGTGATCGGCCGCCGCCTGCTCGACGTCGGCTGCGAGGCGCTGATGCCGTGGGGCGCGCCGATCGGCACCGGCAAGGGCGTCGTGAACCCGTACGGGCTGCGCGTGCTGCGCGAACGGCTGCCCGACGTGCCGCTGATCGTCGACGCCGGGCTCGGCGTGCCGTCGCATGCGTGCCAGGTGATGGAGTGGGGCTTCGACGGCGTGCTGCTGAACACGGCCGTGTCGCAGGCCACGCATCCGGAGATCATGGCGCGTGCGTTCGCCCAGGGCGTCGAAGCCGGCCGCGCCGCATACCTGGCCGGCCCGATGGACGCCCGCGAGACCGCGCATGCGAGCACGCCGGTCGTCGGCATGCCGTTCTGGCACCAGGACGGAGGCGGCGCATGAGCGCGCGCTTCGCCGACGCGTTCTGGCCGCCGGCCGACGAACTGGCCGAGGCGGCCGAGCGGATTCGCGCGCGCCTGGGCGACTGGCCGGCCGCGGCGACGCCGTGGCGCATCTGCGTCGCCGCGCCGGACGTGCCGGCCGACGGCGACGTGCTGATCGTGTCGGCCGGCGACCGGGCGGCCCAGGTGCGCGCGTCGGCCGCATCGCGCCCGGCGTCCGCCGACGCGGTCGCGATCGAATTCGACGAGCGCGGCGCGGTGCTGCATGCCGCCGGCGCGCGCCATGCGCTCGAAGGTGCCCATCCGCTCGCCGACGACTGGATCGCCGCGCTCGCGGCGTTCCTCGATTGCGGCTTCGCGCCGCTCGACGCGCTGGTGCTCGCGCTGGCGTGGCGCGACGGCGACGAAACCGGCGACGCGGACCCCTGGCCCGTCGACCCGGCACGATTCCCGCGCGTAGCCGGCCTGCCGGCCGCGCCGGAGCCCGCGTTCCCGCCGTGTCCGGCGCAACTGGGCCTGTATCCGGTGGTGCCCGACGCCGAATGGGTCGAACGCCTGCTCGATTGCGGCGTGCGCACCGTGCAGCTGCGGGTCAAGGGCGCGACTCCGGACGCGCTGCGCCGCGAGATCGCGCGCGCGGTGGCGGCAGGCCGGCGCTATCCGGATGCGCGCGTGTTCATCAACGATCACTGGCAGATCGCCGTAGAAGAAGGCGCGTACGGCGTACATCTGGGCCAGGAAGACCTCGACACGGCCGATCTCGCGACCATCGCGCGGGCCGGCCTGCGGCTCGGACTGTCGAGCCACGGTTATTACGAGATGTTGCGCGCGTTGCACGAGCGCCCGAGCTATCTGGCGCTCGGTCCCGTGTTCGCGACCGCGACCAAGGCGGTCGCCGCGCCGCCGCAGGGCCTCGCGCGGATCGCGCGCTATGCGCGCTTCGCGGCGGCGCGTGCGCCGCTGGTGGCGATTGGCGGCGTCAGCCTGGACGTGCTGCCGGACGTGCTGGCGACGGGCGTCGGCAGCGTCGCGGTGGTCAGCGCCATCACGGGCGCGGCCGATTATCGGGCGGCGGTTATTGCGTTGCAGCAATGGTTTGCCCGACAATTTGACAATCGTTGACCGCAGGGCTCGAAACGCCGTCGCGACATCATTCCGATGCAGGCCCTATAATTCGGCGTTCTGCGTAAAAGGACTGTCAGCTCCGTGAGCCCCACTCCTCCCGACACACTGCTGGAACTTCGCGACGTCGACTTCGGCTACGGCGACCGCCTCGTGCTGTCGAACCTGAACATGCGCTTCGGGCGCGGCCGGGTCGTGGCCGTGATGGGCGGGTCGGGTTGCGGCAAGACGACCGTGCTGCGGCTGATCGGCGGCCTGGTGCGCGCGAGCCGCGGCCAGGTGCTGTTCGACGGCGCCGACGTCGGCGCCCAGACGCGCGACGGCCTGTACGCGCTGCGCCGCAAGATGGGCATGCTGTTCCAGTTCGGCGCGCTGTTTACCGACATGTCGGTGTTCGAGAACGTCGCGTTCGCGCTGCGTGAGCACACCGACCTGCCCGACGACCTGATCCGCGATCTCGTGCTGATGAAGCTGAACGCGGTCGGGCTGCGCGGCGCCCGCGACCTGATGCCGTCCGAGGTATCGGGCGGGATGGCGCGACGCATCGCGCTCGCGCGCGCGATCGCGCTCGATCCCGAGCTGATCATGTACGACGAGCCGTTCGCCGGCCTCGATCCGATCTCGCTCGGCATCACCGCGAACCTGATCCGCACGCTGAACGAGGCGCTCGGCGCGACGTCGATCCTCGTCACGCACGACGTGCCCGAATCGTTCGCGATCGCCGACTACGTGTACTTCCTGGCCAATGGCGGCGTGCTCGCGCAGGGCACGCCGGCCGAGCTGCGCGCATCGACCGATCCGAGCGTGCGCCAGTTCATCGACGGCGCGCCGGACGGCCCGTACAAATTTCATTACACGAGCGCGCCGCTGGCGGCGGATTTCGGGCTCGGCGGAGGACGCGCATGATCAGCGCGATCGGACGTTACGTCATCGGCGGCCTCGAGCGCGCGGGCTACGGCACGCGGTTGTTCGTGCGCCTCGTGCTGGAATTCTTCCCGCTGCTGCGCCGGCCTCGGCTCGTCACCAAGCAGATCCACTTCCTCGGCAACTACTCGTTCGTGATCATCGCCGTGTCGGGGCTGTTCGTCGGCTTCGTGCTCGGGCTGCAGGGCTACTACACGCTGAATCGCTACGGGTCCGAGCAGGCACTCGGGCTGCTCGTCGCGCTGTCGCTGGTGCGCGAGCTGGGGCCGGTCGTGACCGCGCTGCTGTTCGCGGGCCGCGCCGGCACGTCGCTGACCGCCGAAATCGGCCTGATGAAGGCCGGCGAACAGCTGACCGCGCTCGAGATGATGGCCGTCGACCCGCTGAAGACGGTGATCGCGCCTCGCCTGTGGGCCGGCATCATCGCGATGCCGCTGCTCGCGGCGATCTTCAACGCGGTCGGCGTGCTCGGCGGCTATTTCGTCGGCGTGGTGCTGATCGGCGTCGATCCGGGCGCGTTCTGGTCGCAGATGCAGGGCGGTGTCGAGGTCTGGGCCGACGTCGGCAACGGCGTGATCAAGAGCATCGTGTTCGGATTCGCCGTCACCTTCATTGCGCTGTTTCAGGGGTATGAAGCGAAGCCCACGCCCGAGGGCGTGTCGCGCGCGACGACCAAGACGGTCGTGTTCGCGTCGCTCGCCGTACTCGGCCTCGATTTCCTGCTGACCGCGCTGATGTTCAGCTAAGCCTCAGCCAAGCCAAATTTTGGAATGACGATGAAAAAGACTGCTCTCGACTTCTGGGTCGGCCTGTTCGTGGTGGTGGGCTTCCTTGCCGTGCTGTTCCTTGCGCTCAAGGTCGGCAACATGAGCTCGCTGTCGTTTCAGCCGACCTACTCGGTGCGGATGAAATTCGACAACATCGGCGGGCTGAAGCCGCGCGCGGCCGTGAAGAGCGCGGGCGTCGTGGTCGGCCGCGTGAAGTCGGTCGGCTTCGACACCAACACGTACCAGGCGGTCGTGACGATCGACGTCGACGGCCAATACCAGTTCCCGAAGGATTCGTCGGCGAAGATCCTGACGTCCGGGCTGCTCGGCGAGCAGTACATCGGCCTCGATCCGGGCGGCGACACGGAAATGTTGAAGTCGGGCGATACGATCACGATGACGCAGTCGGCGATCGTGCTCGAGAACCTGATCGGCCAGTTCCTGTACAGCAAGGCGGCCGACGCGGGCGGCGCGAAGCCCGCCGCCGCGGCGCCGGCTGCACCGGCCGCGCCCGCACCTGCACCGGTGGCGGTGCCGGCCTCCGCGGTGTCCGGCTCGGCCGCCCAATAACCACACGAGAACAAGAGAAGAGGGTAATGACCATGCAGACGATCCGCATCAGACATGCCGCGCTGGCCGTGGCGGCAGTCGCCGCGTTGAGCGGTTGCGCGACCGTGCAGACGCCGACCAAGGGCGATCCGCTCGAGGGCTTCAACCGGTCGATGTACAAGTTCAACGACACCGTCGACACGTACGCGCTGAAGCCGGTGGCGAAGGGCTATCAATACGTGGTGCCGCAGCCGGTGCGCGACAGCGTGACCAACTTCTTCTCGAACATCGGCGACGTCTACATCGCCGCGAACAACATCGTGCAGCTGCGCATCGCCGACGGGGTGGGCGACATCATGCGGGTCGTGATCAACACGGTGTTCGGCGTCGGCGGCCTGTTCGACGTCGCGACGGTCGCGAAACTGCCGAAGCACACGGCCGACTTCGGCGTCACGATGGGCCGCTACGGCGTGCCGGCCGGCCCGTACCTGGTGCTGCCGCTGCTCGGCCCGAGCACGCTGCGCGACACGGCGGGCCTCGGCGTCGACTACATCGGCAACCCGCTCACCTACGTGAAGCCGGACGGATTGAGCTGGGGCCTGTTCGGCGTGAACCTCGTGAACACGCGTGCGAACCTGCTCGGCGCAGGCGACGTGCTCGACGCGGCCGCGCTCGACAAGTATTCGTTCGTCCGCAACGCGTATCTGCAGCGCCGCCAGATGCTGATCAACAACGCTCGCGGCGAAGCCGCCACGGCGTCGGGCAGCGATGCGCTGCCGAAGTACGACCTGCCGGACGACGGCGCGGCTCCGGCTACCGCCGGCGCCGCAGCCGTCGGCGGCGCGACCGCGCCGGCCGGTGCGTCGGGCGCGGCGATTGCGGCACCGGCATCCGGCGCCGCCGAGGCGCCGAACCCGGCGAGCGCGACGAACGTGCCGGCGATGCAGATGACGCCGCCGTCGCCGGGCGGCTTCCGCTTCCCGAGCATCAAGCTGCACTGAGAAGCTGCACTGAGCCGCTTACATTCGTTACAGCCGGAAACGATTCAGTCGGTGGCGCGCGCGAACTTGCGCGTAAGCTACCGGCTCAAAGCTTTGCCTCGACTCATTCACGCAGGTCATTACGATGAAAAAACTGTTCCTGATCCCCGTATTCGCGACGTTGTTCTCGTTCGGCAGCGCGGCGCACGCGCAAGTCGACCAGTCGAATCCGCAGGGTTTGATCAAGACGGCGACGCAGCAGGTGCTCGATGAAGTCAAGCAGCAGACGATCAAGCAGGGCGACACCAACCGCATCATCACGATCGTCAACAAGGACATCCTGCCGTACACCGATTTCCGCCGCACCACGCAGCTCGCGATGGGCCGCAACTGGCGCGCCGCGACGGCCGAGCAGCAGCAGCAGGTTCAGGAGCAGTTCAAGCTGCTGCTGATCCGCACGTACTCGGGCGCGCTCGCGCAGCTGAAGCCCGACCAGCAGATCCAGTACCCGCCGTTCCGCGCCGATCCGGCCGACACCGACGTCGTCGTGAAGACGGTCGCGATGAACAACGGCCAGCCGGTGCAGATCGACTACCGCCTGTACAAGACGGCCAACGGCTGGAAGGTGTACGACCTCAACGTGCTCGGCGCGTGGCTGATCCAGACGTATCAGCAGCAGTTCAACGAGAAGATCCAGCAAAGCGGCGTGGACGGCCTGATCAAGTTCCTCACGCAGCGCAACCAGGAGCTTGCCGCCGGCAAGCAGGCGTCGTGAGCGGCTTCCAAGCCGGCTCCTCGATGACCGTCGCGAGCGCGAAGGCCGCGCTCGCGGACGGTCTTGCGCGCATCGACGCGGGCGCGAGCGCCGTCGATTGCGCGACGCTGACGCAGTTCGATTCGTCGGCGCTCGCCGTGCTGCTCGCCTGGCAACGTGCCGCCCAAGCGCGCGGCACGACGCTCGACATCGTCAACCTCCCTCCCAAGCTCGCGAGCCTCGCGCGCGCGTATGGCGTCGACGCCCTGCTCGACGGCACCGGCCGACATTGACGCTGCCCGATCGAAGCCTGCCGCACCAGCCGGCGCGCGCACGCTTCGGGCCGCGCGCCGTCGGCGCCGGCTCCACCAGCCGGTTTGCCCTATAATCAAGCGTTTTGCGGGGCTGCCAATCGGCGTCCGGCCCCGTTTTCATTCGCAGCAAGCACAGAATAGGCGTCGCGGCCGTTGCGCCGCGCACAGTCATGTCAGCCATAGAAATCCGTCACGTCAAGAAGCGCTACAAGTCGCTTCAGGCGCTCAAGGGCGTCAGCCTGTCGGTCGAGGAAGGCGAGTTTTTCGGTCTGCTCGGCCCCAACGGCGCAGGCAAGACCACGCTCATCAGCATCCTCGCCGGGCTCGCCCGGGCCGATGAAGGCAGCATTTCGGTGCGCGGCCACGACGTCGTCAAGGATTTCCGCGGCGCGCGCCGCGCGCTCGGCGTGGTGCCGCAGGAGCTCGTGTTCGATCCGTTCTTCACCGTGCGCGAGACGCTGCGGATCCAGTCCGGCTATTTCGGGCTGCGCCGCAACGACGACTGGATCGACGAGGTGATGGCCAATCTCGACCTCACCGAGAAGGCCGATGCGAACATGCGCGCGCTGTCGGGCGGGATGAAGCGCCGCGTGCTGGTCGCGCAGGCGCTCGTGCATCGGCCGCCCGTGATCGTGCTCGACGAGCCGACCGCCGGCGTCGACGTCGAACTGCGCCAGACGCTGTGGAAGTTCATCTCGCGGCTGAACCGCGAGGGCCACACGATCGTCCTCACGACCCATTACCTCGAGGAAGCCGAGTCGCTGTGCGACCGCATCGCAATGCTGCGTCGCGGCGAAGTGGTCGCGCTCGACCGCACCGACGCGCTGCTGCGCCGCTTCGCGGGGCTGCAGCTGTATCTGCGGCTCGCGACCGGCGCGCTGCCCGCCGAGCTGCGCGGGCTGGAGACCGATCCGGCCGCGCGCGCGCCGGGCGAGCATCTGCTGCGCCTCACCAACTACGACGATGTCGAACGCATCCTCGCGCAATGCCGCGCGGCCGGCTGCACGTTCGACGAGATCGAGATCCGCAAGGCGGATCTCGAGGATGTGTTCGTCCAGGTGATGAACGGGGCCGAGGTCATCGAGGGTTTGGCATGAGCGGGTTTCAAACGCTGTTCTACAAGGAACTGCTGCGCTTCTGGAAGGTGTCGTTCCAGACGGTCTGTGCGCCGATCGTCACGGCGCTGCTGTACCTGACGATCTTCGGCCACGCGCTGTCGGGCCGCATCGAGGTGTACCCGGGCGTCGAATACGTGAGCTTTCTGGTGCCGGGCCTCGTGATGATGAGCGTGCTGCAGAACGCATTCGCGAACAGCTCGTCGTCGCTGATCCAGTCGAAGATCACCGGCAACCTGGTGTTCATGCTGCTGCCGCCGCTGTCCTACAAGGACATCTTCGGCGCGTACGTGCTCGCCTCGGTCGTGCGCGGGCTCGCGGTCGGCACCGGCGTGTTCGTCGTGACGATCTGGTTTATCCCGATGCATTTCGCGGCGCCGTTGTTCATCATCGCGTTCGCGCTGCTCGGATCCGCGATCCTCGGCACGCTCGGGCTGATCGCCGGGATCTGGGCCGAGAAGTTCGACCAGCTCGCCGCGTTCCAGAACTTCCTGATCATGCCGCTGACGTTCCTGTCCGGCGTGTTCTATTCGACGCACTCGCTGCCGCCCGTGTGGCGCGAGATCTCGCGTCTCAACCCGTTTTTCTACATGATCGACGGCTTCCGTTACGGGTTCTTCGGCGCGTCCGACATCAACCCGCTCGAGAGCCTCGCGATCGTCACCGGTTTCTTCGTGCTGCTCGCGATGTTCGCGATGCGGCTGCTCGCGACCGGCTACAAACTGCGTCATTGATATCGACAGGCAGCGGCCGCCGCGGGCGGCGCGCGCCGACAGGAGCCCCTCATGTTGCCGACTCCCGAACAGGTCAAGCAATACATCGCCGGCGGTCTCGCCTGCACCCATCTGGAAGTCGAAGGCGACGGCCAGCATTTCTTCGCGACGATCGTGTCGGCGGCCTTCGAAGGCAAGCGACCGATCCAGCGGCACCAGCTCGTCTATGCGGCGCTCGGCGATCGCATGAAGCAGGAAATCCACGCGCTCAGCATGAAGACGCTGACGCCCGCCGAATGGCAGAACGCATAACCGGAACCACTGAGTGCAAGTCACCGCCAACGAGCGCGACGCCGTCGAGAGCGTCGCCACGGCACACCCGGCCGCCAACGGGGAATCGCAGGGACACGGGATGGACAAGCTGGTGATCGAAGGCGGCCGCCGGCTGTCCGGCGAGATCGTCGTGTCGGGCGCGAAGAATGCGGCGCTGCCGATTCTCTGTGCGGGCCTGCTCAGCGCCGAGCCCGTCGAGCTCGACAACGTGCCGAACCTGAAGGACGTGCGCACCACGCTGAAGGTCCTGAACCAGATGGGCGTGCAGAGCGAAACGGACGGCTGCCGCGTGCGGCTCGACGCGTCGCGCGTCGACAACCTGGTCGCGCCGTACGAGCTCGTCAAGACGATGCGCGCGTCGATCCTCGTGCTGGGGCCGCTGCTCGCGCGCTTCGGCGAGGCGAAGGTGTCGCTGCCGGGCGGCTGCGCGATCGGCGCGCGCCCGGTCGACCAGCACATCAAGGGCCTGCAGGCGATGGGCGCCGAGATCAGCATCGAGCACGGCTTCATCGAGGCGCGCGCGAAGCGGCTGAAAGGCGCCCGCATCGTCACCGACATGATCACGGTCACGGGGACGGAAAACCTGCTGATGGCCGCGACGCTCGCTGACGGCGAAACGGTGATCGAGAACGCGGCGCGCGAGCCCGAAGTGAGCGATCTCGCACACTTGCTGGTCGCGATGGGCGCGAAAATCGACGGCATCGGCACCGACCGTCTCGTGATCCAGGGCGTCGAGCGCCTGCACGGCGCGCGCCATTCGGTGATCCCCGACCGCATCGAGGCCGGCACGTTCCTGTGCGCGGTCGCGGCGGCCGGCGGCGACGTGATGCTGACGGGCGTGCGCCCGCACATCCTCGACGCGGTGATCGACAAGCTGCGCGAGGCAGGCGTGTCGATCGACGAAGGCGACAGCTGGCTGCGCGTGCGGATGGACCGCCGCCCGTCGGCCGTGACGATCCGCACGTCCGAATATCCGGCGTTCCCGACCGACATGCAGGCGCAGTTCATGGCCCTCAATACGGTGGCGTCGGGCACGGCGCAGGTCGTGGAGACCATCTTCGAGAACCGCTTCATGCACGTGCAGGAACTGAACCGGCTCGGCGCGAACATCACGATCGACGGCAACACCGCGCTCGTGACGGGCGTCGACAAGCTGTCCGGCGCGAACGTGATGGCGACCGACCTGCGCGCGTCGGCGAGCCTCGTGATCGCCGGGCTGCGCGCGGAAGGCGAGACGCTCGTCGACCGCATCTATCATCTGGACCGCGGCTACGACCGCATGGAAACGAAATTGACCGCCGTCGGCGCCAACGTGCGCCGCCTCTCCGGGAGCCAAGCATGAGCGCGCCGTTGACCCTCGCCCTGTCGAAGGGCCGGATTTTCGAGGAAACCCTGCCGCTGCTGGCAGCCGCCGGCGTGCAGGTGGCCGAAGACCCTGAAACCTCGCGCAAGCTGATCCTGCCGACGACCGACCCGAACCTGCGCGTGATCATCGTGCGCGCGAGCGACGTGCCGACCTACGTCGAATACGGCGCGGCCGATTTCGGCGTGGCCGGCAAGGACGTGCTGGTCGAGCACGGCGGCTCGGGCCTGTATCAACCGATCGATCTGAACATTGCCCGCTGCCGGATGTCGGTGGCGGTGCCGGCCGGTTTCGACTACGCGAACGCGGTGCGCCAGGGCGCGCGCCTGCGGGTTGCGACCAAGTACGTCGAGACGGCCCGCGAACACTTCGCCGCGAAGGGCGTGCACGTCGACCTCATCAAGCTGTACGGCTCGATGGAGCTCGCGCCGCTCGTCGGGCTGGCCGACGCGATCGTCGACCTGGTCAGCTCGGGCGGCACGCTGAAGGCGAACAATCTGGTCGAGGTCGAGGAGATCATGTCGATCTCGTCGCGCCTCGTCGTGAACCAGGCTGCGCTGAAGTTGAAGCGCACGGCGCTCAAGCCGTTCCTCGACGCGTTCGAACGCGCGTCGCAGAATGGCAACTGAGCGCATCACCGTAACGGAACTCCCATGGCCATCACCATCCGCAAACTCGATTCGACGCGCGACGGCTTCGACGCCGAGCTGCGTACGTTGCTCGCCTTCGAGGCGAGCGAGGACGAAGCGATCGAGCAGTCGGTCGCGAAGATCCTCGCCGACGTGAAATCGCGCGGCGACGCCGCGGTGCTCGAATACACGAACCGCTTCGACCGGCTCGACGCGGACAGCGTCGCCGCCCTCGAACTGCCGCAGGACGCGCTGCAGGCCGCGCTCGACGGCCTCGCGCCGAAGGCGCGCGCGGCGCTCGAAGCCGCGGCCGCACGCGTGCGTGCGTACCACGAGAAGCAGAAGATCGAGTGCGGCACGCACAGCTGGCAGTACACGGAAAGCGACGGCACGGTGCTCGGCCAGAAGATCACGCCGCTCGACCGCGTCGGGCTCTACGTGCCGGGCGGCAAGGCCGCCTATCCGTCGTCGGTGCTGATGAACGCGATTCCGGCGCGCGTGGCGGGCGTCGGCGAGATCGTGATGGTCGTACCGACCCCCGACGGCGTGAAGAACGACCTCGTGCTGGCCGCCGCGCTGCTCGGCGGCGTCGATCGCGTGTTCACCATCGGCGGCGCGCAGGCGGTCGGCGCGCTCGCGTACGGCACGGCCACGGTGCCGCCGGTCGACAAGATCTGCGGCCCGGGCAATGCGTACGTCGCATCGGCGAAGCGCCGCGTGTTCGGCACGGTCGGCATCGACATGATCGCCGGCCCGTCGGAAATCCTCGTGCTGTGCGACGGCACGACCGATCCGAGCTGGGTCGCGATGGACCTGTTCTCGCAGGCCGAGCACGACGAGCTCGCGCAGTCGATCCTGCTGTGCCCGGACGGCGCGTTCCTCGAGCGCGTCGAGAAGGCGATCGACGAGCTGCTGCCGACGATGCCGCGTCAGGACGTGATCCGCGCGTCGCTCGAAGGGCGCGGCGCGCTGATCAAGGTGCGCGACATGGCCGAAGCGTGCCGGATCGCGAACGACATCGCGCCCGAGCACCTCGAAATTTCCGCGCTCGAGCCGCAGCAATGGGGCCAGCAGATCCGCCATGCCGGCGCGATCTTCCTCGGCCGCTACACGAGCGAGAGCCTCGGCGATTACTGCGCCGGCCCGAACCACGTGCTGCCGACCTCGCGCACCGCGCGCTTCTCGTCGCCGCTCGGCGTGTACGACTTCATCAAGCGCTCGAGCGTGATCGAAGTCAGCGCCGAAGGCGCGCAGACGCTCGGCGAGATCGCCTCCGAGCTCGCCTACGGCGAAGGGCTGCAGGCGCACGCGCGCAGCGCCGAACTGCGGATGAGGGGATGACACGCGCCGGCGCCGACGCGAACGCATCGGCGCCGCAGCGTGAGGAGACTCCGTGCAGGGCGGCAGCCGCCGCCTTGCCGACCATTTGATGCCGGCGCGACGCACGCCGGCTGGACACCATGACCACGCCACAAGACATCATCCGCCGCGACGTGCTCGCGATGACGAGCTACCCGGTGCCCGACGCGAGCGGCTTCGTGAAGCTCGACGCGATGGAGAACCCGTATTCGCTGCCCGCGCCGCTCGCCGCCGCGCTCGGCGAGCGCCTCGCGCAGGTCGCGCTGAACCGCTACCCGGCGCCGCGCCCCGGTGCGCTGCTGGACAAGCTGCGCCGCACGATGGGCGTGCCGGCCGCGTGCGACGTGCTGCTCGGCAACGGCTCCGACGAGATCATCAGCATGATGTCGGTCGCCTGCGCGAAGCCGGGCGCGAAGGTGCTCGCGCCGGTGCCGGGCTTCGTGATGTACGAGCTGTCGGCGAAGTTCGCGCAGCTCGAGTTCGTCGGCGTGCCGCTGAAGGCCGACCTGACGCTCGACGCAGACGCAATGATCGCGGCGATCGCCGAGCACCGGCCGGCGCTCGTCTATCTGGCGTACCCGAACAATCCGACCGGCACGCTGTACGACGCAGCCGACGTCGAGCGGATCATCGCGGCTGCGCGGCACAGCCTCGTCGTGATCGACGAGGCGTACCAGCCGTTCGCGCAGCACTCGTGGCTGCCGCGCGCGGCCGAGTTCGACAACGTCGTCGTGATGCGCACGGTGTCGAAGCTCGGGCTCGCCGGGATCCGCCTCGGCTATCTCGCCGGGCTGCCCGCGTGGCTGACCGAATTCGACAAGGTGCGCCCGCCGTACAACATCAACGTGCTGACGCAGGCGACCGTGGATTTCCTGCTCGACCACCTCGACGTGCTCGACGCGCAGGCAGCCGAGCTGCGTGCGGAACGCACGCGCGTCGCGCAGGCGGTCGCCGCGCTGCCGGGCGTGACCGTGTTCCCGAGCGCCGGCAATTTCCTGCTGGTGCGCGTGCCCGATGCGGCCGCCGTGTTCGATGCATTGCTCACCGAGCGGGTGTTGATCAAAAACGTGAGTAAAATGCACCCATTGTTGGCCGAATGCGTGCGACTGACCGTCGGTTCCCCGGACGAAAACGCACGCCTCCTGGCTGCGCTGAAACTCGCACTGCCCGGTTGAGCCGGGCGCGCGGCGCGCAACGATCAACCCCCATTTACATCAGACTCATTCAAGGAATTGCCATGCGTGTGGCGGAAGTCGTTCGCAATACCAGCGAAACGCAGATCCGTGTGAAGCTCGACCTCGACGGTACGGGCCGGCAGAAGCTGGCCACCGGCGTGCCGTTTCTCGACCATATGCTCGACCAGATCGCGCGCCATGGTCTGATCGATCTCGAGGTCGAAGCGCATGGCGACACGCATATCGACGACCACCATACCGTCGAAGACGTCGGCATCACCCTCGGCCAGGCGGTCGCGAAGGCCGTGGGCGACAAGAAGGGCATCCGGCGCTATGGCCATTCGTACGTGCCGCTCGACGAGGCGCTGTCGCGCGTCGTGATCGACTTTTCGGGCCGGCCGGGCCTCGAATTCCACGTGCCGTTCACGCGCGCGCGCATCGGCACCTTCGACGTCGACCTGTCGATCGAATTCTTCCGCGGGTTCGTGAACCACGCGGGCGTCACGCTGCACATCGACAACCTGCGCGGGATCAACGCGCACCATCAGCTCGAAACGGTGTTCAAGGCCTTCGGTCGCGCGCTGCGTGCGGCGGTCGAGCTCGACGAGCGCGCGGCGGGGCAGATTCCGTCGACGAAGGGCAGCCTCTAACTTCCGGACGGACAGGACGCCAACGACAACCTGACGGCTTCGGCGCGCCGCGCCGGCTCGCGATGGATCTGCTCAAATCGTTCATTTCGCTGCTTGCGCTGATCAATCCGGTCGGCGCGGTGCCGTTCTTCCTGAGCCTGACCGCGCAGCAGACGGAGCACGAGCGGCGCCGCACGATCCGGATCGCGTCGGTGTCGGTGTTCTGCGTGATGACGATCACGACGCTGCTCGGCCAGCAGATCATCGATTTCTTCGGCATTTCGGTCGGCTCGCTCGAAGTGGGCGGCGGGATCATCATGCTGCTGATGGCGATCAACATGCTGAACGCGCAGATCGGCAATACGCGATCGACGCCCGAGGAACGCGACGAGGCCGAGCTGAAGGACAACATCGCGGTCGTGCCGCTGGCGATTCCGCTGCTGACGGGCCCCGGCTCGATCAGCACGGCGATCATCTATGCGGCGAACTCGCATCACTGGTATGAACGGGCGGGGCTCGTCGCGATCGGCGCGGTCCTCGCTCTGCTGTGTTTCCTCGCGATGCGGCTTGCCGAGCCGATCGCGAACTGGATCGGCCGCACCGGCATCAACATCGCCACGCGGCTGATGGGTCTGATGCTGTCGGCGCTGGCGGTGGAATTCATCGTCAATGGACTGAGGGCACTACTGCCTGCACTGAGATGAAAACTTCGATTGCGATTGTGGATTATGGGATGGGCAACCTGCGCTCGGTGGCGCAGGCGCTCAAGAAGGCCGAACCGGCCGCCGACGTGGCGATCGTCGACACGCCGGCCGCGATTCGCGCGGCCGACCGCGTCGTGCTGCCCGGCCAGGGCGCGATGCCCGACTGCATGCGCTGCCTCGGCGAATCGGGACTGCAGGAGGCGGTGCTCGAGGCGTCGCGCACGAAGCCGCTGCTCGGCGTGTGCGTGGGCGAGCAGATGCTGTTCGACTGGAGCGCGGAAGGCGACACGAAGGGCCTCGGCCTGTTGCCGGGCAAGGTTCTGCGCTTCGAGCTCGAAGGCCGGCTGCAGGACGACGGCTCGCGCTTCAAGGTGCCGCAGATGGGCTGGAACCGCGTGCATCAGTCGCGCTCGCACCCGCTGTGGGAAGGCGTGCCCGACGACGCGTATTTCTACTTCGTGCACAGCTACTACGTGAGCCCGGAGAACCCGCAGCACACGGTGGGCGAGACGGCCTACGGCGCGCCGTTTACGTCCGCAGTCGCGCGCGACAACATCTTCGCGACCCAATTCCATCCGGAGAAGAGCGCGGAGGTCGGCTTGCGTCTGTATCGCAACTTCGTGCACTGGCAGCCGTGAACGTCGCGTCCGAGCCACAGTGGGCGGGCGGCAAACGCCCGTCGCGCGGGGCTCGCACGCGTCTGCACCGAAAGAGTTGTACTAAACTAGCGAGACGGCGCGGCACCGGTTTGGCCGGTACGCGCCCGATTCTTTTCATCTTCCACGACGACACCCGATTGCTATGCTGCTGATTCCGGCCATCGATCTCAAAGACGGTCAGTGTGTGCGCCTCAAACAGGGCGATATGGACCAGGCCACGATTTTCTCCGAGGACCCGGCGGCGATGGCCCGCAAGTGGGTCGATCTCGGCGCCCGGCGGCTTCACCTGGTCGACCTGAACGGCGCATTCGCCGGCAAGCCGAAGAATCTCGAGGCGATCGAAGCGATCCTCGAAGAGGTCGGCGACGAAATCCCCGTGCAGCTGGGCGGCGGCATCCGCAGCCTGGAGACGATCGAGAAGTATCTCGACGCCGGCCTGTCGTACGTGATCATCGGCACCGCCGCCGTGAAGAATCCGGGCTTCCTGCAGGACGCGTGCACCGCGTTCTCGGGCAGCATCATCGTCGGGCTGGACGCGAAGGACGGCAAGGTCGCGACCGACGGCTGGAGCAAGCTGACGGGCCACGAAGTGATCGATCTCGCGCGCAAGTTCGAGGATTACGGCGTCGAATCGATCGTCTACACCGATATCGGCCGCGACGGGATGCTTCAGGGCATCAACATCGACGCGACCGTGAAGCTCGCGCAGGCGGTCGGCATTCCGGTGATCGCGAGCGGCGGCCTGTCGAACCTGACCGACATCGAGAATCTCTGCGAAGTGGAAGAGCACGGCGTCGAAGGCGTGATCTGCGGCCGTGCGATCTACTCCGGCGATCTCGATTTCGCGGCCGCGCAGAAACGCGCGGACGAACTGAACGGCGAACTCGACGACGCGTAAGCGCGCCCGTCCCGTTCGCCGGGGCCGCCACCGGGCGGCCCCGATCGGGCGTCTCGCGCGAGACGCTCGCAACCGGCCGTCCCACCGCGGCCAATGGCGCAACATCATGGCTCTAGCTAAACGCATCATCCCCTGCCTGGACGTGACTGCCGGGCGTGTCGTCAAGGGCGTCAACTTCGTCGAGCTGCGCGATGCCGGCGACCCCGTCGAAATCGCGCGCCGTTACGACGAGCAGGGCGCCGACGAACTGACGTTCCTCGACATCACCGCGACCTCCGACCAGCGCGACCTGATCCTGCCGATCATCGAAGCGGTCGCGTCGCAGGTGTTCATTCCGCTGACCGTCGGCGGCGGCGTGCGCGCCGTCGAGGACGTGCGGCGCCTGCTGAACGCGGGTGCGGACAAGGTCAGCATGAATTCGTCGGCCGTCGCCAATCCGCAGCTCGTGCGCGACGCGGCCGACAAGTACGGCTCGCAGTGCATCGTCGTCGCGATCGACGCGAAGCGCGTGTCCGCGCCTAACGAAGCGCCGCGCTGGGAAGTCTTCACGCACGGCGGCCGCAAGGCCACCGGCCTCGACGCGATCGAATGGGCGCGCAAGATGGCGGAGCTCGGCGCGGGCGAGATCCTGCTCACGAGCATGGACCGCGACGGCACGAAGTCGGGCTTCGACCTCGCGCTCACGCGCGCGGTGTCGGACGCGGTGCCGGTGCCGGTGATCGCGTCGGGCGGCGTCGGCTGCCTGCAGGATCTCGCGGACGGCATCAAGCAAGGCCACGCCGACGCGGTGCTGGCGGCGAGCATCTTCCACTATGGCGAGCACACGGTCGGCGAGGCGAAGCACTTCATGGCCGACCAGGGCATCGCGGTGAGGCTGTGATGACGACCGACACGCAATCCCTGCCTGCATGGCTGGACAAGGTCCGCTGGGACGACAACGGCCTCGTGCCGGTGATCGCGCAGGAAGCGGCGACCAACGACGTGCTGATGTTCGCGTGGATGAACCGCGAAGCGCTGGCGAAGACGATCGAGACGCAGCGGGCCGTCTACTATTCGCGCTCGCGCAAGCGCCTGTGGTTCAAGGGCGAGGAGTCGGGCCACGTGCAGCACGTGCACGAGGTGCGGCTCGACTGCGACGAGGACGTCGTGCTGCTGAAGGTCGAGCAGGTGTCGGGCATCGCCTGCCACACTGGCCGGCATTCATGCTTCTTCCAGAAATTCGAAGGCACCGTCGAGAACGGCGACTGGGTCGCGGTCGAGCCGGTGCTGAAAGACCCCGAACACATCTACAAATGACGCAATCGACCGAAGACACGCTGCTGCGCCTCGCGGCCGTGATCGATAGCCGCAAGGGCGGCGACCCCGAGCAATCTTATGTATCGCGCCTGTTCCACAAGGGCGACGACGCGGTGCTGAAGAAGATCGGCGAAGAGGCGACCGAGGTCGTGCTGGCCGCGAAGGACGTGCGCCAGGGCGGCGCGCCGACGGCGCTGGTCGGCGAAGTGGCCGATCTGTGGTTCCACTGCCTCGTGATGCTGTCGCATTTCGACCTGAGCCCGGCCGACGTGATCGCCGAGCTGGAGCGTCGCGAAGGCCTGTCGGGCATCGAGGAAAAGGCGCTGCGCAAGCGCCGCGAGCGCGAGGCGAACGGCGGCTGACGGCGGCTGACGATTCGCGGCGTGCCGCGCATGCAGCCGTGCGGTAAGCTGTAAGAATTGTCATCTGACGGGGGTAGCATCATGACCGATACGCCGAGCCAGTTTCCGACACCGTCGGTGCCGGACGCAGCGCAAGCCGAGCGCCTGAACGGCCTGCGCACGTTGACGCACGTGCTGTACGGCCTCTACGCGTTTCATTGGCTGACCGGCGGCGTGACCGGCATCATCGCGATCATCATCAACTACGTGAAGCGCGACGACGTGGCCGGCACGCCGTACGCCGATCACTTCGAGTGGCAGATCCGCACGTTCTGGCGCGCGCTCATCGCGTACGTGATCGGCTTCGCGCTGATGTTTGTCGTGGTGGGGTTTGCCGTCATGTTTGTCACGTGGATCTGGACGCTGTACCGTATCATCAAAGGTTGGCTGTACCTGAACGACAACAAGACGCTCGATCCGCAGGCCTGGCTCTGACGGTGCGCGGGCGTTTCGCAGGAGCAACATGAGTCACGATCCGAATTGCCTGTTCTGCAAGATCGCGGCGGGCGAGATCCCGAGCACGAAAGTGCACGAGGACGACGAATTCGTCGCGTTCCGCGACATCCGCCCGGCAGCCGACACACACGTGCTGGTGATTCCGCGCCGGCACCTGCCGACGCTGTCGGCGGCGAGCGAGGCCGATGCGCCGATGCTCGGCCGGCTGATGCTGCTGGTCGCGCGTCTGGCCGATCAGCTGGGCGTCGCGTACACGGGCGGCGAGACGGGGTTTCGCACGGTGATCAATACGGGCCCGGGCGGCGGGCAGGAGGTCTACCACCTGCACGCGCACATTCTGGCCGGCCCGCGCCCGTGGCAGCGGATGGGTTGACGTCGCGGGGCGTTTTCCCCGCATCGATAGTCGAAGCCGGCGCGCCGCCGGCGATTTGTGCCGCGATGCGGCGTGGTTGAGGAGAGGTTTGATCATGGGTGGATTGAGCATTTGGCACTGGCTGATCGTGCTGCTGATCGTCGCGCTGGTTTTCGGTACCAAGAAGCTGCGCAATATCGGCAACGACCTCGGTAGCGCCGTGAAGGGTTTCAAGGACGGCATGAAGGAAGGCGAAACGCCGGCCGACGCGCAGCAACTGCCGCGCACGGGCACGGTCGACGTCAACGCGAAGGAAACGACGCGTTCCGACTCGAACAAGGCGTAACGCCGGCACGCTGACAGGCATTCGCGATGCTGGATCTCGGTCTTTCGAAGATGGCGCTGATCGGCGTCGTCGCACTCGTGGTGCTCGGCCCCGAGCGCCTGCCGCGCGTCGCACGCACGGCGGGCGCGCTGTTCGGCCGCGCGCAGCGGTACATCAACGACGTGAAGGCCGAGGTCTCGCGCGAAATCGAACTCGACGCGCTGCGGACGATGAAGACCGATTTCGAGGCGGCCGCGCGCAATGTCGAGACGACCATTCACGACAACCTGCGCGAGCACGAGAAGGAGCTGAACGACACGTGGAATTCCGCGGTCGGCGGTCTTCATGAAGGCTCGGTCGATGCCGGCACGTCGGGCACCGATTCGCCCGCCGCGCCGTCGTCGTGGCGCGCCAGCACGATCGCGCTGGCGCGCAAGCGCCGCAACTGGCGTGTGAAGCAGGCGAGCACGCCGGTCTGGTACAAGCGCGCGACGGCCCGCCGCACGCACGTGCAGTCGGCCGCCGCGCGAGTCGCGCGCCATCAGCCGGCCAGCCTGCGCCGGCCGACGCGTTTCTTCTGAGCCGAGCGCATGCTCGCTCGTCAATCCTACCGAGGGCCGGCGTGAGCGACCCGCAGCAGAATCCGGGCGACGCCCCGGAAGAAACCTTCATTTCCCATCTCGTCGAGCTTCGCGATCGCATCATTCGCGCGGGGCTGGCCGTGATCGTCGTGTTCCTCGGGCTCGTGTACTGGGCGCCCGACATCTTCCGGCTGCTCGCGCGGCCGCTGATGGAGAACTTGCCGAAGGGCGGCAGGATGATCGTCACCGACGTCACCGGCTCGTTCTTCGTGCCGATGAAGGTCACGATGCTCGTCGCGCTCGTGATCGCGCTGCCGATCGTGCTGTACCAGATCTGGGCGTTCGTCGCGCCGGGCCTGTACCAGCACGAGAAGAAGCTCGTCGTGCCGCTCGTCGGCAGCAGCTACGTGCTGTTCCTGTGCGGGATGGCGTTCGCGTACTTCCTCGTGTTCCCGACCATCTTCCGCGTGATGGCGCACTACAACGCGCCGCTCGGCGCCGAGATGTCGACCGATATCGACAACTATCTGAGCTTCGTGCTCGGGATGTTCATCGCGTTCGGCGTCACGTTCGAGGTGCCGATCGTCGTCGTGCTGCTCGTGCGGATGGGCGTGCTGTCGCTGCAGAAGCTGAAGGAAATGCGGCCGTACGTGATCGTCGGCGCCTTCGTCGTCTCGGCGGTCGTCACGCCGCCGGACGTGTTCTCGCAGCTGATGCTCGCGCTGCCGCTCGTCGTGCTGTTCGAGATCGGGCTGCTGGCGGCGCGCTTCTTCGTGCCGAAGCCCGGCGAGGAACCGGAAGCGGAAAACGGTACGGCTACCTGAGCCGCGGCGCGGGCGCCAAGCGCCCGCCGAATGCGGTTTCAGGACGACGAATCCACGTCGATACAAAGCAAAAAGGGCAGCCGCTGGCTGCCCTTCGTCGTTTACCGCTGGTGCGGGCCGCAGGCTGCGACCCGCCAGCGCGCGTTCATTCGCTGTCGCTGTCCTGCTCGTCGACGGTCTGCTTCGGCGGCGGCGGGCGCTTGCCGATCACGACGTTCACGTCGAACTCCTTGCCCTTGCGCACCACGTGCACCTTGGTCGCCGTGCCGGGCTTGATCTGCGCGACGGTATTCAGCAGCTTGGTCGTGTCGGTGATGTCGTCGCCGTTCACGCTGACGAGGATGTCGCCCGGCTTGATGCCGGCCTTGTCGGCCGGGCCGCCCTGCAGCACGCCCGCGACGATCGCGCCCGACTTCTGCTGGAGCCCGAACGATTCGGCGATCTCCGGCGTGACGTCCTGCGGCTCGACGCCGATCCAGCCCCGCGTGACCGAGCCGGTCGTGATGATGCTTTCGAGCACCGTGCGGGCCGTCGACACGGGGATCGCGAAGCCGATGCCGAGCGAGCCGCCCGAGCGCGAGTAGATCGCGGTGTTGATGCCGAGCAGGTTGCCGTTCACGTCGACGAGCGCGCCGCCCGAGTTGCCGGGGTTGATCGGCGCGTCGGTCTGGATGAAGTTTTCGAACGTGTTGATGCCGAGGTGATTGCGGCCGAGCGCGCTGATGATGCCCATCGTGACCGTCTGGCCGACGCCGAACGGGTTGCCGATCGCCAGCACGACGTCGCCGACGCGCGAGCGGTCCGAACGGCCGAGCGTGATGGTCGGCAGGTCCGTCATGTTGATCTTCAGCACGGCGAGATCGGTTTCCGGATCGCTGCCGATCACCTTCGCGGTGGCCGTGCGGCCGTCGGCGAGCGCGACTTCGATCTGGTCGGCACCATCGACGACGTGCTGGTTCGTTAGAATGTAACCTTCCGGGCTCACGATAACGCCGGAGCCGAGGTTGGCGGCCGGTTCGTCCTGCTGCTTGCGGGCGTTGTTGCGATCGCCGAAGAAATAGCGGAACAGCGGATCCTTCGCGCGCGGATCGGGCGGCAACGAGCCGTCCTTGCTGGAGAACACGTTGACGACGGCGGGCATCGCCTTTTGCGCGGCTTCCGCGTACGACGTGGTCGCCGGCCCGCCGCCGATGCCCGGCGCAACTTCCCGCAGCGCGACGATCGGCGTGGCGAGCTGCTTGCCGAGCTGTCCTTGCCGTTGCAGCCATTGCGGCTTGAGCGTCACGACGATGAACATCAGCGCGAGCAGTACGGTCACCGCCTGCGCGAAGAACAGCCAGAAGCGTCTAAGCATCTGAATAGATTAGAGGTTTATATGGATCGGATCGAACTTGAATTGTACTTGAACAATACCCTTGAAACCGCGCGCTTCAAGGACTATTGCCCGAACGGCCTCCAGGTCGAGGGGCGGCGCAAGATCGAGAAGATCGCCACCGGCGTGACGGCCTCGGTCGCCTTGCTCGAAGCCGCGCTCGAATGGGGCGCCGACGCCGTGCTGGTCCATCACGGCTACTTCTGGCGCAACGAGGCGCCGCAGATCACCGGCCGCAAGTACCGGCGGCTGAAGCTGCTGCTCGCGAACGACCTGAACCTGTTCGCGTTCCACCTGCCGCTCGACGCGCACCCGCTGTTCGGCAACAACGCGCAGCTCGGCGAGAAGCTCGGGCTGATCGGCGACCAGCGTTTCGGCGACGGCGAGCTCGGCTGGATGGCCACGCTGCCGATGCCCGTCACGCTCGAGCACTTCGTCGCGAAGGTCGAGAACACGCTCGGACGCACGCCGCTCGTGCTCGGCGATTCCGACATGCAGGTGCGCCGTGTCGCGTGGTGCACCGGCGGCGCGCAGAGCTATTTCGACGCGGCGATCGACGCGGGCGCCGACGTGTTCCTGACCGGCGAGGTGTCGGAATCGACCACGCACGCGGCCGCCGAGAGCGGCGTCGCGTTCGTTGCGGCGGGGCACCATGCGACCGAGCGCTACGGCGTCCAGGCGCTGGGCCGCCACTTGTCGGAGGAATTCGATATCGAGCACCTTTTTATCGATATTCATAATCCGGTTTGAATCGCGGATTTTGCGGCGGTGCATCGAATTTTCACAATGAAGCGGGCGCTTAAAAGTGAAATGATTTAATTGCTCCGATAGTGGGGGAAAACCCTTAACTATCAATTACTTCGAAGGGATTTTCGTCTCCGGGCCTTGTAAATGGCGACTCCATTCGCGCACACTAGCGGCGGAATGCAAAGTCGTGACGGAAAATCCAACTCAGAAGTGGGGCGTGTGATGCGAGACAAGGAAGACAAACGCGTCGACAGCGGCCGCCGTACCTGGCTGATTGCGACATCCGTAGCAGGTGGCGTGGGAGGCGTAGCCACCGTCATACCTTTCGCGGCGTCGCTTGCGCCGTCCGCGAAAGCGAAAGCGGCCGGCGCGCCGGTCGAGGTCGACATCAGCAACCTGAAGCCCGGCGAGATGGTCACCGTGCCGTGGCGCGGCAAGCCGGTGTGGATCCTGAACCGCACCGACGACATGCTGGCCGACGTCGTCAAGGCCGACAAGGAAGTGGCCGACCCGACCTCGAAATCCCCCTATTCGATGCCGCTGCCCGCGTATTGTGCGAACGAGTATCGCGCGCGGGCCGATCGCAAGAACATTCTCGTCGTGATGGCCGTGTGTACGCACCTCGGCTGCACGCCAAGCCAACGCTTCACGCCCGGTCCGCAGCCGAACCTGCCGGACGACTGGCCGGGCGGCTTCCTCTGCCCGTGTCACGGTTCGACCTACGACCTCGCCGGCCGCGTGTTCAAGAACAAGCCGGCGCCTCAGAATCTCGACATCCCGCCCTATATGTTCACGTCGGCGACGACCCTCGTGATCGGCAAGGACGAGAAAGGAGAAGCGTGATGGCTGCCGACAACAACGAAGTGTCCACGACAGGTGTCACCGGCTGGATCGACCAGCGCTTCCCGCTCACGTCCACCTGGAAGAAGCACGTTTCCGAGTACTACGCGCCGAAGAACTTCAACTTCTGGTACTTCTTCGGCTCGCTCGCGCTGCTGGTGCTCGTCAACCAGATCGTCACGGGCATCTTCCTGACGATGAACTACAAGCCCGACTCGATGCTGGCGTTCGCGTCGGTCGAGTACATCATGCGTGAAGTGCCGTGGGGCTGGCTGATCCGCTACATGCACTCGACCGGCGCGTCGATGTTCTTCGTCGTCGTGTACCTGCACATGTTCCGCGGGCTGATGTACGGGTCGTATCGCAAGCCGCGCGAGCTCGTGTGGATCTTCGGCTGCGCGATCTTCCTGTGCCTGATGGCCGAGGCGTTCTTCGGCTATCTGCTGCCGTGGGGCCAGATGTCGTTCTGGGGCGCGCAGGTGATCGTGAACCTGTTCTCGGCGATCCCGTTCGTCGGCCCGGACCTGTCGCTGTGGATCCGCGGCGATTATGTGGTGTCCGACGTCACGCTGAACCGCTTCTTCGCATTCCACGTGATTGCGATTCCGCTCGTGCTGGTGGGCCTCGTCGTCGCGCACCTCGTCGCGCTGCATGAGGTCGGGTCCAACAATCCGGACGGCATCGAGATCAAGGCGAAGAAGGACGAAAACGGCATTCCGCTCGACGGCATCCCGTTCCATCCGTATTACTCGGTGCACGATTTCTTCGGCGTCTGCGTGTTCCTGATGGTGTTCGCGCTGATCGTGTTCTTCGCGCCGGAGATGGGCGGCTACTTCCTGGAGTCGAACAACTTCGTCCCCGCGAACCCGCTGCAGACGCCGCCGGAGATCGCGCCGGTCTGGTACTTCACCGCGTTCTACGCGATGCTGCGCGCGACCACCGACCCGTTCAAGATCGTGCTGATGATCGTGATCGCGCTGCTCGGCGTGCTCGCGCTGGTGCGCGCGCGCGGCAAGTGGAAGCTCGGCCTGCCGGTGCTGGCCGCGGCGATCGTCGTGTTCATGTTCCTGACCGAATCGAAATTCTGGGGCGTCGTCGTGATGGGTTCGGCGGTGATCACGCTGTTCTTCCTGCCGTGGCTCGACCGCAGCCCGGTGAAGTCGATCCGCTACCGGCCGCTGTTCCACAAGGTGTTCCTCGGGATCTTCGTCGCGGCGTTCCTGACGCTTGCGTTCCTCGGCACGCGGCCGCCGTCGCCGGCCGCGACGCTGATTGCGCAGGGCTGCGCGCTGATCTACTTCGCGTTCTTCCTCGGCATGCCGGTCTGGACGCCGCTTGGCACGTTCAAGCAGCCGCCGGAACGGGTGCGCTTCAAGCCCCATTAACGTGAGCGAGGAGAGAACGACATGAAGAAACTGCTTTCGACGCTCGCGCTGATCGGTGCGACGGCCGTGGCGCTGCTTGCGGCGCCGGCCGCGCGCGCGGAAGGTAATTTTCCGCTCGACCGGGCGCCCGATAACACGGAAAATCTCGTTTCGCTTCAGCACGGCGCGCAATTGTTTGTAAACTATTGTTTGAACTGCCACAGCGCGAACCTGATGCGCTACAACCGTCTGACGGATCTGGGCATATCCCAGAAGGAGATCGAAAAGAATCTCCTGTTCACGACCGACAAGGTCGGTAACACGATGTCCGTCGCGATGCGGCCCGAAGACGCGAAGAACTGGCTCGGCACCATGCCGCCCGACCTGTCTGTCGAGGAGCGGGCGCGCGGCCGCGACTGGCTGTATACGTATCTGCGCAGTTTCTACCGCGACGATACGCGGCCGACCGGCTGGAACAACGCGGTGTTCGAGAACGTCGGCATGCCCCATGTGTTGTGGCAGCTGCAGGGGCAGCGCACTGCCAAATTCGAAGACAAGACGAACGAGGAGACGGGCGAGAAGGTCCATACGCTCGTCGGCTTCCAGCAAGTCACACCGGGGACACTGTCGTCGCCGGATTATGATGCTGCGGTGGCCGACCTGGTGGCGTATATGACGTGGATGTCCGAGCCGGCTCAGCAGACCCGCAAACGCCTCGGCGTGTGGGTGCTGATCTTTCTCGGCGTCCTGACTTTCCTGGCCTGGCGGCTCAATGCCGCGTATTGGAAAGATATCAAGTAAACACGCCTGACCGGCGTGGGGCCGGCGCAAGGCGGAACCCGTGAAAGGGGTTGCGCCGCGTGCCGGCCCTCGGCTTTTTTGAGGAAACGCAAATATGATGGTTCTGTATTCCGGCACAACTTGCCCGTTCTCCCAGCGTTGCCGGCTGGTGCTGTTCGAGAAGGGCATGGACTTCGAAATTCGTGACGTCGACCTGTTCAACAAGCCGGAAGACATCTCGGTGATGAACCCGTACGGTCAGGTGCCGATTCTGGTCGAGCGCGATCTGATCCTGTACGAATCGAACATCATCAACGAATACATCGACGAGCGCTTCCCGCATCCGCAACTGATGCCGGCCGACCCGGTGCAGCGCGCACGCGCGCGCCTGTTCCTGCTGAACTTCGAGAAGGAACTGTTCGTTCACGTCAGCACGCTCGAGAACGAGAAGGGCAAGGCAGCGGAGAAGAATCACGAGAAGGCGCGTCTTGCGATCCGCGATCGCCTGACGCAGCTTGCGCCGATCTTCGTGAAGAACAAGTACATGCTCGGCGAGGAGTTCTCGATGCTCGACGTCGCGATCGCGCCGCTGCTGTGGCGTCTGGATCACTACGGCATCGAGCTGTCGAAGAACGCTGCGCCGCTGATGAAGTATGCCGAGCGGATCTTCAGCCGTCCCGCGTATATCGAAGCACTGACGCCGTCCGAAAAGGTCATGCGTCGCTGATGGTGCAATGAGTGCATGACGGAGCGGGCGGCGCGGCGTGCCGCGTGCCCGCTCCGGGTTCGAGGATTGTGATGCAAGAGATTTCAACGAAGCCTTATCTGTTGCGCGCGCTTTACGAGTGGTGCACCGATAACGGATACACGCCGCATATCGCGGTGAGGGTCGACCAGTCGACGCGCGTGCCGCGCCAGTTCGTGCGTGACGGCGAGATCGTGCTCAACATCAGCTTCGAGGCCACGAGCCAGTTGCAGATGGGTAACGAGTGGATCGAGTTCACCGCCCGGTTTTCCGGGAAGGCGCACAAGATCGAGATTCCGGTGGCCAACGTGCTCGCGATCTATGCGCGGGAAAACGGGCAGGGGATGGCGTTCCAGGTCGATGCGGTGGCGGGCGAGGGCGAGGATTCGGGCGTGGCCGAAGACGAGGGCACGCCGAGCGACGACGCTGCGTCGCCGTTGACGCCGGTCGCTGAAAGCGGGGCGAACGAGGAGCCGTCCGAAGGCGCCGACGAGCCGCCGAACACCGACGGCGACGGCTCGAAAGGCGGTAGCAGACCTCGCCTCAAGATCGTGAAATGAGGTAGAATCGCGGACTTACGCCGGCTTAGCTCATCTGGTAGAGCAGTTGATTTGTAATCATCAGGTGGCGGGTTCGAGTCCTGCAGCCGGCACCATATCTGACAAGGGGTTACGCGATGTTTGCGTAGCCCCTTCGCGTTTCCAATACCTCAGTGCGTCTTCAATCCGCGTCGGTGCAGTTTTTGTGCTTGGCTACGCAGCTGTGCTAGGCGGCTCGGCCAAGGTTTGCATCCCACTCGCTACAGAGTTTGCGGAACGAGCGGCACCGATCAAACGTCTGTTGCAAATCCATAAGCGCAGCGAACGCTGGCTGGTCAGTGACCGGGCCGTATGAGCCTTTGGTCATCCTAGTTCTAAGCCATCCTTTAGCGTCACGCGGGGATTCTGCATCGACAGTCAGATCAGCCGGTGCGACCGTGAGGCTGCGTTGACCGTTGAGCGATGCTGCGGCGCCGATGAACCACGCCTCAAACTCTCGCTTTGCGATCACAACGGAGACCCGGTGTTCGTCGATTTCGCGTGCACGGGCCAGCAAGGCTGTCGCCAACTCGACAGGACAATCATCGTCTGCATCGAGGAGGATCAATATCCAGCCGTCGTCCCCGCATTGCATTCGGGCGAGCTTAAGGTAGCGCGCGAACTCATCCTGCGAATTGATGAATCGATCGCGAGGTACCCTGTTCGGTCGCTCAATCTCGATATAGTCTTCTGTCGGGCGCCATTCTAGCAACCGACGCAGCAGCACGGGCAACGCACTTACCTCGCCGTAGCCTTCAACGATGGACGCAATTTTCATATTGCCCCCGGCCCAAACAGTGACGGCTGCCGTAGCTCCAATTGCTTGATCCGTTCCGGGTCCGGCTGAATCTGGCCGAGTTTGAGCAGTTCCCCGGCCGAGAACAAATGCTGTCGGATGGCTTCTCGCGAAGCGTTGTCGATCTCACCGACTTTCGTGTCACCGGCCTGCGAGACGACCGCAAGGATCTGGTTGTCACGAACGCTCGGATCGTCGAGCAGATCCGGACTGTGACTGGTCACTATGATTTGTGTTTCCGCTGATGCCCTGTTCAGAGCTTCGCGCAGTGCGGCACTTGCCGCGGGGTGCAAAGCGGTCTCCGGCTCCTCGATTCCAATAAGCGTGGGGGCGAAGTCGCGATTGCCTTGAAACAGGGCGGTCAAAACGCCTACTGCCCTGAGTGTTCCGTCGGACATGTTCTGGGCCGCGAAGCGCCACGGATCGCGCGAGCCGCGGACGTCTTGGCGAAACTCGAGGGTCTCCATCGGTCCAACAGGAATACGTCTTACTGCGTGAACCGTGGGTACAACAGTCTGAAGGTACTCTTCGACGATGCCGAGTGCGCCGGGATTCACCTTTTCGAGGTGGCCAATAACACTTGCGATGTTCTCTCCCTCGGGCTTGAGCAAGCGACCTTCTTGAGCCTTTTGCAGCTCACGCATCAACTTAGGATTAAGGTTGTAAAAGCCCATGCACGTGAGCGCGTCGAATATTGGCCGAAACGCGCTTAGGCCGGATAGTGCGACCAATGCAAGGCGGTCACTGGTCAGGGCCGGAATGGTGGTTTCGCTGCTTTGGACAACCTTACCGCGCTCAATGCGGTAGTACGGGCCTTTGCCCAGTCCGCCGCCGAGGCTGCATTCTTCCGCCAATACCTCGAACCCGCGATTTTTGACCGCGCCGATGTTGAACGCGTAGTGTGCCGGCGTACCATCTACGCGAAATTCAATCCGAATGCCGAAATGGGTCGGGTGTCCGCCAGACCGGCGCCGTACTTCGGCCCATCCCCCGCGGACATTGAGCGCCTGCTCCAGCGAGCTAGTGAGAGCGTCTGTCACGAGGTGCAGAGAGTCGACGAAGTTGCTTTTGCCGGCACCATTCGCACCGACGAGATATGTCAGTGGCCCGAGACGTACGTCGCATTCGCCGATGCTGCGATAGTTTCGCAGGACAACACGCGAAATGAAGGGCAGGTTGGTCATCGACAGAATCTTCCAAGGGTGGGGTGCTAAATCTTACCAGTCGGCACGTGCCCGCCAGTCGTCAGTGTGATGTGGCTGATGCGTTTCCAATCGTCGCCAGAACCGTGTCTGATAAGGCGCAGAAGCGCGCGGTATCTGCGGTTTTGGAAACGCGTAATCATGCTAAGTTGCTGTAATAATTGATAATTCGAGTGCTTTGTAAGCATCAGGTGGCGGGTTCGAGTCCTGCAGCCGGCACCATATTGAACGAAGGGCCGGGAGATTGATTCTCCCGGCCCTTCGTCTTTTCTGCTTCCCCGCGCGACACACGTGATTCCGGGCGCATGCTTGCTTCGCGACCCGACGCCCGCATCCCCCGATTGCCGCCGCACATCGCTAACCGACGCCGTTGCGCTGCAGCCAGTCTCGAAGGCAGTGCTTGCATACCGATGTCCCGCTTTCGAGCAGGGCGCGGCTGCGGTCGCCCGATTCCATTCGATAGATGCCTGTAGAGAGATCGATATCCGGTCCCAGCGCACGAAGAAGGAAGGCTTCGTCGAACCAGAATCTGTTTTCTGCTTTCGTTGAGATCACGACTACATTGATTAGTCGGCCATGCGGCCCCGCGTCACGCTGATCGATCAAGCCTGCCAGGGCGGGCGATGTGCGCGAACCGAACGTAATCCCGTGGATATCGCACTTGACGAGTGGACCCTCCACCGTCGCATTGTCGGCGACGACCGCCGTGTCGAACGCGCGTGACACGTGCGTTGGCGAGTCCGGTTGTTCGCCTGAACGTACGAGCAATTCATCCAGGCAAGCCGGGCAAACATGCTCGCACGCCCGGTCGAGCAACGCGAACTTTCGCAACTCGGTGACATGCGCGACGTCGTCGACATGGTTGGCGGTGACCGCATGCTCGTCCAGATCCGCGCGCGTCATCCATACGACGTGGCTGCGTTTGGGTCGATCCAGCGATACCCGCACCAATTCATCGGGCTCGAATCGTCCGCGCTCGCGAATTCGGTCGCCAATGCATTTCGCAGCGACCGTGAATGACCGCACGCGGTGCCTGGCGCACAACGTCTGAGACCTCATCTGTCGTTACCTCGTCATCCACTACTTCACGCGTGGACCGACGTCATGTCGGTTGAGGAATGCCCACGCATGTCAGCTCTTCGCCGGAACGTCGGCTCCCCCCGGCGTTGAGCACGTCCATCACGTACGTCATGCAGCTGTTGTTGGACACGTCCTAGGCACCGTCTGGGTTGTGGCGAGTGATGCGCACCATGCGCAGCGACGTGGCGGCAGCGTGTCATCGTCGGGGACGGCCGCGACCGAGTTCTCGCGCCCAGCAGGTACCAACGCGTCACCCCCTCCCCAACGCGAAGAACGTGACGCATCGCCCCCAAGAGACCGCCTACTGCGCAACCGGCACCGTCACGTCACTACCGAACCAGTGCATCGAGATCTTCTTCAACGTGCCTTCCTTGCGCAGCGAATCCAGCGCGTCGTTGATCGCCTTCTCGAACTTCGGATTGCCCTTGCGGAACGGGATCGCCATCTCCTGCTTGCCGCCGTTCAACACCGCGCCCGAGCGCAGCGGCAGGTTCGACGTCTTGATCATGTACGGCAGCATCAGACGGTCGTCGAGCGTGGCCTCGATCCGGCCCGCGGCGAGATCACGCAGCTTTTCCGGCGCGCCCGGATACGTCTGCACTTCGATGCCCGGCACGCTGCGCGCCATCTGGTCGTAGTTCGTGCCGAGCGTCACGCCGAGCTTCTTGCCCTTGAAATCCTCGAGCGACTTGAAGTTGCGCGTGTCGTCCTTGCGCTGGATCAGCTGCGCGGCCGAGTACGTGTACGGCTCGCTGAAGTCGAGCGCTTCCTTGCGCTGCGGCGTGATCGTGACCTGGTTGACGATCACGTCGAACTTGCCCGCCTGCAGCCCCGCGATGATCCCGCTCCATTCGGTCGGCACGAACTGCGTCTTCACGCCGAGCTTGCCGGCCACCGCGTTCGCCACGTCGACGTCGAAGCCCTCGAGCTGGCCCGACGTGCCGCGCGAGTTGAACGGCGGATACGTGCCTTCGAGCCCGACACGCAGCACGCCGGCCTTCTTCACGGAGTCGAGCAGATCTTCAGCGTGCGCGGCGACGGCCGTGAAGCCAAGGGCCGACGCAAGCAGCAGGCCCGACAGCAGGAACTTCGAACGTTTCATCGTGGATCTCCAGTGTTCAATGTGGTCAGAGGGTGCCGGGCATCGTCGTGCCCGAACCGGGCCGGACTACGGGCACGTAGACATTACGCGCAACCGGCCCCGACCGGAAGTCGAATTGGCCCCGATTGCAATCGATTTCAGCGAACGGAATGCGGGCGAACCGATCGTCGGCGCCATTCAGGACACGCTTAAAAGTACCCATTCGAGTCAGGGAATTTTTCCGAATCGCGCCGTAATTTGTCTGTAAAATCGCGCGAGCGAAATCGCTCAACGCGCCATCCGAGGGTGCGTCAAAAGAAGAAAAGGCCGTTGCCATGAACATGCACAACACTGTTGCCGCATTGCGCGGCGGGTTGCTTCAGCAGGACCGGCTGTTGAAGCTCGATACGCCACTGGGTGCCAACGTGCTGACCGTGCAACGAGCGGTCGGCCGTGCGCGCATCGGCCGGGCCTATGAATTCACGCTCGACGTGCTGTCGACCGACAGCGACGTGGAGCTGAAAAAGCTGATCGCGCAACCGGTCACGCTATGGATTCAGCAAGCCGACCGCAGCTACCGGCCCGTCAACGGCTACGTACACACGGCGCGGCGCCTGGGCGCCGACGGCGGGCTCACCACCTACCAGCTGACGTTCGCCGATTTCACCCATTTCCTGAAGTTCCGTCGCGATCAGCGCATCTGGAACGACACGACCGTCGACCAGATCATCAGCGACGTGCTGAACCAGCATCCGCAGGCGCGTGGGCATTTCCGCTTCGCGCTGTCGCAGCCGCTGCTGAGCCGCTCGTACACGCGCCAGCACGACACCGACTGGCATTTCGTGCATCGGCTGATGGAGAGCGAAGGCCTTTACACCACATGGCAGCAGGCCGACGACGGCAAGTCGCACACGCTCGTCATCACCGACAACCTGCAGGCGTTCGCGCCGCTGTCGCCGCAAACCGTGCGCTTCTATCGCGGCGGGGCAGCGAGCGATGCCGACGCGTTCACGCAATGGTCGGGCACGCGCACGCTGCAGAGCGTCACGCGCACGACACGCACGTTCGACTACAAGAACCCTTCCCAGCCGTCGAATCCGAAGGGCACGACGCTGCCGACGATGGCCGATCAGGGCGAATTGCCCGACCAGCTCGAAGTCTACGAGTACACCGGTGCGTACACGTACCTCGACCAGACCCGCGGCGACCATCTGACGAAGATCCGGATGGAGGAATGGGAGTCGCAGGCGAAGCGCTTCCACGGCGCGGGCGGCGTGCGTGCGATCGATGCGGGTCGGCGCTTCACGCTGTCGGATCATCCCGAACACGATCGCGATCCGGCCGACCAGCGCGAGTTCGCGACGATCGGCGTCGACTGGTGGATCGAGAACAACCTGCCGGTCGCGAGCAGCAGCGCAGACTTCCCGTACAGCCTGCGCGAAGCGTTGACGCAAGCTCAGGAAGGCTACGGGGCCGATCCGGCATTTCGCGTGCCGCACGACGACGGCTCGGTGGGCTTCTATCTCGTCGAAGTCGAAGCGCAGCGGGTGAGCGTGCCGTATCGCAGCCCGTTCGAGCACGAGAAGCCGAAGATGCATCTGGAGACGGCGATCGTCGTCGGCCCGCAGGGCGAGGAAGTCTATACGGACGAGTTGAACCGGATCCGCGTGCAGTTCGTGTGGGATCGCCTCAATCCGGGCAACGAGAACGCGTCGTGCTGGGTGCGCGTCGTGCAGTCCGATACCGGTGGCGGCTACGGCGGCGTGCACGTGCCGCGCATCGGCGAGGAAGTGCTGATCGACTACGTCGGCGGCGACTGCGACCGGCCGCTGGCGGTCGGGCGCGTGTACAACGGCGCGAACCAGCCGCAGTGGCATAGCGACGGCATTCTCTCCGGATACCGCTCGAAGGAATATTTGGGCAGCGGCTACAACCAGCTCGTGATGGACGACGCGACCGGGCAGAACCGCGTGCAGCTGATGAGCAGCAGCGCGAACAGCCTGCTGCATCTCGGCTACATCATCGACCAGAACGGCAACACGCGCGGGTCGTATCTGGGCAGCGGCTTCGATCTGCGCTCGGACGCATACGGCGCGGTGCGGGCGAGCCGCGGCCTGTACGTGACGACCCATCCGAAGGCAGCGAACAGCCAGCCGCTCGACGTGACGGAAGCGCAGCAGCAGCTCGTGTCCGGGGAGAGCCTGATCGAGGCGCTGTCGGGCGTGAGCGAGCAGCATCAGGCCGAAAGCCTGAAAGACGCGCAGGAGGCGATGCGTGCGTTCACCGATGCGACGCAGGACCGTGCATCGGGCAACGCATCGGGCGGGCGCACCGCGGGCGGCGGCACGGGGAGCGCGAACGCGTTCAAGGAGCCGGTGATGCTGTTCGGCAGCCCGTCGGGGATCGCGATGTCGACGCAGGAGTCGCTGCACATGGTCGCGAACGATCACGTGAACGTCGCGAGCGGCCAGAGCGTGCATGTCGCGGCGGGCAAATCGCTGATCGGCAGCATCGGCCAGAAGCTGAGCCTGTTCGTGCAGAACGCGGGGATGAAGCTGTTCGCGGGCAAGGGCAAGGTGGAGATCCAGGCGCAGTCGGACAACGTCGAGGTGACCGCGCAGAAGGCGGTGAAGGTTGTATCCGCAACCGACCGGATCGAGATCGCGGCCGATCAGGGGATTCTGCTGACGAGCGGCGGGGCGTACATCCGAGTCAAGGATGGCAACGTCGAAATCCACGCACCGGGCAAGATCGATGTGAAGGGCGCGTCGCATACGTTCGCCGGACCGGCGAGCCTGGGCTATCCGTTGCCGAGCGCGCGGCCCGATCAGCCGGGCCAGCTGGAGCTGTTCCACAAGTACATGAACGGCGAGGCCGTGAAGGGCGGGCTCTTCACGGTGAAGGACGTGAATGGCACGGTGCTGAAGAAGGGCGCGCTCGACAACAGCGGCTATACCGTCGTCAGCGGCTTGCCGCCGGGCGCGGTGCGCGTCGAGTTCGGCAAGGATCCGCGCGCGTCGGACCAGCCGGCGAATTACTTCAAGCAGGCGAAGTGGCCGGCCGAGCCGGTGGCGCCTTCGCCGGAAGCCGCGCAGGCGGCGGCGAGCGGACAGCTTGCGAGCCAGTTGCAAGGCATGGCGCCGGCGGCATCCACGGCGGCGATGGGGTTCGCGAGCGGCAGCGGCGCCGGCGCCGCACTTGGCGGGCTCGCGGGCGCCGCGTTGCCGGCCGCGGCGGCTGCGGTCGGCGGAGCGGGCGTCGCGTCGGCCGTGCAGACGGCCTCCAGCCTTAGTGGCGCGGCAAAGCAGGTGGCTGCAATGGTGCAGACCGCGCGCCAGGGCGGCCTGGCTGCGCTCGCCGCGCCTGCCGCAAATGCTGCGTCGGGCGCGCTCCAGAGCGCGTTGCCCGGTGTCGCCGGAGTCGCGGGCAAGGCCGCAACGACGACTGCGACGGCGTCGGCAGCGGGCGGCATGAAGCTGCCGACGAGCGGCTTCGGCGGACCGTTGAAATCCTGAGAGGGCGGCGCGTCAGCCGTCTTGAGAAAACGAATTGAACGAACCACGACATGGCACAACAACTTCCACCCGGCGCCGAGAAGGAAGAAGCCGTCACCTGGCTCAGTGACGTTTCGGCGAAGGACGTCGCGGCGGTCGGCAACCGCTTCGATGCATGGCTGCGCCGCATCAGCGGCAATCACATCACGTTCGAAGACGTGAAGACGTTTGCCGGCGCGGTGCCGATCGTCGGCAACATCATGGCGATGGTCGATGCGCTCGGCGACATCGCCGAGATCGTCGAGAAGCGCGGCGGGCAGGTGCTCGACTACATGAGCCTCGCGATCAACCTGCTCGGCATCATCCCGATTCCGCCGACGCTCGCGCCGTTCCGGATGTCGGCGCGCCCGTTGCTCGCGCTCGTGCGTCACGAGTTGCTGGCCACGCGCAGCAATCTCGGCGCGGCGATCATCTCCGTGCTGGTCACGCACGTCAACGCGACGTGCGCGACCGAGATCGAGGATTTCCTCAACAAGCTGAAGGCGGGCCTCGTCGAACTGCTGGACGGCTGCGCATCGAAATCCGAGGAGCTCATGCTCGCGCTGGCGACGGGCATGGACCGCGCGCTGCACGGGCAACTGCTCGACGCCAACGCGAACCTGAAGCGCCAGCAGCAGCTCGCCACCAAGATGGCCGACGACCGGCCGTGGTACAGCCCGAGCCGGGTCGGCGATGGCATCCAGTTCGCATACGAAGGCACCAAGGCGCTCGGCAAGCAGGTCGTCAACAAGACGGCCGGGACGATGGCGAAGCTCGCGCCCGACGCGTGGCTCGAGCCGTTTCGCGGCGCGGTGACGTTCCTGCGGACCGAGGCGCCGAAGATCGCGACGTCGATCCGTTCGCTTGCCGGCAGCGAAGAAGGCAAGATGATGTGGCTGGTGTTGCAGCTGATCGAGGCCGTCGGGCGCGTCAAGGCACGCGCGAAGCTCCATGAGCAGACGGCCGACGTCAAGGCTGCCGGGACGAGCCAGGCAAAGAAGACGCGCGGGCAGGAAGGTCTCGAGAAGACCAGCGGCCAAGCGCCGGCCGAAGGTCCGGGCAAGAGCGCGTGCAAGGCGTGCGGCATCGGCGCGTCGCCGGCTTCGATCGATTTCGCGTTCGGCGACGAAACCTTCTCGCACGTGGATTTCGATCTGCCGGGCGCGCTGCCGCTCGTGTGGGAGCGTACGTACCGTTCGCGGCTTTCCGCGTATGACGACGGCGAGCTCGGTGCGCGATGGATCACGCCCTATACGACGCGGATCGACATCGCGGACGGTCAGTGGATCTATCGCGATGCGGAAGGACGCAGCATCGAGTATCCGGCGCTGGCGGCCGGCGCAGTGCACGACGATCTGTCGGAAAACCTGACGCTGTCGCGACTCGACGACACCTGGGTGACGATCGCCTATGGCCATGACGCGCTGCATGCGTACGAGCGTCGTGGCGACGCGTTCCGGCTGGCGATGCAGAAAGATCGCGCCGGCAACACGATCACGCTCGACTACGACGCGCTCGACCGCCTTGCGCGGCTGATCGACGCGAGCGGCAACGTGCTCGCATTCGAGCACGACCGACATGGCCGGATCGTACGGATCGAGCATGTGCTGAAGGACGGTGCACGCCGGACGCTGGCGAGCTACGAGTACGACACCGCGGGCGACCTCGTGCGCGCGGTCGATCGTCATGGCAATGCGCGGACGTATCGGTATCACCGTCACCTCGTGACGCGCTACACCGACCGCACCGGCCGCGGGATGACGCTCGAATGGGATGGCGCGGATGCCGACGACAACGCGAACGCGAAATGCATCCGCGAATATGCCGATGACGGCAGCCTCGATCTGCGTCTCGCGTGGAACCCGAATATCCGCCTCACCTACGTGACCGACGCGCTCGGTCATATGACGCGCTACTACTTCAACATTCATGGCTACGTGTACCGGATCGTCTATCCGGACGGCAACCAGGAGTGGTTCCGGCGTGACGCGCATCACAATCTGGTGATGCATATCCGTCAGGACGGCAGCGTCGAGCGGCGCGAGTATGACGCGCGCGGCAATCTTGTCGAGCACGAACGCGCGGACGGCAGCGTCGTCGAAATGGCCTACGACGACAAGGACCAGATGATCCGGCTCGTCGATCCGAACGGGCACGTGTGGCAACGCAAGTACGACGATGCGGGCAATCTCGTCGAAGAGATCGATCCGCTCGAGCGCTCGACGAAGTACGCGTACAACGACAAGGGGTTGCCGACGCAGATCACCGATGCGAAGGGCGGCTCGAAGGCGCTCGAGTACAACGATGCCGGGCAGGTCACGAGCTACACGGATTGCTCCGGCAAGAAGACGGAGTGGCGGTACGACGATATCGGCCGCGTGATCGAGACGAAGGACGCATCCGGCGGCGTGATCGCTTATGCATACGGCGCGAGCGGCCAATTGAGCGAGATTCGCTCACCGGCCGGTGTCGAGCACGTGCAGTACGACGCCGAAGGCCGATTGCTCGCGCATACCGATCAGCTCAATCGGTCGACGCGCTATGGCTACGACGCGGTGGGCCGCATCGCGAGCCGCGCGGATGCGCTCGGGCAGACGATCGCTTACCGCTACGACCGCCTGGGACGTTTGACGGCGCTCACCGATGCGAACTTCGCGACGTACCAGTTCCACTACGATCCGGCGGGGAGGTTGATCGAGGAAGTCGCGTTCAACGGCAAGTCGACGCGCTATCAATACGATCCAGACAGCGGCAGCCTCGTATCGATGGACGAAGCGGGTTGCGTGACGTCCGTCGACGTCGATGTGAACGGCCGTCTGCTGAAGCGCGTCGCGGGGGACAGCGAAGAGCGGTTTGCGTATGACCGCAGCGGCCGGTTGATTGACGCGGTGAATCGATACAGCCGCGTGCAGTTCTTCTTCGATCCGGTCGGCAATCTGGTGCGCGAGCATCATGCATACGACCTGTTCGGCGAACAGCGCAGCTACGTGTGGCATCACGACTACGACGAACTCGGCAACCGGCGTCGGAGCGTGCGGCCGGACGGGCATGTCGTGGACTGGCTGATGTACGGCTCGGGGCATGTGCACGGGATGTTGCTCGATGGCGAGGAGCGCGTGCAGTTCGAGCGCGACGATCTGCATCGCGAGACGGTGCGCGTGCTGTCGAGCAAGGTGGGGCAGCGCACGCACTACGATCCGGCGGGGCGCGTGCTGCAGCAGACGATTCAACGGTCGACGGCGCCCGCGCCACTGGTCGAGCGGCGGTATCGCTATGACGCGGTGGGACAACTGTCGCGAATCGAGGACAGCCGCAAGGGCGGGACCGACTATCGGTACGATCCGGTCGGACGGTTGGTCGAGGCGATCAGTCCGGTGGCGAAGGAGCGCTTCGCGTTCGATCCGGCGAGCAACATCATCGATCCGGTGCGGACTGCCGAGACGCCGGCATCGCGTCCGAGCCCGGTGCGGCCGGAAAGCACGTTGCCGGTCGAGGTGCCGAAGGTGCTGGGCAACCTGCTGAAGGCGTATGCGGGGATGCACTTCGAGTACGACGCGCGCGGGAATTTGGTGCGCAAGCGGACGCCGGTGGGCGAGCAGCAATACGAGTGGGATGAGTTCAATCGCTTGCTGTCCGCGCGTGTTGCGGAGACGTCTCGGCAGAGCGAGGCGCGGTATTTCTATGACGCGTTCGGCCGGCGTATTGCGAAGGAGGTGAACGGCGAGCGGACGGTGTTCGGTTGGGATGGTGACACGCTGGCGTACGAGAGCGACGGCGAGCGCGGTACGCACTATCTGTACGAGCCGCGGACGTTCGTGCCGCTGGCGCAGTATGTTGCGGAGCCGGTGGAGGGTATTGCGACGCCGCAGTGGAAGAGCACCGATCGCTATGTGCCGGAGGAGGATCCGCTACAGAAAATGCCGGAGCGGCGGGGCGACGCGGCAGTGTTTTACTACCACTGCGACCAGATCGGGACGCCGCAGTTGCTGACCGATGACGACGGTGACGTTGTGTGGGAAGCGTCGTACAAGGCGTGGGGTGAAGCGCGGGAGGTGATCGCGCGCGCGTCGAAGGCGACGGGGATCGTGGCGAAGAATGCGCTGCGGTTTCAGGGGCAGTGGGGGGATGATGAGACGGGGCTGCATTACAACCGGTATCGGTATTACGATCCGGGTAGTGGTCGGTTCGTTAGCAAGGATCCGATCGGGCTTGCGGGCGGGATCAACGTCTATCAATATGCGCCGAATCCGGTCGAGTGGATCGATCCATTAGGGCTCGCGTCGAAGCTTGCGTGTCCGATATGCTGTGATGGCTCACATGGACGCTCGAACAAGCAGGAAAGGCTGAAAGCACTAGCGGACGACCCACTGCAGCCCAGATGGGTGAGGGGCTGGGTTCGGAACGAAATGAGGCACATCGACACTGGAAATCGTACGTCGGTTAGATTGCCTGGCAACTCACGTAATTCTAGAACTCCCGGCATGGAGCTCGCTCACGGGCGCGGGACGGAAGCAAAAGATGGCTATTGCTATAGGCATTCCGAATTGCAAGATGCTGTCCTCCATAAGACCCAACATCAGGTTGGAGGATATTGATGAAACCTCATCCGAAGAAGATCGAGAACGTTCTGCGACTCGATACCCAGGCGCGATGTGATTATTTCGTCCGGAAGGTTGCTGACTCAGAAGTTGTCTGGGGCTTATTCGATACTGGATGGGCGACCGGCACCTCGGATGGTCATACGGTGATTCCGTTTTGGCCGGAAGAGGACTTTTCGGCAATGTGTGCCAGTAACGAATGGAAGAACTTCCATCCTAAAGCGATTGCCCTAGACGAGTTCATGTCGCGATGGTTACCCGGGATGGAGACGGACCGAAGACTATGTGCTGTGTTCCCCGGGCCTGAAGGCAAAGGGCAGCTACTTTCGCCACTGGAACTTCTCGAATTAATCAAGCAGGAGCTTAAGCAATACGAATGAATCAAACTGCCTAATCATGCGATGCTGGGTCGGACCTGCACTATAATCGGCACCGGTACTACGATCGGACCTATCCGCGATTTCGTGGGCGAGGCATATCATGAGGTGTAAAAGTCATGAATATGCCAATGAAGAAGAAAAGGCAAACTGTAGCGCGTCAGGCAGCGGCCCGCGGGCCGCTGCCTGAACTGCCCAAGGAACTGCTGGACCAACTGGTCAAGGGGCCGATGACGCCGACCGAGGTCCAGGATTTGATGCTGGCGTTCAACAAAGCAGTCATCGAACGCGCAATGGGCGCCGAGATGAATCTGCATCTGGGCTACCCGTCGGGCCAGTCCAAGCCGCCCGGGCAAGCCAACGAGCGCAACGGCGCCAGCGGCAAGACGGTCATCACCGATCGGGGCCCGGTTCGGGTCGAAGTCCCCCGCGATCGCGACGGCAGCTTCGAGCCGATCCTGATTCCCAAGCACGAGCGCCGCTTCACCGGCTTCGACGAACGCATCATCGCGATGTACGCCCGCGGCATGAGCGTGCGCGAGATTCAGGCCTTTCTGGCTGAGAGCTACGGCACCGAGGTGTCTCCCGACTTCATCAGTTCGGTCACCGACGAGGTGATGGCCGAAGCGCTGACTTGGCAGAGCCGCCCGCTCGAAACGATGTATCCGGTGGTGTTCTTCGATGCCCTGCGGGTCAAGATCCGTGACGATGGTGTGGTCAGCAACAAAGCCGTCTATCTGGCCCTGGGCATCCAGGCCGACGGCCAGCGCGACGTGCTGGGCCTCTGGATCGAGCAGACCGAGGGCGCCAAGTTCTGGCTCAAGGTGTTCAACGAACTGAAGACGCGCGGCTGCCAGGACATCCTGATCGCCGTGGTCGATGGCCTAAAGGGGCTCACCGAAGCCATCGGTGCGGCCTATCCGCGGACCACCGTTCAGACCTGCATCGTGCATCTGATCCGCAACAGCCTCGAATATGCCAGCTACAAGGATCGTAGGGTGCTCGCCGCCGCGCTGCGCCCGATCTACGCGGCTGCCAGCGAAGAGGCGGCACGGCAGGCGCTGCAAGACTTCGCCGACGGGCCTTGGGGCGCGAAGTACCCGACGATCGTGCAGTCGTGGCAACGCGCGTGGGAGCACGTCGCGCCGTTCTACGTGTTTCCGCCGGAGATTCGACGGGTCGTGTACACCACGAACGCGATAGAAAGTTTGAACATGCAGCTGCGCAAGATCATCAAGACCCGCGGTCACTTCCCGAATGACGAGGCGGCCATCAAGCTGCTCTGGCTGGCGTTGCGCAACGTACTGGCCAAGACCGTGCGGTCCGCGTTCGACTGGAAATCAGCAATGAATCAGTTTGCTATCCTGTTCGGAGAGCGATTTATGCAGGCGCGTGGATAACGTGCTGTTCAACCGCCTCGCCCACAAAAATGCGGACAGGTTCAGCCAACCGCCCGACACTCTCCGCCGAACCCACGCGCCGCACACGAAATTGGCATAATCCCCCCTCACCGCCGCAAGCGGCTACCCCGCAGCCCCTACGCGCCCCTTCCCGATCGCCCAACGCATCGATTCGACTCCCGTCACCACCGCAACATCCATGTCAACGATCACCGCGACCACCGTGTCGCTGAAGCACATTCTTGAACACCCTGGCGATTTCCACGGGTGGCTCTGCTTGCCGCAGATGCCGTGGACGCTCGATACGGAGGGCGAGTTCGCCGAAGGCACCGCTCACGCCGAAGGCGCCACGCCACCCGCCACCGCTCCACAAGAAGGTTGGCGCGTGACCTTGAACAGCGCGACGATCGAGGACATCGTCATCAACGCGCATGATCAGGTCGACGAACCAAGCATCGCGCAATTGCTCGACGCGTTCGTGTTCTACGTCGACAACGACGAGTTCATTCTTCTCTGAACGCGCCCGCCACGCCCGACACCACAGCAAAAAAGGACCGCCAAGCGGCCCTTCCCTCCAACGCGACAACGTCCGCTCACCGCAAGCTCAAGGCAACGAAATCGTCAAATTCGCCGACTCTGGCCCGACCTTGATCACCTGCGAATAAGGCGCGAGCGCCTGCAGCGTCTTGTCCTTCAGATAGGTGTTGAGCCCGAGATACCCGAGCAGCGCCACAAGCGCGAACACCGCACCGATCGCCCACACCGGCACCTCGCGCTTCAGCCGGTGTGCAATCTGATCCGGCAGCGGCCAATGCGGCGCGAACGCAGCGCGCTTGCCCTTCATATGCGCGATCTCGTCGCCGAGCCGCGCGGTGAGATAAGCGAGCTTCTCCGGCCCCTCGAGCAGATACTTGCCCTGGAACCCGAGCAGCAGGCACATGTGGAACACCTCGAGCGACTGCAGCCGCGCCGCACCTTGCGCCCGGCATTCCTCCAGATACTGGAAGAACTTCTCGCCCGCGAGCTGCTCGCCGAACAGCACCAGCTGCAGCGGCCGGCGTTCCCAGTCGGCCCGGATCTTGAACTGCGACGACAGCACCATCTCGTCGACGGCCGCGCAATACGCGAACTTCGCCGCATACACGTCCTCCGCCGCGATATTCAGCTTCTTCGCGCCGCGTTCGAAGTCCGACAGGAATTCCTGAATCTTCGTGCTGAACTCGCTCGCGCTGTCCGGCGCGCGGCCGTTCTTGAGCAGGAACAGCATGAAGAACCCGTCGTACAGCAGGTCGAGCAGCGAGCGGGCCTGGAACGCGGCGTCGGTCGACGCCGGGGTATGCAACGGGGCCGGCGCGTTGTCGCCGAACAGGGAAGGCGCGTAGCTCATGATGTGACCGCGATCAGTTCGAATTTCAGGTCATTGATGCCAGTCGGCGCATAGATCATCGCCGACTGGGCCTGCAGCATGCGCTCGTACAGCGCGCCGCGCGAGTCGAGCTGGAAGTAACACGCACCGGGCCGCACCGGAATCGCGGGCGGCACCTGCGGCATGTACGACAGCCGCACGCCGGGCATCGCCGACAGCACGAGCTTGTCGACGTCGTCCGGCGCACCGACCTTGAAGCGGGCCGGCACCGCGTCGATGAGTTCGACGTTCGGCATGTCGGCGGACACGGCCAGATAGAACTCGGTCTTGTCGTCGATCTTGCCCGAATCGAGGCGGCCGAGGTGGAACGACGGACGCACTTCGTCGAGCGTGATCGCGAAGTAGCGCGTCGAGATCACGGTGTCGAGCAGCTCGCGCAGCATCAGGTCGAGACGCGCGAAGCTCGGGCCCGGATCGTCGTGGCGATACACGGGCAGGTCGGCGAGCGTGTAGCCCTTCGAGAACGTCATCAGCTGGCCCGCGAGGCGCAGCAGCTCCTGGAACAGCCGCTCCGGATGCAGTGCCGCATGCTGATGCAGATGCGCGAGCGTCGCGAACGCAGCGTTCGCGGTGTGCAGCAGCCAGAACGACGCGATGTCGCCCGAACGGAACTCGATGATGTTCTTCGACGGCTCGCGGTGAAAGCCGTACAGCGCATTGACCTTCGCCTGCAGCGCGTCGACCAGCTGGCGCAGCCGCTGGTGCAGGATCGGCGACGCTTCGATCGCGAGACACGGCGGCACGAAGCTGTCGTCGAGCTCGAAGCCGGACGTCGCCGTGCGCCGCACGCGCACGAGCGGCACCGACAGCAACTGGTCGCGCGGCTCGCTGTGCGCGATCAGCTTCACCTGCGTCTTCAGGAACGTGATGTCGGCTTCGGCCGCGTCGGTGAAGTTGTCGGCGACGCTCGTCTGCTCGCTGACGAAACGCGTCGTGAAGCCGGACGCCGGATCGTCGCTGTAGTTGGTGCCGTTCTCGCGCAGCGGATGCAGCGCGAGGTAGAACACGAATTCGTTGATGCCGTCGGGCAGCGTGTCGAGCGCGATCGGCGGCGGCAGGTCGTCGGCCTGCGGCGCGGCATACAGCGCGCCGTCCGGGAACACGAGCGCGAGCTCGGCCACGCGCAGCACGTTGCTGCCGAGCGCATCGCGATCGATGCGCACCGAGCGCAAGCCCCAGTTGTACGGCTGGATCGCCTGGATCGATTCGAACAGGCGCGCCTCGTGATAGGCGTCCTGCCGTTGAAAGTGTTGAGGCCGGAGGAACAGCCCTTCCCCCCACAGCACCTTGGCCGAATAACTCATGTCAAATCCGGTTAATGTAGCGTTGCGATCTAATCGATTTGGTCGTGCCCGAATTAATCGCCAATTTGTTAACTCTTGTTAATTGACATTCGTGCGTCATGCTTATCCGCAGGTGACCGACGAAAGCAAATTCAGCGGTTGCGAAGGCGCACCCTGTTGCGGTGCGATCACGGTGCCATCGGTGACCGTCATCGCGCAATTATGCAGGCCGATGATTATGCCGGATTTCTCCGACTTTGCCGGGTCGAACGTCAGTTTCCAGCGCTGGATGGCCGGATCGCGGAACAGTGCGACGATGCCGAATGCCTGCGCTTCGCGCGACACCTTTTCGGTCGCCGTATAGCGCTGGCCCGGAATCAGCGTGATCTCGCGCACGTTCAGCAGATCGGCGCCGAGCGCGGCCTTTTCCTTGGTCGGATCGGTGAACGCGTCGAACGGCGCCTGCTGGAACGAAGTCGGGTCCTTCAGCGAGTAGAGTCTCACCACCAATGCGAGCGGCTTGCGATCGTTCGCGGCGTTCAGGTTCGACGCCGCCGCGAGCGTAAGCCCGATGTTGCGCGGCGGCTTCTGCGAATCCGGGAGCTCGGGCTTGCCGATGCCGGCGGCCTGCATCACGGCGCTCGCGGCCGAGCCGAGCAACGGGGCGGCCGCACATCCGGCCAGCAGCGCGCTCGCGAGCAGCGGCAGCGCATAGCGAATCATGGTCGATTTCATCGTGTTTCCGGCGTGCCGCCTTTAACTCCCCTGTCAAAACTGCCGGTATTGCTGCGCATCGCGCGCATGCCCGGCTTATCGGCCTTCAACTATTAAACATGCGGGCGCCGCAGCGTGTTTCGGAAATTTTTTCCGTCCTCGGTGCGCCACGCCACGGAGCAAGTAAAAGTTGCGCATTCCCTTCGCTGGAAAGGCTGTCCGCGGCCCATTGCGGAAGGCGTTTCGAGGGGGGGCGCACACTTTTAAAAGGAATTACTCTGCACGCAACGATTGAATTATGAAAAATTGATCGGTACTATACCCGCGCGCTTCTTGCAAAGCAAAAGAACCAGATTCTCAACGAATTTAATACTCACGCGCCGGTGGATATAACGATGAAAGACCGTCTCTTCGCAAAACTTTCTGGGGTAGTGCTGGCCTGCGGCGTCATCGCCGGTTGTGCGACCCAGCCGTCCGCACCGCCGAGCGCCGAGGTATTCAACAAGTCGCTGGCCGATGCGGATGCCGTCGCGAAGTCGGGCGATCAGGACAAGGCGCTCGGCCTGTACCAGCAACTGGCGAAGTCGGACCCGACGCGCGAAGAGCCGTGGTCGCGCATCGCGCAGATCCAGTTCGCGCAGAATCACTACGGCCAGGCGATCGTCGCCGCGCAGGAAGCATTGCAGCGCGATGCGACCGACCGTCAGGCGAAGAGCGTGCTCGCGGTCGCGGGCCTGCGGATCGCGACGCAGTCGCTCGGCGAGCTGCGCCAGGATGCATCGCTCGCGGGCGACGCGAAGTCCGACGCGCAGGCGCTCGCGAAGCAGCTGCGCGACACGCTCGGCGAATCCGCGCTGTTCCCGCCGGAGCAACGCGTCGCGAAGCCGCGCACGTCGCGCCGCATCATTCATCGTCCGAAGGCCGGCGCGGCGCCGGCCGCCGAGGCTGCAGCGCCGGCGCAGTCGGCTCCGCCGCAGGCCGCCGCCGCGCAGAAGGGCGGCGCCGATCCGTTCAGCGCGCTGCGCAACTGAGCGCAACAGCACGCAACTGACGCGATAACCACAACTAACCTGGGAGCCGTCGAGATGGCCAAGAAAGAGAGCATTCAGAAAAGTCTGCAGAAGATACGGCCGCCGCGTGTCCAGCTGACCTACGAGGTCGAGAAGGGCGACGCGATCGAGGTGAAGGAATTGCCGTTCGTCGTCGGGGTCGTCGGCGATCTGGCGGGCCAGTCGGAAGTCGAGCAGCCGAAGCTGCGCGACCGCAAGTTCGTCAACATCGACCGCGACAACTTCGACGACGTGATGAAGGCGATCGAGCCGCGCGCCGCGTTTCAGGTGGAGAACCGCCTGAGCGCGGACGGCGGCAAGTTCGCGGTCGACCTGAAGTTCCGCTCGCTGTCGGATTTCAGCCCGGACGAAGTCGTCGAGCAGGTCGAGCCGCTGCGCCGCCTGCTCGAGGCGCGCTCCAAGCTCGCCGATCTGCGCAACAAGCTTGCCGGCAACGACAAGCTCGAGGATCTGCTGTCCGAGGTGCTGACGAACACGCAGCAGCTGCAGGAGCTCGCGAAGGGCACCGGCGGCGACAAAGACGGCGAATGACGACGGAGTGTTGAGATGAACCAGCAAACGGCTGCGGCCCAAGCGAGCGGCGCGGAATACGCCGCCGGGACTTCGCTGCTCGACGACATCGTCGAGAAGAGCAAGGTCGCGAAATCCGATTCCGAGCATGCGCGCGCGAAGGACCTGATCGGCGAACTCGTGCATCAGGTGCTCGACGGCACGGTGATCGTGTCCGACAACCTGTCGGCGACGATCGACGCGCGGGTCGCCGAGCTCGACCGCCTGATCTCCACGCAGCTGTCCGCGGTGATGCATGCGCCGGAGTTCCAGCGCCTCGAAAGCACGTGGCGCGGCCTCGACTATCTGGTCAAGGAAAGCAACACCGGCCAGACGATCAAGATCAAGGCGCTGCACGCGCCGAAGCGCGACCTCGTGCGCGACTTCAAGGGCGCGAGCGAGTTCGACCAGAGCGCGCTGTTCAAGAAGGTCTACGAAGAAGAGTTCGGCACGTTCGGCGGCTCGCCGTTCGGCGCGCTGATCGGCGATTACGAGATCTCGCGCCAGCCGGAAGACATGTACTTCATCGAGCAGATGTCGCACGTTGCGGCCGCCGCGCACGCGCCGTTCATCGCATCGGCGTCGCCGGAGCTGCTCGGCCTCGAGTCGTTCGCCGATCTCGGCAAGCCGCGCGACCTCGGCAAGGTGTTCGATACGGTCGAATACGCGAAGTGGAAGTCGTTCCGCGATGCCGAAGATTCGCGCTACGTCGGCCTCACGCTGCCGCGCTTCCTCGGTCGCCTGCCGTTCAATCCGAAGGACGGCCAGACCGCAGAGAACTTCAACTTCGTCGAGGACGTCGACGGCACCGAGCACGACAAATACCTGTGGTGCAACGCGGCGTGGGCCTTCGCGGCACGCCTGACAGCCGCGTTCGACGACTTCGGCTGGTGCGCGGCGATTCGCGGCGTCGAAGGCGGCGGCCTCGTGGAGGACTTGCCGACCCACACGTTCAAGACCGACGACGGTGAAGTCGCGCTGAAGTGCCCGACCGAAATCGCGATCACCGATCGCCGCGAGAAGGAGCTGAGCGACCTCGGCTTCATCCCGCTCGTGCATTGCAAAAACTCGGATTACGCTGCGTTCTTCGCCGCGCAATCGGTGCAGAAGCCGAAAAAGTACAGCACCGACAGCGCGAATGCGAACGCCGTCCTGTCTGCCCAGCTTCAGTACATCTTCTCGGTATCGCGCGTCGCGCACTACCTGAAGGCGATGATGCGGGACAAGATCGGCAGCTTCGCATCGGCGCAGAACGTGGAGACTTTCCTCAACCGGTGGATTTCGCAATACGTTCTGCTTGACGACAACGCATCGCAGGAGCAGAAAGCGCAATTTCCGCTGCGCGAGGCATCCATACAAGTATCGGAGATTCCGGGCAAGCCGGGCTCGTATCGTTCGGTCGCGTTCCTGCGCCCGCACTTTCAGCTCGACGAACTCTCGATTTCTCTGCGACTTGTCGCTGATCTGCCCAAACCGGCAAATTCATAAGCGAGCAATTCGCCCGGGCGGGCCGCCTGGGTAGGACGTTAAAACCACCTCTTTGGGGAGTCGAAGGGCCATGTTACATATGCACATGCAGTTTGGTAGTCCGGCGGTGAAGGGCGAGTCCGCCGACAAGGACCATCAGGGCTGGATCGAACTGAAATCGTGGGATCACTCGATCGTTCAGCCGCGTTCGGCAACGGCATCGACCGCAGGCGGTCACACGATGACGCGTTGCGAGCACGGCGACATGATCTTCACGAAGGAGATCGATTCGTCGAGCCCGCTGCTGTATCAGCACGCTTCGGGCGGCACCACGTTCGACGAAGTCACGGTCCATTTCTCGCGCGCGGACGGCGAAGGCAAGCGCGTGCAGTATCTGGAAGTGAAGCTCAAGTACGTGATCATCTCGAGCATCGCGCCGAGCGTGCGTGAAGAAGGTCTGCCGATCGAGACGTTCTCGCTCAAGTACGCAGCCGTGCAGTGGAAGCAAACCCAGCAGAAGATCGGCGGCAACCAGGGCGGCAACACGCAGGGCGCCTGGAGTCTGACGAAGAACGACAAGACCTACGCGGTCTAAGGTCGGTTGCGGCAACGGGGCGCCTGGCGTCCCGTTGCCGTTTTCGCTGTGAACGCCGACCGATGAAACGCTTCGAACCCAGTTTTCTCGACAAGCTGTTCGACGACGAACCGCACCTGCCGGCCTCGGCAGCGATGCGGCAATTGTCGCTGGACGAGCTCAAGAACACGGTCGCCCGCGACGTCGAGGCGATCCTCAACACCCGTATCGCGCACACCGAACTCGAGCTGGCGGCGCTGCCGGAATGCCAGAAATCGGTGCTCACCTACGGGCTGAACGACTTCGCGGGCCTGAGCCTCGCGAGTCACTATGACCGCGCGTTCATCTGCAAGTCGATCCAGCAGGCCATCGCACGCCACGAGCCGCGGTTGCAGCAGGTGCAGGTGACGTTCGAGCTGAACGAGCAGTCGACCAACGCGCTGTACTTCGCGATCCAGGCGCTGCTCGTCGTGCATCCGGCCGAGGAGCCGGTGAATTTCGACGCGATGCTGCAGCCGTCGACGCTGCAGTATTCGGTCACGCGCGCACGCGCGGCCAGAATGCAGTAAATCAAGCTGCCGAGCGGGCCGGACCGCCCGGTGGCGGACCAGGGTCCGGCAGGAAAGATTGAGCTTCGGGGTCGTCGATGGAAGAATTGCTGCCGTATTACGAGCGCGAATTATCGTTTTTGCGGCGCTATTCGCAAGATTTCGCGGAACGCTATCCGAAGATCGCGGCGCGGCTCGCGTTGTCGGGCGAGCATTGCGAGGATCCCCACGTCGAGCGGATGATCGAGTCGTTCGCGCTGCTCGGCGCGCGCATCAACAAGAAGCTCGACGACGACTACCCCGAGTTCACCGAAGCGCTGCTGGAAGTGCTGTATCCGCACTACCTGCGGCCGTTCCCGTCGTGCTCGATCGCGCAGTTCACGCCGGCCTCGCCCGGCCAGCAGACCGAACCGGTCGTGATCCAGCGCGGCACCGAGCTGAAGAGCCGCCCGATTCGCGGCGTGCAATGCCGGTTCCGCACCGCCTACGACGTGACGCTCGCGCCGATCCGCATCTCCGAGGCACGCTTCACGCCGGTCGCGCTCGCGCCGAGCGCGACGGTGCTGCCGTCCAACGCGACGGGCGTGATCTCGATCACGTTCGAATCGCTCGCCGCGCAGCTCGACCTCGGCGCGCTGAAGCTGCCGTCGCTGCGCGCGCACTTGCACGGCGAGCAGTCGTTCGTCGCCGCGCTGACCGACTGCCTGTTCGTCAACGTGCTGGCCGCGTACGTCGAGCCGGAGCGCAATGGCCGCTGGACCGCGTTGCGCAACCTGCCGATCGCGCAGGCCGGCTTCGACGAAGACGACGCGCTGATCGATTACCCGGCGAAGTCGCATCCCGCCTATCGGCTGCTGACCGAATACTTCGCGTTTCCCGACAAGTTCGACTTCGTCGATTTCGACGTCGCGGCGATCGCGCGCGCGGCGGGCCGCTGCCAGCGCGCGACGCTGCATCTCGTGCTGCAGGACGTGCGCAGCGATTCGCATGTCGCGCGCCTGCTCGAGCTGCTGACGGCCAGCCATTTCCGGCTGTTCTGCACGCCGATCGTCAACCTGTTCCGCCAGCACGGCGAGCCGATCCGCATCACGCACCGCGCGGTGTCGTATCCGGTGATCGCCGAGGCGCGGCGCGCGTTCGCGTACGAGGTGTACTCGATCGATTCGGTGAAGCTCGTCAGGCAGCAGGCGCACGAGGAATCGGTGATCGAGTTCCGGCCGTTCTACTCGCTGCATCACGGCGAATCGGCGCGGATCGGCCACTACTGGTTCGCGCGCCGCAACGACTGGGTCGCGCAAAAGAGCCCCGGCTACGAAACGGAGATCTCGATCGTCGACATCGACTTCGAGCCGACGTCGCCGCAAACCGACACGCTGAGCCTCGACCTCACCTGCACCAACCGCGACCTGCCGGCGATGCTCGCGTTCGGCCTCGAAGGCGGCGACCTGTTCCAGGAAGGCGGCGCGCAGACGAGCGGCATCTCGATGCTGCGGCGTCCGACGCAGAGCGTGCGCTTCGAGCGCGGCCGCGCCGCGCACTGGCGGCTCGTGTCGCACCTCGCGCTGAACCACGTGTCGCTGGTCGCGCACGGGCTCGCGCCGCTCAAGGAAATGCTGACCTTGTACGACCTGCGGCGCACCGCGGTGTCGATGCGCCAGATCGACGGCCTCGCCGGCGTCGAGCAGCGCGGCGCCGTGCAGTGGCTGCCCGGCAAGCCGTTCGCCACCTTCGTGCGCGGCATCGAGATTCGCCTGACCATCGACGAGGAGCATTTCGTCGGCGCGAGCCTCGCGTCGTTCGTGCGCGTGCTCGACAGCTTCTTCGGGCTGTACGTGCACCTCAACAGTTTCGTTCAACTAGTCGTGGTGTCGAAGCGCACCGGCGAGGAGATCATCCGATGCAAGCCCCGAACCGGCGAATCGATCCTGGCGTAGTCGACGCGCTGCTCGACGAGCCGCACCGCTTCGAGTTCTTCCAGGCCGTGCGCGTGCTCGAGGGGCTGTTCGCGCGGCAGGCGTCCGATGCGCCCGGCGCGTGGCGGCAGGGCGACGTCGTCGCGCAGCGCATCGAGTTTCGCAACACGCTGTCGATCGGCTTCCCGCCGAGCGAAATCGAAGGCGCGCGCTCGTTCGACGACGACGGCACGCCGCTCGATTCGAGCGACGGGCGCGGCGCGGCGCTCGCCGCCGGCGAGCTCGGCCGCGTCCAGCTGACGCCCGCGTTCTTCGGGCTGCTCGGCGGGCAGGGCGCGCTGCCGCTGCACTACACCGAGCAGATCGTCGCGCGCGAGCATCTCAAGCGCGACCATGCGGCGCGCGCGTTCTTCGACGTGTTCTCGAACCGCGCGACCGCGCTGTTCTACGCTGCGTGGAAGAAGTACCGGCTGCCGTTCCATTACGAACTCGACCGCGACGAGCGCTATCTGCCGCTGTTGCTCGCGATCGCCGGCGTGCCGAGCGACGAGGTGCGCGACAGTCTCGCGGCCGGCGCGGGCGGCGTGCTCGACGAAGCCGTCGCCGGCTACGCGCTGGCCGCGCGGCATCGGCCGATGTCGGCCGCGTACCTGCAGCGCACGCTGTCCGACTACTTCCGCGTGCCGGTGAAGATCGACCAGTTCGTCGGCAAGTGGTACGACGTGCCGCCCGATCAGCTGAGCGTGCTCGGCGAAGTCAACGCCGTGCTCGGCGCGACGGCGCTGGTCGGCGAACGGGTGTGGCAGCGCGACATGCGCGCGCGGATCGTCGTCGGCGCGCTGTCCAAGCGCGATTACGAGGCGTTCCTGCCGGGCGGCCCGCACGCGATCGCGCTCGAACGGATGCTGACGCTGCTCGCCGGCGTCACGCTCGAATACGAGGTCAAGCTCGTGCTCAAGCGCACGGAAGTGGGCGCGAGCGTGCTCGGCGCGGGCTCGCGGCTCGGCTGGGACGCGTTCCTCTGCACGCGCGACGCGGCGGAGGATCGCTCCGACGCCCGCTACGAGCTGCACGTGATTCACTGACTGACAACAAACAAGCAATCGAACCTGAGATCGACGCCATGAGCACGCCCCTGAAGACCCTGATCACGAAACTGAACCCGCTGTGCCGGCACGCGGCCGAACGCGCGGCGAGCGCGTGCCTGGCGCGCGGCCATTACGAGGTCGATCTGGAGCACCTGTTCATCGCGCTGCTCGACGAGGCGACGGGCGATCTGCCGCTCGCGTTGCGCGCGAGCCGCGTCGATCCGCATGCGCTGCGTGCCGATCTCGAGCGCGAACTCACGCGGCTGAAGACGGGCAACACGCGCACGCCGGTGTTCTCCGTGCATCTGATCGCGCTGTTCGAGCAGGCGTGGCTGATCGCGTCGCTCGATTCGCAGCTCGGCCGGATCCGCTCGGGCCATCTGCTGCTCGCGCTGCTGACCGCGCCCGATCTCGCGCAGTTCGCGCAGCGGATGTCCGCGCAGTTCGCGGAAATGAACGTGACCGACCTGAAGCACAAGTTCGACGAGATCATGGCCGGCTCGAGCGAAGCCGAGCCGCGCCAGCCCGATGGCGACGACGGCGGCGATGCGGTGTCCGACGTGGCGCCGGGCGCGTCCGCGGCCGGCCCGTCGAAGACGCCCGCGCTCGACACGTACACGACGAACCTCACGCAGCGCGCCCGCGACGGCAAGATCGACCCGGTGATCGGCCGCGAAGCCGAGATCCGCCAGGCGATCGACATCCTGATGCGCCGCCGCCAGAACAACCCGATCATGACCGGCGAGGCCGGCGTCGGCAAAACGGCGGTCGTCGAGGGACTCGCGCTGCGGATCGCCGCGGACGACGTGCCGCCGCCGCTGCGCGGCGTCGCGCTGCACGTGCTCGACATGGGGCTGCTGCAGGCCGGCGCGAGCGTGAAGGGCGAGTTCGAGAACCGCCTGAAGAGCGTGATCGACGAGGTGAAGAAGAGCGCGCACCCGATCATCCTGTTCATCGACGAGGCGCACACGATCATCGGCGCGGGCGGCCAGGCCGGCCAGAACGATGCGGCCAACCTGCTGAAGCCGGCGCTCGCACGCGGCGAGCTGCGCACGATCGCCGCGACGACGTGGAGCGAATACAAGAAGTACTTCGAGAAGGATGCGGCGCTCGCGCGGCGCTTCCAGGTCGTGAAGGTCGAGGAGCCGAGCGAGCCGCTCGCGGCCGCGATGCTGCGCGGGATGTCGGGGCTGATGGAGAAGCACTTCAACGTGCGGATTCTCGACGATGCGATCACCGAGGCCGTGCGCCTGTCGCATCGCTACATCAGCGGCCGCCAGCTGCCGGACAAGGCGATCAGCGTGCTCGACACCGCATGCGCGAAGGTCGCGCTCGCGCACAGCGCGACGCCGGCGGCGATCGACGACACGAAGAAGCGCATCGAGCGCATCGACGCGGAGATCGCGTCGCTCGAGCGCGAAGCGGCCGGCGGCGCGTCGCACGACGAGCGGCTCGGCGAGCTGCGCGGCGCGCGCGACACGGCGCTCGCGCAATTGAGCGACGACGAAGCGCGCTATGAAGCGGAGCGCGCGATCGTCGCCGAGATCACCGAGCTGCGCGAGACGCTCGACCGCGCGCGCCACGCTTCGGAAGACGGCGAGCCGGTCGACGTGCCGGCCACGCGCGAGAAGCTCACCGAGCGCGTCGCGGCGCTGCATGCGCTGCAGGGCGGCGAGCCGATGGTGCCGCTGCAGGTCGACGGACACGTCGTGGCCGAGATCGTCGCCGCATGGACGGGCATTCCGCTCGGCCGGATGGTGAAGGACGAGATCGACACCGTGCTGAACCTGCAGCCGCTGCTCGGTGCGCGCGTGATCGGCCAGGATCACGCGCTCGACGCGATCGCGCAGCGCGTGCGCACCGCGAGCGCGAACCTCGAGGATCCGAACAAGCCGCGCGGCGTGTTCATGTTCGTCGGGCCGTCGGGCGTGGGCAAGACCGAGACGGCGCTCGCGCTGGCCGACATCCTGTACGGCGGCGAGCGCAAGATGGTCACGATCAACATGAGCGAGTATCAGGAGGCGCACAGCGTGTCGGGCCTGAAGGGCTCGCCGCCGGGCTACGTCGGCTACGGCGAGGGCGGCGTGCTGACCGAGGCCGTGCGCCGCAATCCGTACTCCGTCGTGCTGCTCGACGAAGTCGAGAAGGCGCACCCGGACGTGCTCGAGATGTTCTTCCAGGTGTTCGACAAGGGCACGATGGACGACGCCGAAGGGCGCGAGATCGACTTCCGCAACACGCTGATCATCCTGACGTCGAACGTCGGGTCGGCCGCGGTGATGCAGGCGTGCCTGAACAAGACGGCCGACGAGCTGCCCGACCCGGACGCGCTCGCCGAGGCGCTGCGTCCGCAGCTGTACAAGACCTTCAAGCCGGCGTTCCTCGGCCGGATGAAGGTCGTGCCGTACTACCCGATTTCCGACGACGTGCTGGCCGAGATCATCGAGCTGAAGCTCGAGCGCATTCGCCGCCGCATCGAAGCGAACCACAAGGCCGCGTTCGAATGGGACGAGTCGCTCGTCGATGCGGTGCTCGCGCGCTGCACCGAAGTCGATTCGGGCGCCCGCAACGTCGACCATATCCTGAACGGCACGCTGCTGCCCGAGATCGCCGGCCACGTGCTCGGCCGGATCGCCGACGGTGCGGCCATCGCGCGCATCGCCGTGCGCGCCGACGACGCGGGCGAATTCGCGTACACCGTCGAATGAGCGCGGCCGCGCTCTCTGCAATGACGAACTGAACCCACCATGCCGATCAATCTCCCCGAGCTGCTGACGCCGATCAGCGATGCGTCGCCCAGCGGCGACGACCTGCTGTTCTCGAACGAATTCGACGCGATCCAGGATGCGCGGCGCCATGACGATCCGACGCTCGACCAGGGCGAATGGGTGACCGACATCAAGGAGGCCGACTGGGGCTTCGTCGTCGACCATGCCGGCGAGCTGCTGCGCACGCGCACCAAGGACCTGCGGCTCGCCGTGTGGCTGACCGAGGCGCTTGCGCTCGAGGACGGCATCACCGGCCTCACCGAAGGTTATGCGCTGCTGGAAGGCCTGTGCCGCGACTACTGGGACACCGTGCATCCGCTGCCCGAAGGCGACGACGTCGAATACCGGCTCGGCAACGTCGCGTGGCTGTCGGGGCGCACGGCCGAGCTGCTGCGCGGCGTCGCGGTGACCGACGGCGCGTCGAACGCGTTCACCACGCTCGACTGGGAGGTCGCGCAGCATGTGGCGCAGGCCGTGAAGCGCGATCCCGAACACGCCGAGGAAATCGCGCGCGGCAAGCCGTCGGTCGAGCAGATCGATGCATCGCGGCGCGTGACGCCGATCGCGTTCTACACGGCGCTGCTCGCGAACCTGAAGGCGTTCGAGTTCGCGCTCGACGCGTTCGAGGAGCGGCTGGTCGAACGCGCGGGCGATTCGGCGCCGAGCTTTCGGCAGACGCGCGATGCGTTCGAGACCGTGTATCGGCTCGTCGAGCGTTTCGCGCGCGAGCAGGGATATACGGGCAGCGCACCGCACGCGCCGTCGGCGCAGCAAGCGCAGCCGGAGCGCGTCGAACCGAGCTTCGGCGACGCGTTCCACACCGAGGAGACCCATGTGCAGACGCAGACCGCTTCGCGTGCGCCGGTGGCGCAAATGATCGCCGGCATCCAGAACCGCGCGCAGGCCGTCGACCAGCTGCGCGCGGTCGCGCGTTACTTCCGCCAGACCGAGCCGCACAGCCCGGTCGCGTATCTCGCGGACAAGGCCGCGGAATGGGCCGACATGCCGCTGCACAAGTGGCTGGAGAGCGTCGTGAAGGACGACGGATCGCTGTCGCATATCCGCGAGCTGCTCGGCGTGAGGCCCGACGAGCAGTCGTGAGCGATGATCGTTTGGCCTGAGAGCCTCAGGTTCCGCAGCGACATGCGGTACTGGCAGGAGCAGAACCGAATCCACGCGAGCCGGAGTGGCCTGCGTTCCTCGAGACACTGAAAACCTCGGCCACACGTACAGACGACGCAGTAGCGCGATGCGGTTTTACGGACTCGCCGATACGCTATCGGCGAGCTCGCACGTTGCGTCATAAACCGCTGACGCGACTCCGCGCTCGCCGCGCCTTGTGTTTCACCGCCTGCTTTTTGCGATCCTCGCCCCACGGCAACAGCGAAACGCTCACCGCACACAGCATCAACCCGCCAACCAGACCGAACAGCGCGAATCCGGTTTCACGCACCCATGCTCCGCCAACAACCGCATCGTTACGCCGAGCAACGCCGGGAAACATCGGCGAAACGCGCAGCCCGTCGGTCGCGGCCGCGCTGCAATACGTATGGGTGAATGCGCCGAACTGTTCGCGGCTGAGCTTGGACGCTTCCGAACGCGAATACACCGGTGACCCGGCCGGCCGCCACGTCGTGTCGTACTGCCGCGTACGTTCCGCGCCATACCGGAACACGGCGCGCGCCTCCCAGGTCACGGCGGATTTCCCATACCGGAGCGACAACTCGCATCGCTCGACGACGGCGGGCACGCGAGGCCACGCACGGGCGCGAACGAGGATGGCGGAATCGATCGCGTCCGCCGCACCCATCAGCACGAGCGTCGCGCCAACGAGCAGCAGAACGGCCGACCGCAGGCAGCGCAGTGCGTCTTTCACGGGAACGGCCGGATCGAACGATCGACCGACCAGCGGACCGGTGCATTGACCAGGACGCGGCCCATCGATCGCGCCCGCGCGATCCACGTTCCGCGTTCACCGGCGTCCTGCCGTCGGCTCGCCATGCCCACACCCGCGCGTCTACTGCCCCACCCGGAACTCGATCCGTCGGTTCCTCGCCCGCCCGTCCGCCGTATCGTTCGGCGCGATCGGCTGATCCGGCCCGACGCCCGTCGTCGTCATCTGCTGAGGCTGGATGCCCTTCGTGATCAGATAGCCCTTCACCGCATCCGCGCGCGCCTGGCTCAGCGCGATGTTCGAGGTCCGGTTCCCGGAGTTGTCGGTGTGCCCGATGATGTCGACCGTGCGGTTCTGCATCTTCGCCAGCGCCGCCGCCATCTGATCGAGAATCTGCTTGCCTTGCGGCGTCAGCGTCGCGCTGCCGGTCTCGAACTCGATCGTGCGGTTCGCGAGCGTCTGGTCGAGCACGCCCTGTTCGGACGCCGACACGCGCAGCCCGTTCTTGATCGTGTAGGTCGGGTTCAGCGAATTCGCCATGTCGCTCGCGAGCTGCTGGCGCTGCGCTTCGTTGTGCACCTCGCCCTTCACCTCGATCTGCGTGCCGTTGATCTTCAACTGGCCCTTGCTGATCTGCTTGAGCTGCGCGCCGAGCAGCTTCTGCACGTTGGTGCTCCAGTTCGGCGGCGTCGCGACGTCGCCCACCTCGATCTGGTCGACCACGTTCGCCGCGCCGTACGTGTCGCGCAGCTTCTGCAGCACGGCAGCCTTGGTCGCCTCGTCGGGCACCTTGCCGCCGGCCACCACCTGGCCGGGCGTCGCGTTCGCCGGCGGCGGCGTGATCGTGCCGGCCGTGCCGTGCACGACCGTGCCCGACGCCGTGCCGGGCGCGGCCCCCGGTGCGGCGCTCGCATTCGGCGTAGACGGCAGCGCCGTCGTCGCGACCGTGCCGTTGCCGACCGGCGTGACGGTCGCGCCGCCCGTGTTCTGCGCGTAGGCGCTGCCGGCGACGAGCCCGGCCGCAGCCAGCGCGGCGAAGAACGGCAGCAGGCGCGCGCGCCGTGCGTGAATCGTGCGTTGCATCGCGTCAGCCTCCGATGAACGCTTCGCGGAACGCGTCGATGGCGACGCGCAGCGACAGTTGCGGTTGGTCGAGGTAGCTGACGAGCTTGCTGATCCGGTGGTCGTTTTGCGCATGGGCGTCGATCCACTCGGGATCGTCGATGTCGATGTTGTGGGCGGCGTAGGTCTGCGGATCGACGACGCTCAGCAGCGTCTTCGACGACGCACCGTTGAAGCCGACGATCAGTCGTTCGCGCTCGGCGATCGTGCCGATGAAGATCGCGAGCTCGAAATCGGCCTGCGCGACGAACGGTGCAATCAGTTCGAGCCAGAACGCGGCGACGAGGCTTCGGTAGAACGGATCGACCGGCAGCGGCAGCGTCAGGCCGCGCTCGATGTGCGACGAGCCGCTTTGCATCACCGGCCGCAGCAGCGAGCCGAGCGCGAGCATCGCGCCGCGCAGCCGCACCGGATGGCCGCTCTCGAGCAGCATCTGCTGCAGCCCGTACAGCGACTGGTGTTCGACGAAGTCGTTGAAGGTGCCGTCGTGCGACGTGCCGGGGCCGCCGACGTCGATCGGCACCTGCGTGTCGCCGAGCGCCTGCAGCGCGCCGGGCGGCTCCTCCTTCGCGAGCAGCGCCGGCATCTGCGCGGCGACGCGCGACCACAGCCGCGCGAACGCGAGCGGGCTGCGCGCGAGGAACGCGAGCGGCCGCTCGACCTCCAGCGCGGTCGCGCCGAGGAACGGGAAGCGGCGCATCGACACGTCATGGCTCGCGACCATGTGCCCGGCGATCGCCAGCTTGCTGCGCGAGCCGAGGAACGCGAAATGCATCGGCTTCGCATCCTCGTAGACGATCTTCCAGCGCGGATCCTCCGCGAGCAGCTCCAGCGCCTGCGCGATCCAGCGATCGAGCGTCTGCAGCAGCTGCGGGTTGTGCGGGCTCTTCACGAAGTCGCCGCGCGACGGAATCTTGCCGAAGTAGGCGATCTGCGCCTGAACGGTTTGCGTCATTGCGCCCCCTGTGCATTCGTTGCGGTGGCGGCCGCGACGGCCGGTGCCGCGGCCGGCGCGCCGGCGCCCGCCTGCGTCGCGTTCTGTGCGGCGCCGGCGCTCGCGTCGGCGATCGACGACGGCAGCTGCAGACCGCGGAGGCTCTGCTGCTGCGGCTGGTCGCCGCCGCCGCCGGTCGGCTGCGACGTGCTGATGATGCGCATCGTCACCGACACGTTCACGCTGCCCTGGACCCACGTCAGATCGAACGTGCCGTCCGGGCGGCGCTTGCGCTGCGCCGAGTTGATCAGCTTCTCGAGACCGTAGCGGCCCGGCTCGTTGACGAGCTGCACCGTGCGGCCGTCGAAGGTCGTCGCGGACAGCGTCGCGCCGGGCGAACCCTGCGGGTTCGGCCACACGAAGTTGGTCCACTGCGGCGGCGTGTTGCGGTAGCGCAGTTGCTGGCCGTCGATCGCGATCGTGTATTCGGTCGTGCCGGTGCTCGGCTGCGGCAGGATCTGGAACACGGTCTGCGGTTCGGACGCGGCGGCCGCGCCGCCTGCCGCACCGCCCGCGAGCGGCGCGACCCAGCGCGCGAAGCCGTTCGTGAAGTCCGGCGTGAGGCCGATGCCCATGTCGCCCCACGTGCGCGCGGCGAGGGTGTCGCCGCGGCGCACCGCGAGCGGCCCGAGCGTCGTGCCGACGAACTTCGCGATCGCGCCGTCCGGACCGAACACCTGCGCGATTTCACCGGCGCCGGCCTCGACCTTCGCGTTCGGCGCGAACGGGTACTTGGTCGCGAGCGAGCTCTGGAACGGCTGGTACACCTGCGCGTTCCACACCTTGTTCACTTCCGCGCTGGCCGGCTGGATCACGACCGAGAACGCCTGCATCAGCGGCCGCACCAGCAGCGGACGCAGCGACTTGCGTTGCGAATCGGTGAGGCCCGTCAGCATCTGCTCGTCGACGAACTTCAGCGAATCGGCCAGCTCCGAGCCGTTGCCGTCGAGCGTCTGCTGCATCAGCTGACGCGCGCCGGGGCCGGGGTCGCCCTGGTTCTTGATCACGTTGAAGCGCGTGCGCACCTTCGACAGCGTGTCCATGTAGCCCTTGAGCATCGACGTGCCGTCGTGCGTCGCGACGATCCGCGCGAGCCCGACGAACTCCTGGCCGATCGGACCCATCGGCACCTCGGCCGGATTGCCGTTGATGTCGATGTTCGCGGCCGTCATCTGGCCGGCCTGCGAGCGCGTGAACCACTGCTTCACCCAGTTCACCACGCCCGTCTGCGCCTTCTTGATCGTCACGTTCGCGAGCGACGGGTTGTCCCACGAGGTCTGGTCGTACGCGGTCTCGAGGATCTTGCGGATCGGCGAATCCTGCGGGTCGCCCAGGCGGTTCATCCCGTCGACGGCCTGGCCGAAGCTCGTGAAGCCCTGCACCGCGATGCCCTGCATGAACTTCTGCCAGTGCTGCGCGTATTCGGTCTTGTACATGCCGACCAGCGTCTTCTGGATCTGCTCGGGGCTGCCCTCGAGCGTCAGGTCGTCCTGCGTCGACGTGTTCAGCACCCAGTCCTTCGCCTGCAGTTCCTTGGTCGCCGCGTCGCGGATCGCCGGCTGCACGTAGTCGAACCACGCTTCGCGCGTGAACGTGCCCGGAATCGCGTAGCTGCCGGCGATCAACCCCTGGTTGCCGTCGCCGACGATGCGCGCGATGGTCATCGGCGCGAAGCGGGTCGACGCGCGCGCCTTGATTTCCTCGTAGACGCGCTGACGCGCCGGCATGCCGCGCACGACGCGGCGCAGGTTCTCGCGCGTCTGGTCGACCAGCGCGAGGTTCGCGTCGATCATCGGCCAGTCGTCGTCGTTCACGCGCGACAGATAGAACGAGATCATCCGCTCGGCGCTCTTGATCATCTCGTCGCGCGGCATGTTGCCCCGGTTCGTCTCCAGCCAGCCGCGCCAGAAGCGCGCAAGCTGGTCGGTCAGGTGCGCCTGCTCGACGTGACGCTTGTCGGCGAGCATCAGGTAGGTCTTCAGCGCGTTGTACGCGTCCTGCACGTTGGTCGGCGACGCGTCGCTGTAGAGGCCGCCCTGCGGCGCCGCCGGCTGTTGCGGCGCGGCGGCCGGCGTGGCCGACGCGCCTTGCGCGGCGCCGGCGAGTGGCGTGGCGCCCGGCGGATTGGTCGAGACCGGCATCGCGCCGCCCTGCACCGCGCCCGATTCGGGCGGACGCGTCATCGGCACGAGCTGCTCGGGGTGCGCGTTCACGTCCTTCATGAACGACGCGAGATTCTGCGACACCGGCGCGAGCAGGATCTGCCGCACGCCGTTGTAGTACTCGGTCAGCAGATGCTGCTCGAGGCGGTCGCCCTGGTACAGGCCGAGCGACACCGACATCGGCTTGTCGCGGCGGAACTGCTCGAGCTGCTCGATGCGGTCTTCGAGAATGTCCATCGCCTGCAGCCGCGACTGCAGGTCGTTGCGGCCCTGCTGCAGGCGCGTGACGTTGTCGAGGTCGGCCTGCACGTTGGCGACGAGCTGCTGGTTGCCGATCGTCGACCAGGTCCAGCCGCCGAGCGCGAGCGCGAGCGCCGCGACGAAGCCGAAGAAGGTCGCGTAACGCAGCCGCGTCTTGGTGGGGCTCGCGAACTGGCGCACGGTCTGACGGTCCGCGAAGATCACCTTCGAGAACAGGTCGCGCAGGAAGAAGCCGTTCTTCGAAAATGCGCTGTGCGGCTTCGGCAGCGCGCTCGCGTCGAGGCCGAAGCGCTGAGCGATGCGCTGCGCGGCGGCGCTGTTGGTCTCGCCTTCCTGCAGTGCGCTGGTGAAGTAGAAGCCGCGGAAGATCGGCTTGTACTGGAACGGGTTGTTCTCGAACAGCGTCGCGAGGAACGCGCGCAGCGCCGGCTTGATCGTCGAGAATTCGAGCGGGAAGCTGAGCTGGCCCGGCGACAGCTGGTTGCCGCGCGACAGCGACAGCTGCGCGACGCTGATCTCCTTCAGCCCCTCGTACAGCTCCTCGAAGCGCTCGTCGAACAGCGTGACGACGTCGCGCTTCTCGTCCGGTTCGTAGGGCAGGGTGGCGCCCCACACGCGGTCGTATTCGTGCTTGTCGCTGCTGCTGAAGAATTCGGTGAAGCCGGTGATCAGGTCGGCCTTCGTGAACATCACGTAGACCGGTGCGAACACTTCGAGCTTTTCGGTCAGCTCCTGGACGCGCTGACGCAGGTTCTTCGCGAGGTTGATCGCGAACTCGGGGCGGTTGCCGGTGAGCTCGGCGATGCTCGCGGTGACGATGATGCCGTTGATCGGCGCCTTCGGCCGGTAGCGTTTCAGCAGGCCGAGAAAGCCGAGCCACTCGCTGCGGTCTTCCTCGTGCACCGAGTAGCGGCCGGCCGTGTCGAGCAGGATCCCTTCGGTCGTGAAGAACCAGTCGCAGTTGCGCGTGCCGCCGATGCCGTGGATCACCGCGCTGTTCTTGTCGGCGAACGGGAACTGCAGGCCGGAGTTCAGCACCGCGCTGCTCTTGCCCGCGGCCGGGTTGCCGATCACGATGTACCACGGCAGTTCGTACAGCGCGGAGCCGCCCGACACCTGGCCGATCTTCGACGTCTTGATCGTCTTCACCGCATCGGACAGGCGCGTGCGCAGCACGTCGAGGTCGGCGGTCTTCGTGTCGGGCGCGAGCGCGGCCGCGGCGGGCGCCGTGATCTTGCCGGTTTCGGCCTGTTCTTCGAGCACCTGGCCGAGCTGCTGGTTCGCGCGCTTCACGCGCCAGCGGCGCCACAACGCGACGGCGAGCCACAGCACGAGGATCGCCGCGAACGCGAGCGCGGCCCACAGCAGCGGCAGCTGCAGCATGTCGGCGACGATGAAGAGAATCGCCGCTAGCGCGACGATCCCGACGATCGAGAGCGTACGCGGATGAGTCAGCACGTTGAGGATGCGTTGCATAGGACGTTCAGGTTCCGGTGCGATTCGGTGAGGCGACGCGGGCGCGCCGAGCGGACAGCGTGGCGCCGCGATGTGTCGCCGCGCTGTCAGGCGGGATGAAAAGGGCTGGCATCAATGCGCCCGCGGCATCGGAGAAGGCGCGCGCATTAATGAAAGGATGCCGTGAGAATTAAAACGGAAGCGGGCGCCCGAAAAAATCGCGCAACGGAATGCCCGATCGATTGCGCCGCCCAAATCATTTCCTGCCGGGTGTTTGAAAAGCCCCATGCCGCCCTCATTATTTCTTGTCCGGCAGCCATGACTAGCTGCCGCGTCCCAGTTTAAAACCGGGTTTATGGTATTCCACGTGTCCGAGATCCATCATTTTCCATCGGCCGCCCCACGTCAGGCCGACCTGCTCGGCAACCTGCCCGTACAACTGGTAGCCGCGCATCGCCCACGGATCTTTCTCGGAAATGACCAGCTTGCCGTCGCGCAGGAATGCGTTGTCCGCTGCGAGCCCGAACTGGTGATAGCTCTGGAAAGCGGCCGCATTGGTCACGTTGGTGCCCATTTGCGCGAGCCGGTTCTGACGTTCCGGACTCCGATAACCCTCCAGCAGCGCCATCTCGTAACCATACTGTTCGTGCATGATCTTGTAGACCAGCAGCAAACGCGTACGGAAATCGGGATCCAGCAGGTTCCAGTCGCGGCTCGCATCCTTGAGCGCGGGCCGCACCTGCTCGACCTCCCGCGTCGCAAACACTTCAGGCGGCAACGGCGGCGGCGGCACGAGCTGCTCGCCCTGCAACAGCGCGGCGATCTTCTCGTCGGGCACGCGCGCGGTGTCGTCGTACTGAAACAATTGCCGACCGCGTAACGCAATGGCCACCAATGGCGGCGTCGCAAGAATACCTGCCGATACCATAATCATCAAGCGCCGTCGAATCAGTAAATTTTGCACATCGCTTAATGCGCCGCGCGTAACGCTTGCCGATTTAACAATTTGACTGCGCGTGCGGGCGGCGCGATCGGTTGCGCGGCGCGTCAGGCGGCCATGAAATTGCGCGACCGAATCGAAAACGGCCGCGCGGATACCCGGTAAAAGCAACAGTGCCGCGACCGCGACGGCGAGGGCGAAATAGGCGACGAGGGCGACGGCAATCAACGATATCCCCGGAAATTGGAATTGATTGTGTTTTGCAATGCTTGCTCTTAGAATCAGGCTGCCTTGAGAGGCCGGGCTATATTATCGCGGTGAATTAAACCAGGATTCAATGAGACGCTGAATGAGTGCGCCGGAAAATACCAATTCGAAAACCCCGCCTAGCCTCCTGTCCGACACCAAACCGGCAGGCGAGGGCGGGCCGCAGCAGTCGCGCATTCTCGCGAATCTGGAAGGACGCGTCACGCCGCCGGCCGAAGCGCCGCGCCGTTCGCTGAAGGCGCCGATCGCGGCGATCGTCGCACTGGTGGTGGCGGTGGGCGGCTGGGGCGCGTGGCGCTGGCAGCAGCAGTCAGCCGAGCCCGCCGTCGTGGCGGCCGCGCCTGCTCAGGCGCCCGCGAAGGCCGAGCCCGCCAGCGGCGCTGCCGCGCAGGTCGCGCAGAATGCCGCCTCGGCCGCGTCCGCGACGCCGGCCGCGCAACCGGCGACGATCGTCAATGACGACGCCGCATCCCAAACCGTTGCATCCGCATCGTCCGCGGCGTCGGGCGCGGACAACAGCCGCCTGTCGCGCGCGCTCGCGAACGGCGCCGCCGACGCATCGGGCACGGCCGCGACCGGCGTCGCCGCCGCGACGGCCGCCGCCGCTGCGACGAAGAGCGCGAAGGCCAACGGCGCGAAGAGCGACAAGCTCGCCGCACGCGGCAAGGCCGACGCGAAGGCAGACACGAAGACCGAAACCAGGGCGGAAGCGCGCAAGCGCCACAAGGAGCAGCAGGCGGAGCTCGCACAGGCGAAGAAGCGGCGCGACGCGACGGCGCGCACCGCGAACGCGAAGGCCTCGGCGAAGGACGATCCGGATGCGGATCTGCTGGCCGCGCTCGTCGCACGCACCAAGCCGGCCGACAAGAAGGCCGCCGCGCAGAAGGCGCAGGCCGCACCGACCAAGACGGCCGCGACGACCGGCGGTTCGCTCGCCGCGCGCGTGAAGGAATGCGAACAGCGCGGCTTCTTCGAGGATCAGCTGTGCCGCTGGCGCGTGTGCGACGGTCACTGGGGCAAGGATCCGGCGTGCCCGAGCGCGGCGCAATCGCCGGAGACGCGGCAGTAACCGGCGTCACGCCGATCGGTTCGTCGCCAATGCGCCGCCCTCCGGGCGGCGCATTGCGTTTGGGCCGTCGCCGTGCCCGCAGCGGGTGACGGCGAGCGCGTCACGCGCGCGTCACATGCGTCGGGCATACGTTTCCTTTCATTTTCCGGCGCGACCGACGCGGCACGACCTTCGACACGATGGACCTGATCGTACAGACTTACGGCGCCGATACGTCCGGCATGGTGTGCGGATTCCGTTTCACGCCGGGTGGATCGGGCGCGACGCTCGATGCCGAGGCAGCGGCCGCATGGCTGCGCACGTGCCGCGCGCGCGATGCGTCCGCCGCGGACGACTTCGTCTGGCTGCACTTCAATCTGGCGCACGGCGCGAGCGAGCGCTGGATGCGCACGCACCTGGGCCTGCCCGACAGCTTCTTCGCGTTCCTGCACGAAGGCTCGCGCTCGACGCGCATCGAGCAGGAAGACGGCGCGCTGCGCGCGATCGTCAACGACGTGATGTTCAACCTCGAGCTGACGCCGTCGGAGATCGCGACGCTGTTCGTCCACGTCGAGCGGCGCATCATGGTCACCGCGCGGATGAAGCCGCTGCGCTCGGTCGACACGCTGCGCGCGTGCGTGCGCGACGGCGAGCGCTTCCGGTCGCCGGCCGAGCTGCTCGTGCATCTGCTGCGCGACCAGGCCGACCTGCTGATTCAGATCATGCGGCGCACGAGCGTCGACGTCGACCGCATCGAGGATCGCTTCCTGTCGCAGCGGCTCACGTCGAATCGCGTCGAGCTGGGCGCGCTGCGCCGCACGCTGACGCGCCTGCAGCGCATGCTCGCGCCCGAGCCCGGCTCGATCTTCCGGCTGCTCGCGAAACCGCCCGCATGGCTGCATGCCGAAGACGTGCAGGAGCTGCGCGAGTCGACCGAAGAGTTCTCGCTGGTGCTCGGCGATCTGTCGGGGCTCAACGAGCGCATCAAGCTGCTGCAGGAGGAGATCGGCTCGCGGCTCGACGAGCAGAACAACCGGACGCTGTTCACGCTGACGCTCGTCACGGTGATCGCGCTGCCGATCAACATCGTCGCGGGCTTCTTCGGGATGAACGTCGGCGGCGTGCCGTTCGCGGAGAACAAGCACGGCTTCTGGCTGATGGTGCTGCTGGTGGCCGGCTTCACCGCGCTGGCCGCATGGTGGGCGTTTCGCCGGCGCGGCGAGCGCTAGCGGCGCGCAAAAAAACGGGCCCCGCATGCGGGGCCCGGCGCAGGACCAGACGGTTCGAACGCCGGCCGGCGCCGCGCATGCGGCGGCCCCGGCCGGGCGAGCGCCGCCGTCGCCGTTACTGCACCAGCGTCTTGCGCGGCTTGAACATGCCCTGGTAGCGCAGCGACGGACGCTCCTTCGTCGTCGGTGCGATGCCGCCGAAGCTCGGCGTCTGACGCAGCTTCATCGCGGCCGGCGAAGCGACCGAGCCGATCGACGTCGAGCGCGAAGCCGGCGCGAGGTTGTTCGCGACGAGCAGCGCGGCCTCGCTCTTCAGGTTCGCGAGCAGCACCGGATCGGTCGAGCTGTTGACCTGCGTGAGCAGGCCGCTCCACGCGGCGTCGCTGTAGTTCACGACGTAGTAGTCGAGCCCGCTCGGATCGGCGACCACGCCCGTGCAGCCGTCGACGCGCGTCTGCGCCTGGGTGTCCTTCAGCGCGAGCGTCGTGCGCTGTGCGAGCCCCTGGCCGTACGCGAGCGTGATCGGCACCGTCCACTGCAGGCCCGGATACGCGTTCGTGTTCGGGAACGGCTGCTGTTTCAGCGTGACGATCGTCTGGTTCTTCGTCATGTCGCACTGCGTGTCGAGCGTGACCAGCGGCACGCCGGTCTGACGCACGTAGCTGTCGCCGATCGGGCCGACCGGCTGGCCGCTCGCCTTCGACAGCTCGTCCCACAGGCGCTTCGGCGTACCGTTGCCGAACGAGTAGTCGACCAGGTACTGCTGCAGGCCCTTGCGCAAGGTCTGCTCGCCGAGATAGTTCTCGAGCGTCTTCAGCACATGGCCGCCCTTGTCGTACGTGAACGCGCTGGCGCTCAGCACGAAGTCGTTCGACGCCCAGTCGTTGAAGTTCGGCGCGACCGGGAACGCGTTCGGGCCGATGTCGCGGTTGATCACGCGGTACTTGTTCTTCACCTGGTCGAGCCAGCTGAACTCGTCGGGGAAGAACTGGATCGTCGTCTTGTTTTCGAAGAACGTCGCGAACGACTCGTTGAGCCACACGTTGTCCCACCAGTCGGTCGTGACGAGGTCGCCGAACCACTGGTGCGCGACTTCGTGCGTCAGCACCTCGTTACCGTAATGCGACATCGGCTGGCCCGGCTGCGGCAGGATGTCGTCTGCGAACTCGAGAATCGAGCCCCAGTTCTCCATCCCGCCGAAGTTCAGGTCCTTCTGCTCCTTGAACGCGTCGTTCGCGGCGACCGTGTCGAACTTCGTCAGCGGCAGCGGGATGCCCGTGTAGCGGTAGTAGAAGTCGAGCGCCTGCTTGGTGCGGTCCATCGCCGGCTTCGCCCAGTCGCTCATGCCCGGCGGCGTGAACACGCGCAGGTGCAGGCTGCCCTTGGCGCCCGGCAGCGGGCTCGTGAAGTTGTCCTCGTAGGTGTCGAACATGCCGCCGCCGAAGAACAGCAGGTACGACGGCATCGGCGGCGTCTTCTCGAACTGCACGAGCTTGTAGCCGCCGCCGACGTTGGTCGACGGCTTCTCCGCCGCGTTCGACACGACGCGCCAGTTCTGCGGCACTTCGGCCGTCACTTCATAGGTCGGGCGGAACGCCGGTTCGTCCCAGCCCGGGAACCACTGGCGCGCGAGGTTGGTTTCGCCCTGCGTGAGGATCGCGCCGCTCGTCGTGCCGTCGGTGCTCTTCAGGTCGACGCGGAACACGCCTTCGGCGGCCGAGCAGCCCGGATACGGATCGTCGCCGCAGCTGCCGCCGGTGTGGTTCACCGGATCGTCGTACGACTTGAAGTTGATGATCCCCGACCACTCCATGTGCAGCGAATAGTTGCCCGGTGCGATCGTGCCGGCAGCGGGGCGCAGCTGGTAGAAGTCGCCTTTGTCCTGCGGCGTCGCGATCAGCTGGATGTTGCCCGGCTGCAGCGTGATGCGGCCGTTCGTGAACTTGATCCGGTGGCCGGCGATCACGATGTTGTTGACCGGCTTCAGCACCTTGATTTCGACGTCCGCACGCCCGTCGAACGCGTTCAGCGCTTCGTTCGGGCGGAACCACAGCCGGTAGTTGACGGGCACCACGGTGTCCGGCAGTTCGACCGGCGACACGCTCTTGTCGACGTTGGACGCGCTCGGCGCCGTGGCGACCGCCGGCGACGAGCTCGCTTGCGGCGCACCGGCCGAGCTGAGCGCGGAAGCGGAGCCCGAGCCGCCGTCGTCGCCGCCGCAGCCCGCGAGCGCGAGTGCGGCAACCAGCGGCAGATAACGCATCTTCTGAATGTTGATCGGCATGACTGAAACCTCGATTGTTGAAAGAATCGTTCAGTGCTGCGAAAACGCCGGCAAAGGAAATCCCTCGCCGTTAATCGGTGGCGATGACGGATGCCAATGACGGTTTATTCGAAAAAGACGGCGGCCGACTACGTGAAGGTAATCATGGTTTACTGCCCCCTCTGTGTTTCCGGATATCGGTTGACTTGCCGGTTCAAAATGGCCGTGCGCGGGTTGTACTGAATTGATTTCGCGCGCACGACACGGGGCCGCGCGCCCTGCGCGGGCACGCATTCCCTTGATTCCCTTTGAAACGACGACCCACGGGGCGGACCGCGCCGGGCCGCAGTACGGCAGGACGGCATGTCGCCGTTCCGTAAAATCGCCGTCATGCGGCTTCGAGGTTTGTCGGCCTGCTCGAAGGATGCGTAAATATACTTGATGGTTTTGGGTAAAGGAAACGAAAAAATTAGAAAGCGTATATCTAGAATTTTTTGCATGGCATTGAATGCCGGTCGGTATTAATTCGCTTTCGGAGGCTTCAGTCGTTTCCGTAGTTTTAATCTATTAACGATCTCGCCGCGAAGTGGAAACTACGAATCGGGGCGCGGTCGGTACAATGCAGCGACGATCCATTCCGCCGATTGCCGCCAAGGAGGCCTGCCGATGACCCGCGCCCTGTTCCGTATCGCACCGCTGCGCGCCGCGCTGTTGCTGTTCGCCGCGCTGTTCATGCTCGGCGGTTGCGCGGGCCTCACGCGCGAGCCCGTGTCCGTGACGGTCGCCGGGCTCGATCCGCTGCCCGGACAGGGCCTCGAGATGCGCTTCGCCCTCAAGCTGCGCGTGCAGAACCCGAACGACACGCCGATCGAATACGACGGCATCTCGGTCGCGCTCGAGGTGAACGGCTCGCCGTTCGCGAGCGGCGTCAGCGATCGCTCGGGCGTCGTGCCGCGCTTCGGCGAGGCCGTGATCGACGTGCCGGTGTCCGTGTCGGCATTCGCGGCCGCGCGCCAGGCGTGGAATCTGCCCGGCGCGGCCGCGAGCGGCGAGTTGCCGTATGCGCTGCGCGGGCGGCTCGCGGGCGGCGCGCTCGGCGCCGTGCACTTTCGCGACGCCGGCACGTTGCGCATGCCGGCGCTGCCGGCGTGGGGCGGCTAGCCGGCCGCCGTTTTGCCGGGACGGGCAAAGCGCGGTATGGTGTCGTCCGCGCGGTGCGTCTGCACCGCCTGTCTGAAGCCAACCGTAGCCGAGCTCGCGTGACCGATTTCCCCGTTTTCCACTGGACCGACGCCGACGGCGTCGAACATGCCGTGCGCTGGCGCTCCGAAGCGGGCGTGCAGCCGCCGCGGCGCGCCGTGCCGGCCGACGACCGCATCACCGCGGACGCCGCCTACCGCCTCGCGTGCGAGGGCACCGCGCTGGTCTGGCAGGGCGACTTCCAGAACGCGCGCCAGCTCGTGCAGGCGCTGGCGCGGCGCGTCGAACGCAAGCCGAAAAAGGCGAAGGCCGCGGCCGGCGTCGACGCGTTCAACCTGCACCGCCTCGCGCAGTCGCAGCGCGCCCGCACGCTCGGCATGGTGCTGATTCCGCTCGACGCCGACTACACGATCCCGCTGCGCCGCGCGCCCGACGTGCGCGCCGCGTGCGAGGAAGCCTACGGGCCGGGCGGCACGCCGTCGGTCGTGTCGCTGCGCGAACTGCTCGGCCTCGTCGGCGCGCACGAATGGCGCAAGAAGGGCGTGCCGATTCCCGCGCTCGGCGGCGCGCCGATCCATCCGCATTACGGCGTGTTCTCGCCGGTGCGCGGCGAATACGTCGAACTCGTCGCGCGCACGCCGCTGCCGGCCACCTCGCTCGCGTTCGACATCGGCACCGGCACCGGCGTGCTCGCGGCCGTGCTGGCGGCGCGCGGCGTCGAGCACGTCGTCGCGACCGACCAGGATCCGCGCGCGCTCGCATGCGCGCGCGAGAACGTCGCGCGGCTCGGCCATGCCGATCGCGTCGACGTCGTCGCGGCCGATCTGTTTCCGGCCGGCCGTGCGCCGCTCGTCGTCTGTAATCCGCCGTGGGTGCCGGCTCGCCCGAGCGCGCCGATCGAGTACGCCGTCTACGATCCCGACAGCCGCATGCTGCGCGGCTTCCTGTCGGGCCTCGCCGCGCATCTCGCACCGGGCGGCGAAGGCTGGCTGATCCTGTCCGATTTTGCCGAGCATCTCGGCCTGCGCTCGCGCGACACGCTGCTGCAATGGATCGACGAAGCCGGGCTGGTCGTGCTCGGCCGCGAAGACATCCGCCCCGCGCATCCGAAGGCCGCCGACGCGGACGACCCGCTCCACGCGGCGCGCCGCGCGGAGGTCACGTCGCTCTGGCGGCTCGGCGCGCGAGCCTGAGCGCGCATTTTCGGTAAACTGTCGCCATTCCTCACGAATCCCCGCCGCCGGGCCGTGGTCGACCGACCGTGGCCCGGCGCCGCTTCACGATGTCGAACAAGACCTACGAAATCCGTCCGGAGCAGTCCGTCGAGCTGCTCAAGGAACTGCACATCCTGACCCGCGACGGCAAGCTGAACCAGGACAGCCGTCGCAAGCTGAAGCAGGTGTATCACCTGTTCCAGTTCATCGAGCCGCTGCTCGCGAGCGTGCAGGCCGACAAGGGCAGCGTGACGCTCGTCGATCACGGCGCCGGCAAGTCGTATCTCGGCTTCATCCTGTACGACCTGTTCTTCAAGCAGCAGCCGGGACACGGCACGCCGGCGTTCGCGTCGCACGTGTACGGGATCGAGACGCGCGAGGAGCTCGTCACGCGCTCGGCCGAGCTGGCCGCGCGGCTCGGGTTCGGCGGGATGTCGTTCCTGAACCTGTCGGTCGCCGATTCGATCACGTCGCCGCAGCTGCCCGAGACGGTCGATGTCGTCACCGCGCTGCATGCGTGCGATACGGCCACCGACGATGCGATCCGCTTCGCGCTCGCCAAGCGCGCGCAGCACATCGTGCTGGTGCCGTGCTGTCAGGCGGAAGTCGCCGGCGTGCTGCGCAAGAACAAGGGCAAGTCGCTCGCGAATGCGCTGACGGAAGTGTGGCGGCATCCGCTGCATACGCGCGAATTCGGCAGCCAGATCACCAACGTGCTGCGCTGCCTGCAACTCGAGGCGCACGGCTATCAGGTGAGCGTGACCGAGCTGGTCGGCTGGGAGCACTCGATGAAGAACGAGCTGATCATCGCGCAATACAAGAACCTGCCGCGCCGCAAGCCCAGCGAGCGGCTGAACGAAATCCTCGCGATGTTCGGGCTCGCCGAGCTGAACGAGCGCTTCTTCGTGCCGGCGGCCGCGGCGCCGGACGCGCAGCCTGCGGCCGATCACGCGGGCTGACGCGCAGGGCGTACGTCAGGCACGCCGCGGGTGTGACATGCGCCGGCGGCCGGCGCGCGACGGGTCAGACGTCGTCGCCCGGCCGCTCCATCCATTCGCGCCAGCCATCGTGGCCGAGGCGGCGCAGCGTCTGCTGGTTCTTCTCGTAGATCGCGGACGCGTCCGGAAACGCGTCGACCGCGCGCGCGATGCTGTCCTCGCGCAGCAGGTGCAGCATCGGGTAAGGCGCGCGGTTCGTGTAGTTCTCGATGTCGTCGGCTTCGCTGCCTTCGAACCGGTACGCCGGGTGAAAGCTCGCGATCTGCAGTACGCCGCCGAGCCGCAATTGCTGCACGAGCCGGTCGGCGAAGAACAGCGCATCGTTGTAGTCGACGAAGTCCGCGAACACGCGCGGAAAGATCAGCAGCGTGGTGTCGATACGCTGCGGATCGGCCGCTTCGAGCGCGCGCAGCTCGGTTTCGAGATCGGCGAGCGCGTCTTCCAGCGTCGTCGCCTCGCTGATCGCGTAGCGCACCTGCTCCTTCACGTACACGCTCTTCGCGAAGGGGCACAGATTGAGCCCGATCACCGCGCGCGCGAGCCAGTGCCGCGTGGCGGCGAGGATGTCGTCGTGCGAATCGTGCGGGCCGGGGCGGGTGTCGGTCATGGCGAAGGCGGTCGGGTAGCGCGGCAGCGAGGGGCGCATTGTAGCCGGCCGGCGCGCGCTGCAATCTGACTTGCGTCGTCCGTCATGCGCACGCGGCCTCGATCAGCTGCGTCGCCAGCGCGGGCGCGGTGCCGATCGGCGTTTCGCCGTGCCGGTAGGTCTGGCTGGCTGCGTAGATCCCTTCGATCACGAGCGCGAGCGCATCGGCGAGCGCCTGCGGCGCGCGCGCGCCGGCGCCTTCGCACAGCTCGACGAGCCGCTTCATCAGCAGCGCCTTGTTCTGCGCGACGCGCTCGCGCGCCGGGTGCGACGCGTCGGGAAACTCGGCCGCGACGTTGACGAACGGGCAGCCGCGATAGTCCTGCTGCGTCGCGCGCTCGGCGAGATCGACGAAATACTGGATCAGCTGCGCCTTCGGCTGCCCCGGATGCTTCGCGACGCTCGTATCGAAACGCTCGAAGAAGCACGCATCCATCCGCTCCAGATAGGCGAGGATCAACTCGTCCTTCGACGAGAACTGGCGATACAGGCTCATCTTGTTGACGCCCGCGCGTTCCACGACCGCCTCGACGCCGACCGCCCGCACGCCTTCCCTGTAAAACAGCTCCTCTGCTGCGCGCAGCAGATGCTCCTGCGCGGCGGCCGCGGTGACCGGCCGCCGCGTGCGGCGTGCCGGCGCCTTGTTGGCCGCCTCGATGCCCGACATGATGACCCTCGACTGCATGGTGAATTGCTTGACATGTTACCGACTGGTCACTACGATCGCAACACACTTGTGACCAGTCGGTAACAATGCTGATCGGAGCGACGGACAAATGCCAGGTGTCGGCCAGGGTCAGCCGACGCAGCGTGCGGCGGAGGTGGCCCGGCGGTGACGTGGCGGCGCATGCGCGAGCGCGGGCCGCCAACTGGAGAACGACGAGATGAACTGGGCGGTGACACGAATCGGCGGGCGCTTTCACTACGGATGGCTCGCGGCGGCGGTGGTTTTCCTGATCCTGCTGGCGGCGGCCGGCACGCGGGCGACGCCCAGCGTGCTCATGGTGCCGCTCGAGCGCGAACTCGGCTGGAGCCGCGCGGCGATTTCGCTGGCGATTTCGGTCAACATCGCGCTGTATGGGCTGACCGGCCCGTTCGCGGCGGCGGCGATGCAGCGCTTCGGGCTGCGGCCGACGATCCTCACCGCGCTGGTCACGTTGAGCGCGGGCGTCGCGCTGTCGTCGATGATGACGCAAAGCTGGCAGATGGTCGTGGTGTGGGGGCTGATGGTCGGCTGCTCGACCGGCGTGGTCGCGCTGACGCTGTCGGCGACCTTCGTTACGCGCTGGTTCCATGCGCGGCGCGGCCTCGTGATGGGCATCCTGACCGCGAGCACGGCCACCGGCCAGCTGGTATTCCTGCCGATGCTCGCCGCGATCGCGCAGCGCCACGGCTGGCGCCCGGTGGTGCTGGTCGTCGCGGTGGCAGCTGCGCTGGTGATTCCGCTGGTCGCGTTCCTGCTGCCCGAGCGGCCGGCCGACGTGAAGCTGCGCCCGTACGGCGAGCCGGCCGACGCGCCGGCCGCGCCCGACGCGACCAAGGAGAATCCGCTCGCGGTCGCGTTCCGCACGCTGCTGACGGCGAGCCGTTCGCGCGACTTCTGGCTGCTGTTCTTCAGCTTCTTCATCTGCGGCGCGAGCACCAACGGCTACGTCGGCACGCACCTGATCGCGATGTGCAGCGACTACGGGATGACCGAAGTGCAGGGCGCGTCGCTGCTGGCCGCGATGGGCGTGTTCGACCTGTTCGGCACGACGCTGTCGGGCTGGCTGTCCGACCGTTACGACAATCGCGTGCTGCTGTTCTGGTACTACGGGCTGCGCGGGTTGTCGCTGATCTATCTGCCGCATGCGTTCGGCATCGACTTCTTCGGGCTGCCGCTGTTCGCGATGTTCTACGGGCTCGACTGGATCGCGACCGTGCCGCCGACCGTGCGGCTCGCCACCGACGTGTTCGGCAAGGCGGCGGCGCCCGTCGTGTTCGGCTGGATCGTCGCCGGCCACCAGCTCGGCGCGGCCTTCGCGGCGCTCGGCGCCGGGCTGCTGCGGGCGAGCCTCGGCACCTACACGGTTGCTTCGATGATCTCGGGCGGGCTGTGCATCGTCGGTGCGCTCATCGTGCTGCGGATCAACCGCGGCCCGTCGCGGGCTGCGGCGCAGCCGGCTGTTTGAGGGTGGTTGGCCGGCGGGGGCGCACGGCGCACGGCGCCTGCGCGCGGGGCGCGCAAGAAGCATGTACGAGGCGCGCACGGGGCACACGGCGCACGCAGGAAGCATGCACGGGTATCCAGGGGGGGCGCACGAGGTGTGCATCAGGCACGCATGAGGCACGCACCGCGCACGCAGGGCCATGCCGGGACACGCACGGTTGCGCGGCTGCCCCCGTATAGATCGACCGGCCGAGGTCGCGCGCGATGCTCGGCAAGCCGGTTGCGGCCCGCGCTGGCCGGCTTCGCGAGCCTATGCAGGATCGTCGATTTGCATTGCGCGGGATGTGCGGGCGCGTGATCGCCCAAGCGGTTATGCTTGCGGTTCGCCGGGCGTTCGCGCCCCTTCATCGATGTCAGCGAGGAACCGCATGTCCGTCAAACCTGCCCCCACCACTGTTTCGATTCACGATCTGATCTCGGGCCGCTGGAGCCCGCGCGCGTATTCGGACGAGCCGATCAGCGCCGCCGATCTGCACGCGGTGCTCGAAGCCGCGCGCTGGGCGCCGTCCGCGTACAACGCGCAGCCGTGGCGCTTCATCGTGTTCGATCGCACGCAGGACGAAGCCGCATTCAAACGCGCGTTCGCAACGCTGGTGCCGTTCAACCAGGGGTGGAACGCGCCGGCGCCGGTGCTGATCGCCGTCACCGCGCACACGTTCACGCCGAAGGGCGAACCGGCGCCGACCGCGCTGTACGACGCCGGCGCGGCGGCGATGTCGCTGGTGCTGCAGGCGCACGCGCTCGGGCTCGCCGCACACCAGATGAGCGGCTTCGACGCGAAGGCGTTCCGCGACGCGTTCGAGATCCCGGCCGACGTCGCGATTCCGGCAATCATCTCGCTCGGCCACTACGGCAACGTCGACAAGCTCGATCCGGTGCTGCGCGACCGCGAAAAGGCCCCGCGCACACGCCATGCGATCGGCGAGATCGCTTATGCCGGCGCGTGGAAGAAGGGCTTCGACGCGGCGGCCTGAGCCGCCGAGCGCGGCTCGGTGCGCGGGCGAGCCGCGCGTCGGCCGCGCGCCGGTGTGGCGAGCGCGTGACGGCGCTGACGGTGCGAACAGCCCGGCCAACGCGCCGCCGCCGCCCGCACCACCAATCCGGTGCGCCGACCACGGTCACGACCGACACACCGATTCGTCTGATCGAACCGCGGCGCGATACCGATGCCCGTCCCGGTTGTGATCCGGCGGGCTTCATGTTAAAAAGCCCGTCCTTTCCGTTTTCGCGCCGGCCACGTTGCGGCACCTTCCGATGACTTACTGCGCGATCGACTTCGGCACATCCAACTCCGCCGTGGCGCTGCCCGACGGCGACGGCATGCGTCTCGCGCCCGTCGAGGGCGAGCACCTGACGCTGCCCACCGCGATCTTCTTCAACAACGACGAGGAAACCGTCGAATTCGGCCGGGCGGCGCTCGCGTCCTATATCGACGGTTTCGACGGCCGCCTGATGCGCTCGATGAAGAGCATCCTCGGCTCGCCGCTCGCCGAAACCACGACCGACCTCGGCGACGGCAGCGCAATCGCGTACACCGAGATCATCGCGCGCTTCCTCACGCACCTGAAGCGCAAGGCGGAGGCCAAGGCGCGCGCGCCGCTCGGCCGCGCGGTGCTCGGCCGACCGGTGTTCTTCGTCGACGACGATCCGCGCGCGGACCGCCTTGCCCAGAATCAACTCGAAGCAGCCGCACGTGCGGTCGGCTTCTCCGACGTGCATTTCCAGTACGAGCCGATCGCGGCCGCGTTCGACTACGAGTCGCGCCAGCAGGCGGAGCGGCTCGTGCTGGTCGCCGACATCGGCGGCGGCACGTCCGACTTTTCGCTGGTGCGGGTCGGGCCGCAGCGGATGGCGCGTCTCGAACGCAAGGACGACGTGCTGGCGCACCACGGCGTGCACGTCGCGGGCACCGATTACGACCGGCGCGTCGAACTGGCGGCGATCCTGCCCGCGTTCGGCTACCGTGCGCTCGATCCCGAAGGCCGCGAACTGCCGAACCGGATCTACTTCGACCTCGCGACCTGGCACCTCATCAACACCGTCTACACGCCGAAGCGCGTGGGCGAATTGAAGCTGATGAAGCACCTCTACCTGGACGTGCGGCAGCACGAGCGGCTGCTGCGTGTGGTGGAGCAACGGCTCGGGCACGCGCTGATGGCGCGCGCGGAGGAGGCGAAGATCGGCGTGGCGGCGGGCGGGGAGACGATGATCGACCTGAACGACGTCGAAGAGGATCTGCAGATCGCCTTCGACGCCGACCGTCTGGTGGCCGCGAGCGTGGACGACACCGCGCGCATCGTCGAGGCGGCGCGCGAAACGGTGCGGCTCGCGGGCATCGCGCCGCGCGACGTCGGCGCGCTGTATTTCACCGGCGGCTCGACCGGGCTGGCGTTTCTGTCCAGTGCGCTGGCCGGTGCGTTCCCGGACGCGCAGCCGGTGTTCGGCGATCGCCTCGCCAGCGTCGCGACGGGGCTCGGCATTCACGCGCAGCGCCTGTTCGGCTGAACGGGACGAGCCGGCCGCGCGAAGCGGCCGGCGGCCCGGCCATGCTGCCGCGCCGTGCCGTGCCGGAAAAACAAAAAGCCCCGCCGAAGCGGGGCTTTTCTACACGAAATATCGCGCCGAACTTAGACCGGACGGATGTTCGCAGCTTGCAGACCCTTCGGGCCCGTCTTCACTTCGAATTCAACCTTCTGGTTTTCTTGCAGCGTCTTGAAGCCTTCGACGCGGATTTCCGAGAAGTGCGCGAACAGATCGTCGCCGCCGCCTTCCGGGGTGATGAAGCCGAAGCCCTTTGCGTCATTGAACCACTTGACGGTACCGGTTGCCATGTTACTTGTTCCTAAAAAGATAAAACGGGGCCGAAGCCCATGGGGTGCGGAAAATCAAGGAAGGGGTAATAGGACCACCGGAGTACCGTTGATGGGCGAACTACGAAAGAACCAATTCACTCGCCGCTTGAAATCCTGCAACGTTGTTTATACGGCTAATCGGTCGCGCGGTCAACCGTATTTCCATTCACTCAGGGTTATTGCGGAGTTCAGGTTTACAAAACTTGCAAGGGGCGCGAATTTTTTGTAGGGGCCGAACGATTTTGGCGCCAACTCGCAGGTGCAACCGTTAAACTACGCGCCGCGCGGACGGGTTGCCCCGATCGGGTGTCCCGTCCCCCCCAAGAATGCGTGCGCGGTGCTGTCCGAGCCGATCCCGGACCGCAGGCCGACCATGCTTTTTGAGACACAGGAGAGGATGTGAAGAGTTCTATTCAACGGAACATCGGCCCGTTTGCATTGATGCTGACGGGGCTGGGTTCGATTATCGGCTCGGGCTGGCTGTTCGGCGCCTGGAAAGCCGCGAAGATCGCCGGTCCGGCGGCGATTTGCGCGTGGATCATCGGTGCGGTCGTGATTCTCGCGATTGCGCTGACGTATGCGGAACTGGGCGCGATGTTCCCCGAGTCGGGCGGCATGGTGCGCTATGCGCGCTACTCGCACGGTTCGCTGGTGGGCTTCATCAGCGCCTGGGCGAACTGGATCGCGATCGTGTCGGTGATTCCGATCGAAGCCGAAGCGTCGATTCAGTACATGAGCACGTGGCCCTATCCTTGGGCGCATGCGCTGTTCGTGAACGGCGAATTGTCGACACCGGGGCTGCTGCTGTCGGCCGTGCTGGTCGTCATCTACTTCCTGCTGAACTACTGGGGTGTGAAGGCGTTCGCGCGGGCGAACACCGCGATCACGATCTTCAAGTTCCTGATTCCGGGCCTCACGATCCTCGGGCTGATGCTGTCGAGCTTCCACTCGGAAAACCTCGGCACGGCGTCGAATGCGAGCTTCGCGCCGTACGGCTGGTCGGCAGTGCTGACCGCGGTCGCGACGAGCGGCATCGTGTTCGCGTTCAACGGCTTCCAGAGCCCGGTGAACCTCGCCGGCGAAGCGCGCAATCCGTCGCGCAGCGTGCCGTTCGCGGTGATCACGTCGATCCTGCTCGCGCTGGTGATCTACGTGCTGCTGCAGATGGCCTACATCGGCTCGGTCAACCCGGCCGACGTCGCGAAGGGCTGGGCGCACTTCAACTTCTCGTCGCCGTTCGCGGAGCTCGCGATCGCGCTGAACCTGAACTGGCTTGCGATCCTGCTGTACGTCGACGCGTTCATCAGCCCGAGCGGCACCGGCACGACCTACATGGCGACGACCACCCGCATGATCTACGCGATGGAGCGCAACAACACGATGCCGAAGATGTTCGGCAACGTGCATCCGATCTACGGCGTGCCGCGCCAGGCGATGTGGTTCAACCTGCTCGTGTCGTTCGTGTTCCTGTTCTTCTTCCGCGGCTGGAGCTCGCTCGCGGCGGTGATCTCGGTCGCGACGGTGATCTCGTACCTGACCGGCCCGATCAGCCTGATGGCGCTGCGCCGCGCGGCTACCGACATCGAGCGTCCGCTGTCGATTCCGCTGATGAAGCTGATCGCACCGTTCGCGTTCGTCTGCGCGTCGCTGATCCTGTACTGGGCGAAGTGGCCGCTGACCGGCGAAATCATCCTGCTGATGGTCGTCGCGCTGCCGGTGTACTTCTTCTTCCAGGCGAAGGCCGGCTGGGGCGGCTGGGGCGCGGACCTGAAGGCCGCGTGGTGGCTGGTCGCCTACCTGCCGACGATGGCCGTGCTGTCGCTGATCGGCAGCAAGGAGTTCGGCGGTCACGGCGTGCTGCCGTACGGCTGGGACATGCTGGTCGTCGCGGTGATCTCGCTCGGGTTCTACTTCTGGGGCGTGAATACCGGCTACCGGACGCAGTACCTCGACGAGCGCGAATCGCACGACGAGATCCTCGAAGGGATCGGCGCCTGACGCGATCGACTGCCGCCGGATTCGGCGGCGGCAGCAAACATACGAAAGCCCGCCGGAGCATCGCTCCGGCGGGCTTTTTGTTGGTGCGCCGAGCGCCGCGTCGGGTTCAGGCGGCGGCGCTCGCGAACACGTAGTTCGTCATCGCCAGCACGCGCTGATACGTGCCGAGCGACTGGATGCCGAGCCGATAGTCGTCGTCGGCCGCGCCGAGCGCGGCGAACACCGGCAGCAGATGCTCGTCGGTCGGATGCATGAGCGCCGCGTGCGGCGCCTGCCGGCGATAGTCGAGCAGCGCGTCGACATCGCGCGCGGCGAGGCGCGCCTCGAACCAGTCGGTGAATTCGGCGACGCGCGGGTCCGCATCCTCCGGCGCCGCGCCGAAATCCGCCGCGCGCAGGTTGTGCGTGATCTGGCCCGAGCCGATCACCATCACGCCTTCGTCGCGCAGCGGCCGCAGCGCGCGGCCGAGCGCGAAATGATGGGCCGCGTCGGCGCGCGGCTGGATCGACAACTGCGCGACCGGCACATCGGCATCCGGGAACATCAGCAGCATCGGCACCCATGCGCCGTGGTCGAGGCCGTGCTCGGTCGTCGCGGTTGCGATGCCGGCCGCGTTCAGCAACTCGGCTGCGCGCTCGGCGACCTCCGGTGCGCCGGGCGCCGGATAGCGGATCTCGTACAGCGCCCGCGGAAAACCGTAGAAGTCGTGGATCGTTTCAGGCTGCGCGGCGACGCTCGCGACCGGCTGCTGCGTGCCCCAGTGCGCGGAGAGCATCAGCACCGCGCGCGGGCGCGGCAATTCGGCGCCGAGGTGCGTAAACGCCGCCGACGGCAGCGACGGATCGATCGGCAGCGTCGGCGCACCGTGGGACAGGTAAAGCGACGGCAAGCGGTTCATGGTGAGGCAGCCTTCAGGAACGGATTGCCTATGACTATAGGCGTGTACCACGCGTCAATAAACGGGTGGGGCGGAATTTGATTGAATCGCTGGAGTTGATAATCGGCGCGAAGCCTGGCGCGGCGGTGTCGGCGCGATCGCAAGCCGCCCACCTCGACTGATTAGCGGGCAGATCGCGTGGCGTTACGCGGAGAACGACGCCGATGTACGGCGCGTCGTGCGGCTCATTGCGCGGCCCGGATGCCGGCCCACGGCGTCGTCATCGGCGCGCTGAGCGCGAACAGGTCGAGCACACGCGTGACGGTCTGATCGACGAGTTCCTCGATCGTCTTCGGCATTGCGTAGAACGCGGGCAGCGGCGGGAACACGATGCCGCCCATTTCGGTCACGGCGGTCATGTTGCGGAGATGGGCGAGGTTGAACGGCGTTTCGCGCACCATCAGCACGAGACGGCGACGTTCCTTCAGCGTGACGTCGGCCGCGCGCGTGATCAGGTTGTCCGACAGACCATGTGCGACGCTTGCGAGCGTCTTCATCGAGCACGGTGCGATCACCATGCCGTCGGTGGCGAACGAGCCGGACGCGATCGTCGCGCCGACGTCGCGCACCGAATGCACGACGTCCGCGCGGCTTTCGACGTCGGCCTTCGACAGCTTCAGTTCATGCTGGACGTTGAGCCAGCCGGCGTTCGACACCAGCAGGTGGGTCTCGACGCCGCCGGCTGCGCGCAGCATGTCGAGCAGCCGCAGGCCGTAGACCGCGCCGGTGGCGCCGGTGATCGCGACGATCAGCCGGCGTGGCGGCGCGCTGGAAGATGCCATGCGGGACGGGCTTTACGCGGCGGCGAACAGTTGCTGCAGTTCGCCCGACTGGTACATCTCCATCATGATGTCCGAGCCGCCGATGAATTCGCCCTTCACGTACAGCTGCGGGATGGTGGGCCAGTTCGAGAATTCCTTGATGCCCTGGCGGATTTCGTCGTCCTCGAGGACGTTGACCGTCTTGAACTGATCGACGCCGCAGGCCTTCAGCACCTGCACTGCGCGGCCCGAGAAGCCGCACATCGGGAATTGCGCGTTGCCCTTCATGAAGAGCACGACCTGGTTTTCGTCGACGATTTGCTTGATACGTTGTTGGGTGTCCATGACTGACCTTGCGTTTGCGGGGCGTTAGATCGAAATGATAGCGGATTTCATCCGCGCGGGCCGGGCGTCAGCCGGGCAGGCGGCCGCCGGTCGTACGCTCGATCGCGGCCAGATCGGCGAGCGATTCGACCGCGACGAAGCCGTGCGACGCGAGCAGCGCGCGCACGGCTTCGGCCTGGTCGTAGCCGTGCTCGATCCACAGCGTGCCGCCCGGTTTCAGATGCGCGCCGGCGCCCGCGACGATCGTGCGGATCGCGCTCAGGCCGTCGGCATCGTCGGTGAGCGCGCCGCGCGGCTCGAAGCGCAGATCGCCCTGCTCGAGGTGCGGATCGTGCTGCGCGATGTACGGCGGGTTGCTGACGATCGCATCGAACGCGAGCGCCGGGTCGAGCGCGGCGTACCAGTCGCTCTGCAGCCAGTGCAGCGGGCCGCCGGGGCGCCGCGCGTCGAGCAGCTTGGCGGCGTTGCGCTGCGCGACTTCGAGCGCGGCCGGCGAGCGATCGAGCGCCCATACGCGGGCGTCGGGCCGCTCGGCCGCGATCGACACGGCGATCGCGCCGCTGCCGGTGCCGAGATCGAGCACGGCCGGATGCGGCCGGCCGTCGATCGCGTCGAGCGCGGCTTCGACCAGCAGCTCGGTTTCGGGGCGCGGGATCAGCACGTCGGGCGTCACGTCGAACGGCCGGCCGAAGAACTCGCGCATCCCGACGAGCTGCGCGACCGGCTCACCGGCCACGCGGCGTGCCTCGAGCGCGCGGTAGCGTGCGATCGCCGCCGGCTCGAGCGGCGCATCGCCGCGCGTGATCAGCTGCGTGCGGGTCCAGCCGAGCGCGTGCGACAGCAGCACGCGTGCATCGACCGCGTCGAGCGGCGACGCGCGCAACAGATCGTCGGCGGTGAGCTCGGGCATCGCGGCCTCAGTCGGCGTCGCCGAGCGACGCGAGCAGTTCGGCCTGATGCTCGCTGACGAGCGCGCCGATCAGTTCGTCGAGGTCGCCGTCCATCAGCGCCTCGAGCCGGTACAGCGTCAGGTTGATCCGGTGGTCGGTCATCCGGCCCTGCGGGAAGTTGTAGGTGCGGATGCGCTCAGAGCGGTCGCCGGAGCCGATCAGGCTCTTGCGCGTCGCGGCTTCCTTCGCGTGCTGCTCGTGATACTGCTTGTCCTTGATGCGCGCGGCGAGCACCTTCAGCGCGCGATCCTTGTTCTTGTGCTGCGAACGGTCGTCCTGGCACTCGACGACGATCCCGGTCGGAATGTGCGTGACGCGCACCGCCGAGTCGGTCTTGTTGATGTGCTGGCCGCCCGCGCCCGACGCGCGGAACGTGTCGATCCGCAGGTCGGCCGGATTGATTTCGACCTCGCCGATCTCGTCGGCTTCCGGCATCACCGCCACCGTGCACGCGGACGTGTGGATGCGCCCCTGCGTCTCGGTGGCCGGCACGCGCTGCACGCGATGGCCGCCCGACTCGAACTTCAGCCGCGAATACGCACCCTGGCCGGCGATCCGCACGATCACTTCCTTGTAGCCGCCGAGGTCCGACGGGCTCTCCGACATCATCTCGACCTGCCAGCGCTGGCGTTCCGCGTAGCGCAGATACATGCGCAGCAGGTCGCCCGCAAACAGCGCCGATTCGTCGCCGCCGGTGCCGGCGCGGATTTCGAGGAAGATGTTGCGATCGTCGTTCGGGTCCTTCGGCAGCAGCATCTTCTGCAATTCGCCTTCGAGGCGGGTCATGCGCTCGCGTGCGCTGCGAATCTCCTCTTCGGCGAAGTCGCGCATCGACGCGTCCGCGAGCAATTCCTGCGCGGCCGCTTCGTCGTTGCGCGACTGGCGCCACAGCGCGTACTGCTCGACGACCGGCCCGAGCTCCGCGTGTTCGCGCGTCAGTTTGCGGTACTGGTCGAGATCGGCCGTGACGTTTTCGCGGCTCAGCAGATCATTGAGTTCGGCCAGCCGGACAGACAGCTGGTCGAGCTTGCGTTGCATGCTCGTCTTCATGGTGTGGAGCGGCGCTCCCGGGCAAGGGTATTCGAAAAGGATAGGCCGGCGCGCCGCCGGCGGCGTCGCGCCGACCGTCGCTAGTGGCCGGACTGGTCGTTCGAGCGCGGCGCGTGCTGGTAGAAGCCGCGCATCAGGTCGATCAGCGAATCGCGATCGGCGCCGCTCACGCGGTTCAGCGCGCTCGTCGGGCCGTGGATCAGCTTGTTGGTGAGCGCCTGCGACAGCGCTTCGAGAACGGCGGCCGGATCGTCGCCGCGTGCGAGCAGCTTTTGTGCCTTCTCGACTTCGGCGCGGCGCAGTGCGTCGGCCTGCGTATGCATGTGACGAATCACCGGCACGACACTGCGCGTGTCGAGCCATTGCATGAAATTCTGCACGCGCGTCTCGATGATCGCCTCGGCCTGGGCGACCGCGGCCTGGCGCGACGCGTTGCCTTCGCGCACGATCGCGCCGAGATCGTCGACCGTGTAGAGGAACACGTCCTTCAGCTTGCCGACTTCGGGCTCGATGTCGCGCGGCACCGCGAGGTCGACCATGAAGATGGGCCGGTGGCGGCGTGCCTTCACCGCGCGCTCGACGGCACCGAGGCCGATGATCGGCAGCGTCGACGCGGTGCACGACACGATGATGTCGAACTCGTGCATGCGCGTCGGCAGGTCCGACAGCGGCATCGCGCGGCCGCCGAAGCGTTCGGCGAGCCGTTGGCCGCGCTCCGCGGTGCGGTTCGCGACGACGAGCTCGCGCGGGCCTTGCGCGGCGAAATGCGTCGCGCATAGCTCGATCATCTCGCCCGCGCCGATGAACAGCACGCGCTGATCCGCCACCTTTTCGAAGATGCGTTGCGCGAGGCGCACCGCGGCGGCGGCCATCGACACCGACTGCGTGCCGATCTCGGTCGTGCCGCGTACTTCCTTGGCGACCGCGAACGTGCGCTGGAACAGCTGGTTCAGATAGGTGCCGAGCGCGCCGGCTTCGGTCGCGGTGCGCACGGCGTCCTTCATCTGGCCCAGAATCTGGGTTTCGCCGAGCACCATCGAATCGAGGCCGGACGCGACGCGGAATGCGTGCCGGACCGCTTCCGATTGCGGCAGCGCATAGACGTGCGGCGCGAGTTCGTCGACCGGAATCCGGTGGTACTCCGACAGCCAGCGAATCGCCCCGTCGCGCGCGGCGCGATCATGCGTCGCGCAATAGAGCTCGGTGCGGTTGCAGGTGGAGAGGATCGCCGCTTCGGGCGTGTTCGGCGCCTGGGGGCCGAGGAACACGTTCTTGAACGTGACGAGAGCCGGTTTGATCTGCTCGAGCGGAAACGCCACGCGTTCGCGCAAGGCGACAGGCGCAGTGTGGTGATTGATTCCGATCGTGAGGAGTTGCATATCAGGGGCTATCGTTTAGCCCCATATTATAGCGTCTCGGCGATTTCCTCACTCAGCGCGTGGCGGGTACGTCAGCCGGGCGGCGCGCAGGCGGGGGCCTCGACCGGCACGCGGTTGAGCTGATAGCCGTAGCCGTACAGAGGCAGGAGCCGGTAGCCGCGTTCGGGAAGCAGCTGCAGCTTGCAGCGCAGCCGTGACGCGTGGGTGTCGAGCGTGCGCGACTTCATGTCGCGGTGACGCGCCCACACCGTTTCGAGGATGTGGGCGCGCGACACCGGCCGGGACAGGTTCGCGAACAGCAACTCGGCGAAGCGAAATTCCTTCGGCGTGAGCGCGACGACCGAATCGCCGAAGCGCACGACGCTGTGGATCACGTCGAACGCGTATTCGCCGAACGTTTCGCGTGCGCGATTCGGCGGCCGCCGCACGCCCGCGCGCCGGCTCAACGCATTGACGCGCGCCAGCAACTCGGGGCCGCTCACGGGGCGCACGACGCAGTCGTCCGCGCCCGCGTGCAGGCACGACACCACTTCGCTTTCCCGCGCGCGCTGCATCACGGCGATGGCCGGCAGCCCGGGCAGGATCGACTGCGCCCGCGGGATGACTTCCTCGGCCGGGTGATCGCCGGCCCAGTTGCCGGTGATCAGCATGTCGCAGGTGTCGGTGGCGAGCCACTCGAAGAAGTCCGCGCTCGACTCGAACGCGTGGCAGAGGTGACCGCCGGCGAACAGCAGGCGGTTCAGGAGCGCAGCATGGCGCGCCTCCGGATCGATCAGGGCAATTCGCATGAGGATTTCTTCAATACGGCTGCCGGTGCGCGCTTGCCATAACGTCAGGTCGGCCCCTACACTCGAATGTTCGCGGCGCCCGGCTGGTCGGGGGTTTCGATGGATGGATGAGTCGATGCTAGCCGCTGGCAACGTTCACGCCTATGGGACGAATCTGAATTTATAGAAGGCGTCGAATGAACTGGTTTGGAATCATTGTTCTCGGAGCGGCCGTCGGGCTGTTCGGCCGGTGGCTGCACCCGCTGCGGCGCGCAGGCCGGCCGGCATGGTGGATCGCGGTGCTGGTCGGCATCGTGGCCGCCGCCGCCGCGCGCATGGCCGGTAACCTCTCCGGACTGTTTTACGATGGCGAAACGCTCGAATGGCCGGTCTGCACCGGTGTCGCGTTCCTCGCCGTAGCCGTGACGGTCGCCGTGTCGGCCCGTCGCTGAAAGCTCTCAGGTGAAATCATGAATGCCCGTCTCCCCGAAGTCTCGTCGGTGCCGGCCCGCCTCGCGCTGCTGCGCGGTGCGATGGTCCGCGAGGACCTGGCCGCCTATCTGGTGCCGTCCGCCGATCCGCACCTGTCCGAGTACCTGCCCGAGCGCTGGCAGGCGCGCCGCTGGCTGTCCGGGTTCACCGGCTCGGTCGGCACGCTGGTCGTGACCGCCGATTTCGCCGGGCTCTGGGTCGACAGCCGTTACTGGGTGCAGGCAGAGGCCGAGCTTGCCGGCACGGGCGTTCAGCTGATGAAGATGACGAGCGGCCAGCAGAGCGCGCCGCACGTCGACTGGCTCGCGCAGAACGTGCCGGCCGGCGCGACGGTCGGCGTCGACGGCGCGGTGCTCGGCATCGCGGCCGCCCGCGCGCTGACGGCCGCGCTCGACGCACGCGGCATCGCGCTGCGCACCGATCTCGACCTGCTCGACGCGATCTGGCCCGAGCGCCCTGGCTTGCCGGGCGCCGCGGTGTTCGAGCACACGGCGCCGCAGGCCGACACGACGCGCGCCAGCAAGCTCGCCGAAGTGCGCCGCGCGATGCACGCGCAGGGCGCGCAGTGGCACTTCGTGTCGACGCTCGACGATCTCGCGTGGCTGTTCAACCTGCGCGGCGCCGACGTCAACTTCAACCCGGTGTTCGTCGCGCACGCGCTGATCGGCGCCGAGCGCGCGACGTTGTTCGTCGCCGACGGCAAGGTGCCGCCGGCGCTGGCCGCATCGCTCGCGCAGGACGGCGTCGAGGTCCGCGCGTACGACGCCGCGCGCGCGGCGCTCGGTGCGCTGCCCGACGGCGCGAGCCTGCTGATCGACCCGCGCCGCGTCACGTTCGGCACGCTCGAGGCCGTGCCGGCCGGCGTGAAGCTGATCGAGGCCGTGAACCCGTCGACGTTCGCGAAGTCGCGCAAGACGTCCGCCGAGATCGAGCACGTGCGCGTGACGATGGAGCACGACGGCGCCGCACTCGCCGAATTCTTCGCGTGGTTCGAGCAGGCGGTGAACCGCGAGCCGATCACCGAGCTGACGATCGAGGAGCAGCTGACGGCCGCGCGCGCCCGGCGTCCCGGCTACGTGTCGCCGAGCTTCGCGACGATCGCCGGCTTCAACGCGAACGGCGCGATGCCGCATTACCACGCGACGCCCGCGTCGCATGCGACGATCGCCGGAGACGGCCTGCTGCTGATCGACTCCGGCGGCCAGTACACGGGCGGCACGACCGACATCACGCGCGTCGTGCCGGTCGGCACGGTCGGCGATCTGCAGCGGCGCGATTTCACGATCGTGCTGAAGTCGATGATGGCGCTGTCGCGCGCGCGCTTCCCGCGCGGCATTCGCTCGCCGATGCTCGATGCGATCGCGCGCGCGCCGATGTGGGCGGCCGGGCTCGACTACGGCCACGGCACCGGTCACGGCGTCGGCTATTTCCTGAACGTGCACGAAGGGCCGCAGGTCATTTCGCACTACGCGCCGGCCGAGCCGCACACGGCGATGGAAGAGGGGATGATCACGTCGATCGAGCCGGGCGTGTACCGGCCCGGCAAATGGGGGATCCGGATCGAGAACCTGGTCGTGAATCGCGCGGCCGGGCAGACCGAATTCGGCGACTTCCTCGCGTTCGAGACGCTCACGCTGTGCCCGATCGACACGCGCTGCGTGCTGATCGAGATGCTGCACGAAGAAGAGCGCGCCTGGCTGAACGCGTATCACGCGAGCGTGCGCGAGCGGGTCGGCCGGCACGTGAGCGGCGATGCGAAGGCCTGGCTCGACGTGCGCACGCAACCGATCTGACCCGGCCCGACGCACGGCAAAGCAAACGCCGCATACCGGCCGCACGGCGGCCGGACCATCACCGAGGGCACGCGATGGCAGACACCGCAGTAATCGTGATCGACATGCAGCGCGGGCTGCTGCAGCGGGCGCGGCCCGTGTACCGGCTCGACGACGTCGTGGCGGGCATCAACCGCCTGACCGCGGCCGCGCGCGCGGCGAATGCGCCCGTGTGCTTCGTGCAGCACGACGGCGACGCGGACGACGACATCGTGCCCGGCACACCCGGCTGGGAACTGCACGACGCGCTGAGCGTCGGCCCCGCCGACTGGCGCATCCGCAAGCAGATGAGCGATGCGTTCCACGACACGCCGCTCGCCGCGCAGCTCGACGGCCACGGCATCCGGTCGGTGCTGATCTGCGGCTATGCGACCGAGTTCTGCGTCGATGCGGCCGCGCGCCGCGCGGCGCTGCTCGGCTACCGGACGAGCGTCGTGTCGGATCTGCATACGACCAACGAGCGCACGCATCTGTCGGCCGCGCAGATCGTCGCGCACCATCAGTTCGTGTGGGAAAACAGCACGCTGTCGGGCAACGCGGTGACGCCGCGTCCGCTCGCGGACGTGCTCGCAACGGAGTTCGCATGACGATCAAGGCGGTGGTATTCGATTTCGGCGGCGTGCTGATCGACTGGAGCCCCGAGTATCTGTACCGGCAACTGATTCCCGACGAAGCGCAGCGCCGCTGGTTCCTCACGCACGTGTGCGCGATGGACTGGGTGGTCCGCCAGGACGGCGGGCAGACGATCGACGAAGGAACCGACGAACTCGTCGCGAAGTTTCCGGAACACGAGGCGCTGATTCGGGCGTTCTACGCACGCTGGCACGAGATGATCGGCGGCGTGCTCGAAGAAGGCGCGGCGCTGGTCGAGCGGCTCGATGCGCAGCGCATGCCGCTGTTCGGGCTGACCAATTGGTCGGCGCAGACGTTTCCGTATGCGTGGGACAACTTCCCGGTGCTGCGACGCTTCAAGGACATCGTCGTGTCGGGCCACGTGAAGCTCGTGAAGCCCGATCCGGCGATCTACCGCGCAATGCACGCGCGGATCGAACCGCATCTGCCGGGTGTCGCGCCGCATGAACTCGTGTTCATCGACGACAACGCGAACAACGCGGCGGCCGCGACCGCGCTCGGCTGGCACGGCATCCATCACACGAGCGCGGCGGCGACCGAGGCGCGCCTGCGCGAGCTGGGCGCGCTCACGTAGGCGAGCGTCGGGCGTTGAGCCAATAGAAAAGCGGGCCAGTGGCCCGCTTTCGTTTTGGCGATCCCGAAGCGGCGGCGCGGGCGTGCGGCCCCGCGTTGCCGCGCACCGCGCCGGACGCCGCCCCGTGCCGATCAGCGGCTGATCGGCTTGTAGCGCAGACGCTTCGGCTTCGCCGCTTCCTCGCCGAGGCGCGCACGCTTGTCGGCTTCGTACTCCTGGTAGTTGCCGTCGAAGAACGTGACCTGCGAATCGCCTTCGAAGGCGAGGATGTGCGTCGCGATCCGGTCGAGGAACCAGCGATCGTGCGAGATCACCAGCACCGAGCCCGCGAACTCCAGCAGCGCGTCTTCCAGCGCGCGCAGCGTTTCGACGTCGAGGTCGTTCGACGGTTCGTCGAGCAGCAGCACGTTGCCGCCGGAGATCAGCGTCTTCGCGAGGTGCAGGCGGCCGCGCTCGCCGCCCGACAGGTTGCCGACGATCTTCTGCTGGTCGCCGCCCTTGAAGTTGAAGCGGCCGATGTACGCGCGCGACGGCGTTTCGTACTTGCCGACCGTCAGCACGTCGGCGCCGCCGGAGATTTCCTCGAACACCGTCTTCGAGCCGTCGAGCGCATCGCGGCTCTGGTCGACGTACGCGAGCTTCACCGTCGGCCCGAGCACGACTTCGCCGGAATCCGGCTGCTCCTTGCCGGTCAGCATCTTGAACAGCGTCGACTTGCCGGCGCCGTTCGGGCCGATGATGCCGACGATCGCGCCGGCCGGGATCTTCAGGCTCAGGTTGTCGATCAGCAGGCGATCGCCGAACGACTTGCTGACGTTCTTGAACTCGATCACTTCATTGCCGAGGCGATCGCCGACCGGAATGAAGATTTCCTGCGTTTCGTTGCGCTTCTGGTATTCCTGGCTGTTCAGTTCCTCGAAGCGCGCGATCCGCGCCTTCGACTTCGCCTGACGGCCCTTCGGGTTCTGGCGCACCCACTCCAGTTCCTTCTTGATCGCCTTTTGGCGCGCCGATTCCGACGCTTCTTCCTGCTTCAGGCGCTCTTCCTTCTGGTCGAGCCAGCTGCTGTAGTTGCCCTTCCACGGAATGCCGTGGCCGCGGTCGAGTTCGAGAATCCACTCGGCCGCGTTGTCGAGGAAGTAGCGATCGTGCGTGACGGCGACGACGGTGCCGGGGAAGCGCACCAGGAACTGCTCGAGCCAGTCGACCGACTCGGCGTCGAGGTGGTTGGTCGGCTCGTCGAGCAGCAGCATGTCGGGCTTTTCGAGCAGCAGCTTGCACAGCGCGACGCGGCGCTTTTCGCCGCCCGACAGGTGTTCGATCTTCGCGTCCCACGGCGGCAGGCGCAGCGCGTCGGCGGCCACTTCGAGCTGCTGCTCGGGGCTGCCGCCGTCGCTCGACGCGAGGATCGCTTCGTATTTCGCCTGCTCGGCCGCGAGCGCGTCGAAGTCGGCGTCGGGTTCCGCATACGCGGCGTAGATTTCCTCGAGCTTCTTGTTCGCCTGGAACAGGTCGCCGAGGCCGTCCTCGACCGCCTCGCGCACCGTCTTCGTCGGGTCGAGCTGCGGTTCCTGCGGCAGATAGCCGATGTTCAGGTTCGGCATCGGCGTCGCTTCGCCTTCGATGTCCTTGTCGACGCCCGCCATGATGCGGATCAGCGTCGACTTGCCCGAGCCGTTCAGGCCGAGCACGCCGATCTTCGCGCCCGGAAAGAACGACAGCGAGATGTCCTTCAGGATCTGGCGCTTGGGCGGCACGATCTTGCCGACCCGGTTCATCGTGAAAACGTATTGGGCCATTTGGGTGTGAAAGTCAGAGGGTTGAGACTGCCGCGCGGCGCATGGGCGAGCGTGGCGTCGGATGAGTCGGTACGGAGCGCGCGGCGCGCGGCGCGGCCGTGGCGCCGCGTGGCGGCGGCGCGAGCGCGTATTGTACTTCGCCGCCGCCTGCCGCTGGCGCGGCGCCGGCCATTCGGCCGACCCGCCTTCACAACCATGCGGCGACGCCGCCGTGCCCCGAACACGTGCCGCGCCGATGGCGGCTGAAGCTGTACGTGCCGTCGCGGCAACGTGCGCTCGCGCCGTCGGGTACGCGGCCCGATCTCGAATGCGCGGGCGCGTGCACGGTGTCGCCGTCGCGATTGCGGTACGTGTCGTGCCGGTCGAGATCCGCTTCGCTGCCGTAACCGGGCGACGCGCGATACGCGTGTGCGGCGGGCGGCAGCGCGGTGCACGCGACGAACAGCGCGGCCGCGACGGTCGCGATGCGGGTGGCGCGGCGCAGCGTGGCGGGCATGGTGGGTCTCCGGATGATGTGGTCGATGGCGGCTCGCAGGTCGAGCGGGCGGGGCGCGAAGCATTGCCGCGGACCGCGCGCCGACGCCGCGATGCTACGCGAAGGCCGTCGCCGCTGCCGCGAACCGGCACGCGGCAACGCTCGCGTCGCCCGTCTGCCGCACGATATGGTGACGGCCCCATGGCGAGCGCCCGATAGCGCGCTCGCGCCGCTCGCCCGGCCGCCCGGCCGCCGAACCGACACCAGGCGTTGCATCGACGACCATCGATGCAACCAGTGGTTCCATCGAAATTCTTCAATTGGTTCTTAGTTCAGAACCGTTTGATGCTTACACTCCTTCGCTTCGAAGGCGGCCGACCGACGGCCGACGGAACGGGCGCACGCGATGCGCCGGCGCGCTGAGCGCCGCATCGCACCCGCAGCTTCGCAGACTGCGTCGCGCACCGACCAGACCGGCCGATCCGGCTCCTGGTCCGCATGCGACGCATGCGCGGCGGGCAGCGGATACAACAACGACAACTCCCTCGCCGCCTTCATGCCACAACCGGTCGTACCGGCACCGTTTTTTGGAGAGAGACATATGAGTGGAAGCAACACAGGCCTCGGCACGGGTCTGAAACAGCGGCACGTGACGATGATGTCGATTGCCGGCGTCATCGGCGCGGGCTTGTTCGTGGGCTCCGGCCACGCCATCGCGGAGGCCGGCCCGGCTTCCATCCTCGCGTATGCGATCGCGGGCGTGCTGGTCGTGCTGGTGATGCGCATGCTCGGCGAGATGGCCGTCGCGCATCCGGACAGCGGTTCGTTCTCGACTTATGCCGATCGCGCGATCGGCCATTGGGCCGGCTTCTCGATCGGCTGGCTGTACTGGTGGTTCTGGGTGCTGGTGATTCCGATCGAGGCAACGGCCGCCGCGACCATTCTCAATGCGTGGTTCCCCGGCGTCGCGACCTGGATCTTCGCGCTCGGCATCACGCTGCTGCTGACGATCACCAATCTCTTTTCGGTCAAGAACTACGGCGAATTCGAATTCTGGTTCGCGCTGATCAAGGTGGTCGCGATCGTCGTGTTCCTGTGCATCGGCGGTGCCGCGATCCTCGGCATCGTTCCGGCGCCGGCGGTGTCGGGCGTGTCGAACCTGTTCGCGCATCAGGGCTTCATGCCGAACGGCGCGGGCGCGGTGCTGGCTGCGATGCTGACGACCATGTTCTCGTTCCTCGGCACCGAGATCGTGACGATCGCGGCCGCGGAATCGGACAACCCGCAGCGCCAGATCGTCCGCGCGACGAACTCGGTGATCTGGCGTATCACGCTGTTCTACCTCGGCTCGATTCTCGTCGTCGCCGCCATCGTGCCGTGGAACGATCCGCTGCTGCCGAAGCACGGCTCGTATCAGCGTGCGATGGAGCTGATCGGCGTGCCGAACGCGAAGGCGATCATCGACGTGATCGTGCTGGTGTCGGTCGCGAGCTGCCTGAACTCGGCGCTGTACACGGCGTCGCGGATGCTGTTCTCGCTGTCCAAGCGCAAGGACGCGCCCGCGTTCCTGCACCGCACCGATTCGACCGGCACGCCGCGCGCGGCCGTGCTGGCGTCGACCGCGTTCGGCTTCCTGACGGTGATCGCGAACTATCTGATGCCGGAGCAGGTGTTCGGCTTCCTGCTCGCGACCTCGGGCGCGATCGCACTGCTCGTGTATCTCGTGATCGCGATCTCGCAGCTGCGGATGCGCAAGACGCTCGAATCGACGGGCGCGGACCTGACGCTGCGGATGTGGCTGTTCCCGTGGCTCACGTGGGCGGTGATCCTGTTCATCTGCGGCACGCTGACCGTGATGTTCGTGAGCGAGGCGCACCGGATGGAAGTGGGCGCGACGGCCGTGCTGGCGCTGCTGGTGCTGTTCGCTTCGTGGCTGAACAAGCGTGCGCGCGATGCGCGCGCGGTGGCCGGCGGGCGAGTCTCGGCGACTTGACGACGTGACGACCGGATGGCGGGCGCGCTGCCCGCCGCCGGCACGCGGGCAGGCCGCGTGATGAAAAATGGGCCGATCGGCACTTGCCGATCGGCCCATTTGCTTTTCGCGACGGTTCGCGTGGTGCGATGCCGGGGCGCTCGCCCGGCATCGGCGGTCAGGTATCAGACGTTGAACAGGAAGTTCATCACATCGCCGTCGTGCACGACGTATTCCTTGCCTTCCGCGCGCATCTTGCCGGCTTCCTTCGCACCCTGTTCGCCCTTGTACGCGACGAAGTCGTCGAACGAGATCGTCTGCGCGCGGATGAAGCCGCGCTCGAAGTCGGTGTGGATCACGCCGGCCGCCTGCGGCGCCGTGTCGCCGATATGGATCGTCCACGCGCGCACTTCCTTCACGCCCGCGGTGAAGTAGGTCTGCAGGCCCAGCAGCTTGAAGCCCGCGCGGATCACGCGGTCGAGGCCCGGCTCTTCCATGCCCATGTCCGCGAGGAACGCTTCCTTGTCGGCGTCGTCGAGATCGGCGATTTCCGCCTCGATCGCGGCGCACACGGCGACCACCGGCGAGTTCTCGCTTTCCGCGTACTTGCGCACCGCTTCGAGGTGCGGGTTGTTGTCGAAGCCGTCGTCCTTGACGTTCGCGACGTACATCGCGGGCTTCGCCGTGATCAGGCAGAACGGCTTGAGCAGCGCCTGCTCGTCGTCCGACAGGTCGAGGCTGCGCACGGCCTTGCCCTGGTCGAGCTGCGCGCGCACTTTCTCGAGCACCGCCGCGAGCTTCACCGCTTCCTTGTCGTTGCCCGACTTCGCGGCCTTCGAGTAGCGCGTGAGCGCCTTCTCGACGGTGCCGAGATCGGCGAGCGCGAGCTCGGTGTTGATCACTTCGATGTCGTCGATCGGGCTGACCTTGCCGGCGACGTGGATCACGTTGTCGTCTTCGAAGCAGCGCACGACGTGCGTGATCGCGTCGGTTTCGCGGATGTTCGCGAGGAACTGGTTGCCGAGGCCTTCGCCCTTGCTCGCGCCGGCGACGAGGCCCGCGATGTCGACGAATTCGACGACGGCCGGCAGGACGCGCTCGGGCTTCACGATTTCGGCCAGCGCCTTCAGGCGCGTGTCGGGGACTTCGACGATGCCGACGTTCGGCTCGATCGTGCAGAACGGGTAGTTCTCGGCGGCGATGCCGGCCTTCGTCAACGCATTGAACAGTGTGGACTTGCCGACGTTGGGCAAGCCGACGATGCCGCATTTGAGGCTCATGGAATCCTTCGGACGGGTGGGGCGGCGCGGCCGGACGGAGCGCGGCGGCGCGGGAAAATAGGGACGGCCGGCGCGCGAGGCGCGGCGGGCCGACGTTCAAAGGCGCTATTGTACCGTGCCGACGCCCCGGTTTCCGGCCTTGGCCGGAACGCCCCGACGCGACCGGCCGCCGCATTGGCGCAGCCACGGGCGATTCTGCTGATTTCCCGCAAAGTCCGGCCGCGTAAGGGCTCGGCCCCGCGGCTATAATGCGCGCCATGACTGCCCACCACACCTTCGACGTCGCCGTGGTCGGCGGCGGGCTCGTCGGCAAGACGGCCGCGCTCGCGCTGACCCAGTCCGGCTACAAGACCGCGTTGCTCGCCCAGCCGGCGACCCCGCGCCCCGCCGATCTCGCGTTCGATACGCGCATCTACGCGCTGTCCTCCAGTTCGCAGGCGTTGCTCGAACGGCTGCGGGTCTGGCAGGCGCTCGACCACGGGCGGCTCGCGCCGGTGTACGACATGCGCGTGTACGGCGATGCCCACGCGGAGCTGCATTTCTCCGCGTACCAGGCGTCGGTGCCGCAGCTCGCATGGATCGTCGAATCGTCGCTGATCGAGACGTCGCTCGACGCCGCGCTGCGGTTCCAGCCGAATCTCACGTGGTTCGACGCGCGCGCGCAGGGCTTCGACGTGCGCGACGATGCGGCCGTCCTGACGCTGTCGTCCGGGCACGTGGTCGAGGCGGACCTCGTGGTCGGCGCGGACGGCGCCCATTCGTGGGTGCGCTCCCAGATGGGCGCCAAGGTCGAGCGCCGCGATTACCGGCAGACGGGCGTCGTCGCGAACTTCAAGGCGTCGCTGCCGCACCGCGAGACCGCGTACCAGTGGTTCCACGAAGGCGAGATCATCGCGTTGTTGCCGCTGCCCGACGGCCACGTGTCGCTCGTGTGGTCCGCGCAGACCGCGCACGCCGATCAGCTGCTCGCGCTCGATCCCGCGCAGCTCGCCGCCGAAGTCGAACGCGTGTCGCACGGTCAGGTCGGCACGCTCGAATGTGTGACGCCGGCGGCCGGTTTCCCGCTCGCGCTGCAGACGGTCGACAAGCTGATCGCGCCGCGCGTCGCGCTCGTCGGCGACGCCGCGCATCTGATCCATCCGCTCGCGGGGCAGGGGATGAACCTCGGGCTGCGCGACGTCGCGTCGCTCGCCGATGCGATCGCGAGCAAGGAGAGCTTCCGCAACCTCGGCGATACGGTGCTGCTGCGCCGCTACGAGCGCGCGCGCCGCGAGGACATCCGCGCGCTGATGGTCGCGACCGACGGGCTGCAGCGGCTGTTCTCGGTGCCCGGCCCGCTCGCGAAGGCGGTGCGCAACGCGGGCATGGCGTTCGTCGGCGCGCAGCCGCTCGTGAAGCGCTGGCTGGTGTCGGCCGCGCTCGGCTGATCGAACCCTCGCATGGCGGTCCTGTCGGACAGGTGCCCGTTACGGCGTACACTGTGACGTGCACTTCGATTGAGCTGAAGGACCAACCCGATGAAAAGAACGATCCGCATCGCCTCGCTGGCGCTCGCCGTCACGATGGCGACGCTTGGCTGTACCGCGCAGGCCGACCAAACCACCGACAAGCTGAAAGCCACGCTGCAGGCGCGTCTCGGCAGCGACGCGCCGATCAAGAGCGTGTCGAAATCGCCGGTCGCGGGCCTCTACGAGGTGAACCTCGGCTCGCAGATCATCTATAGCGACGCAGCGGGCGACTACGTGCTGCTCGGCGATCTCGTCGACACCAAGACGCACAAGAACCTGACCGACGCACGCCTGTCCGATCTGAACCGGATCGATTTCGCGAGCCTGCCGTTCGCGAACGCGATCAAGGTCGTGAAGGGCAACGGCGCACGCAAGATCGCGGTGTTCTCCGACCCCAACTGCCCGTACTGCAAGCGGCTCGAGACGACGCTGCAGTCGATCGACAACGTGACCGTCTACACGTTCCTGTACCCGGTGCTGTCGCCGGATTCGACCGCGAAGTCGAAGGCGATCTGGTGCGCGAGCGATCGCGCGAAGACGTGGGAAAGCTGGATGATCGACCATCGCGCGCCGTCCGGCGCCGGCACCTGCGACACCACCGCGCTCGACAAGAACCTCGCGCTCGGCCACGGGATGAACGTCACCGGCACGCCGACGATCTTCCTGCCGGACGGTCGCCGCCTGCCGGGCGCCGTTTCGGCCGAGCAGTTGAACCAGGCGCTCGCGTCGAGCAAGTAACCGACCGACACGCCGGGCCGCAACGCCCGGCCAGCGAGGGGCGCCCGCGACACCCGCCGGCGCCTCTCGTCGTTTTCGCCGCCTTATCCCGTTCGATCTCCGACCGATTTCCGACCGATTGCCACGATGACCCAGCCGATCCGCTATTCGATTGCCCCGAAAGATCTTGCCGCGCACCTGTTCGAAGTCTCGGTGACGGTCGCCGACCCCGATCCCGCAGGCCAGCGCTTCGCGCTGCCGGTCTGGATTCCGGGCAGCTATCTCGTGCGCGAGTTCGCGCGCAACATCGTCACGCTCGCCGCGTTCAACGACGCCGGCCGCAAGGTGCGGATCGCCAAGACCGACAAGAACACGTGGCAGGCCGCGCCGGTGAGCGGCGCGCTGACGCTGCGCTACGACGTCTATGCGTGGGACCTGTCGGTGCGCTCCGCGTATCTCGACGAAGCGGGCGGCTTCTTCAACGCCACCGCGGTGTTTCTGAGCGTTGCCGGCCGCGAGGACGCACCGTGCGAGGTCGACATCGCGAAGCCGGCCGGCCCGGCGTTCCGCACGTGGCGCGTCGGCACGTCGCTGCCCGAGGCGCGCGGCACGCGGCGGTACGGGTTCGGCGCCTATCGCGCGGCGAACTATGACGAACTGGCCGACCATCCGGTCACGATCGGCGAATTCGCGCTGGCGAGCTTCGAAGCGCACGGCGTGCCGCACGACATCGTGATCGCCGGGCGCGTGACGCAGCTCGACATGGAGCGCCTGCGTACCGACCTCAAGCGCGTGTGCGAAGCGCAGATCGCGCTGTTCGAGCCGAAGTCGAAGAAGGCGCCGATGGACCGCTACGTGTTCATGACGCTCGCGGTCAGCGACGGCTACGGCGGCCTCGAGCACCGTGCGTCGACCGCGCTGATCTGCAACCGCACCGACCTGCCGGTGAAGGGACGGCCGGAAACGACCGAAGGCTATCGTACCTACCTCGGCCTGTGCAGCCACGAATACTTCCACACGTGGAACGTGAAGCGCATCAAGCCGGCCGCGTTCGTGCCGTACGACCTCGGGCGCGAGAACTACACGTCGCTGCTGTGGCTGTTCGAGGGCTTCACGTCGTATTACGACGACCTGATGCTGGTGCGCAGCGGGCTGATGTCGCAGGACGAATACTTCGCCGCGCTCGGCCGCACCATCGGCGGCGTGCTGCGCGGCACGGGCCGCCTGAAGCAGAGCGTCGCCGACAGCTCGTTCGACGCGTGGATCAAGTATTACCGGCAGGACGAGAACGCGACCAACGCGATCGTCAGCTACTACACGAAGGGTTCGCTCGTCGCGCTCGCGTTCGATCTGGCGATTCGCGCGCAAACGCGCAACCGCAAGTCGCTCGACGACGTGATGCGCCTGCTGTGGCAGCGCTACGGGCGCGACTTCTATCGCGGCAAGCAGGCGGGCGTCGGCGAGGACGAAGTCGACGCGCTGATCGAGGAAGCCACCGGCGTCGCGCTCGGCCGCCTGTTCGCCGACGCCGTGCACGGCACGCGCGACCTGCCGCTCGCCGAACTGTTCGCGCCGTTCGGCGTGACGCTCGTGCCGGAAGTCGCGAACGGCGCGGCCGCGAAGCCGAGCATCGGCGCGCGCCTGCGCGGCGGCGCGGACTGCACGCTGGCGGCCGTCTACGAAGGCGGCGGCGCGCACCGCGCGGGGCTGTCGGCCGGCGACACGCTGATCGCGCTCGACGGCCTGCGCATCACCGGCACGAACCTCGACGCGCTGCTCGCGCGCTACCGGCCGGGCGACAAGGTCGAGATCCACGCGTTCCGGCGCGACGAGCTGCGGACCGTGAAGCTGAAGCTCGACGGCCCGGACGTCACGCGCTACCGGCTGACCGCGGCCGCGAAGCCGGCCGCCGCGCGCAACGCCCGGGAAGCCTGGCTGAACGGCTGAGCGCGGGCGGGCTGCGCCCGACCGGCGGCCGATTGTTCTGCTGATGCAACAATCCGTCGCCGGAGCCCCGCTTTTTCGCGACGATGTGGCCACGCACAATGGCGTCACTCGCGCTGACCAAGCGCAATCCAACTGGAGCCTGACATGACGACCATTCTGCAAATCAATTCCGCGGCGCGCTCGCAAGGTGCGCAGTCCACGCTGCTGGCCAGCGAACTGACGGCAAAGCTGCAACAATCGAACCCCGGCGCCCAGGTCGTCGTGCGCGACCTGCTGGCCGACGCGCTGCCGCACCTCGACGAAACGGTGCTCGGCGCGTTCTTCACGCCGGCCGACCAGCGCAGCGCGGAACAGAATGCGATCGTCGCGAAGAGCGATGCACTGATCGCCGAACTGCAGGCGGCCGACATCGTCGTGATCGCCGCTCCGATGTACAACTTCGGCGTGTCGTCGCAACTGAAGACGTATTTCGACTGGATCGCCCGTGCCGGCGTCACGTTCCGCTATACCGAGAACGGTCCGGAAGGCCTGATCAAGGGCAAGAAGGTGCACGTGGTCACCGCGCGCGGCGGCAAGTACCTCGGTACGCCGAACGACAGCCAGACGCCGTTCCTGCGCACCTTCCTCGGCTTCATCGGCCTGACCGACGTGAGCTTCATCCACGCCGAAGGCCTGAACCTCGGGCCCGATGCGCAGAGCGCCGCGCTCGCAGGTGCGCGCGAGGCGATCGCCGCCGTGTAATGCGGACAGGTGCGCAGAGGCGCGGCCGTGCCGCGCTGCGTCGTCAGACGAAAACGCCGCGTCCCGACAGGGCGCGGCGTTTTTGCGTTGCGGCCGGCGCCCACGCCAAGCCGGCGACGTGCGTCAGGCGAGCGTTTCGGCGATCTCCGGCAGCCGCCAGTCGATCGGTTCGCGGCCCGCTTCGACCAGATACTCGTTCGCGAGCGCGAAGTGACGGCAGCCGAGGAAACCGCGGTGCGCGGACAGCGGCGACGGATGCGGCGCTTCGAGCACGCAATGGGCGTTCGCATCGAACAGCGCGCGCTTCGCCTGCGCGTGTGCGCCCCACAGCATGAACACGAGGCCGCGATGACGGCCGGCCAGCTCGCGGATCAGCGTGTCCGTGCATTGCTCCCAGCCGCGCTTCGCGTGGCTCGCGGCGGCGCCGCGCTCGACCGTCAGCACGGTGTTGAGCAGCAGCACGCCCTGGCGCGCCCACGTGTCGAGGCAGCCGTGGCGCGGCGTGTCGTGACCGAAGTTCGCTGCGATTTCCTTGAAGATGTTGCGCAGCGACGGCGGCGTGCGCACGGCCGGCGGCACCGAGAACGCGAGGCCATGGGCCTGCGGCGTGCCGCGGTCGTCGCCGTGGTACGGGTCCTGGCCGAGAATCACGACCTTCACGTCGTCCGGGCTCGTCAGGCGCAGCGCGCGGAACACGTCGGTCGGATAGACCGTCTTGCCGGCGGCGCGCTCGTCGTCGACGAAGCGACACAGCGGCGCGTACGCGTCGCTGTCGGTGAACGGCTTCAGCACGTCGCGCCAGACGGCCGGCAGCGCGTCGAATTGGGCGGCGAGGTGCGGGACGTCGGTGGCGGCGCCGGCCTGCGGCTGTGCGGCGCGCGCCGGAGCCGCTTCCGCGGCCTTCTTGCCGGTGCGCGGACGCGCGGGTGCGGCGGCGGGAACATCGTGCTGCGCCGGTTCCGGCGCGGGATCGTCGAACAGCGACGCCTGTTGCGGCGTACGGAGAGTCTTGCGGGTTGCCATGCGTGATGCGGGTTATTGCGCGCGCAGCCGGTAGCCGCGCTGCGCCTTGCTGATGTTTTCGGGGGCGAGGCCCGGCAGCGCCTGCTGCAATTCGGCGGCGAGCGTCGCGAGCGCCGCTTCCGGGCCGTCGATCAGTTCGAGTTCGATTTCGCTGATCGGTTCGCGGCGCGTATCGCTTTGCGTCTGAACGACGATCTCGCCGACGTCCACCGCCGCCTCGACGGTCGCGCCGCCGATTGCGACGCGCCACAGCGTACGCGAAAAATCCGTGCGGAACAGCGCGTGCAGCGCCGGCGCGGCGTCGCGCAATGCGGTCGAGGCTTCCGGCACGTCGCAGGCGGCGACGAGCGCGTCGATTTCGAGCGCGTCGCCGGCGACGGGCAGCTCCCATTCATGGCGGCGATGCAGGCCGGCCTCGGCGCTGCCGACCGTCTTGAACGTCTGCAGCCAGCCGTGCGGCGTGCGGCGCACGCGCACCGCGCTCTTCGACCGGGCGAGCGCGAGCTCGGGCGTGTCGTAATAGACGTTCGCGAGCGTGATGGTCTGGCCGGCTTCGCCGGTCAGCGTTTCGAAAAAGTGCCGCGCGGCCTCGGCCTGACCGGCCGGCAGCGCGAGCTTGATCTCCCGTTCGATCGCCATCAGAAGAACATCCGCGCGAGTGCCGCGCCCGGCTCGTCCGCGCGCATGAACGCTTCGCCGACGAGGAACGCGTTCACGTTCGCCGCGCGCATCGTGTCGACGTCCGCGCGCGACAGGATGCCCGACTCGGTCACGACCATGCGGTCGGCCGGAACCATGTCGAGCATGTCGAGCGTGGTCTGGATCGTCGTCTCGAAGGTGCGCAGGTTGCGGTTGTTGATGCCGACGAGCGGCGTCTTCAGCGTGAGCGCCTGTTCCATCTCGTTGCGGTCGTGAACCTCGACCAGCACCGCGAGGCCGAGTGAGTGCGCATACGCTTCGAGTTCCTGCATCAGCGGCGTGTCGAGCGCGGCCGCGATCAGCAGGATCGCGTCGGCGCCCATCGCGCGCGCCTCGAGGATCTGGTACGCGTCGACGATGAAGTCCTTGCGCAGCACCGGCAGCGTGCAGGCCGCGCGCGCTTCCTCGAGGTAGCGCACGCTGCCCTGGAAGAACTGTTCGTCGGTCAGCACCGACAGGCATGCAGCGCCGTGCGTCGCGTACGAGCGCGCGATGTCGGCCGGCACGAAATGCTCGCGCAGCACGCCTTTCGACGGGCTCGCCTTCTTCACTTCGGCGATCACCGCGGGCTGGCCGGCGGCCTGCTTCGCGCGCAGCGCGCCGACGAAGTCGCGCAGGTCGCGCGCCGATGCTTCGAGTTTCAGCGCCTCGAGCGGCGTGCTGCGCATGGCCGCCGCGACTTCGTCGCGCTTGACTGCGATGATTCGGTCGAGAATGTCGCTCATGTGGGTTCCTGCTGGATTCGTGAGGGGAGTCAGCGCTTGAACTGCTGCGTGAAGCGCACGAGTTCGTCGACTTTCGCGCGCGCCTTGCCGCTCGCGATCGCTTCGCGGGCGAGCTGGATGCCGTCCGCGATCGACGCGGCGACATTGGCCGCGTAGAGCGCGGTGCCGGCGTTCAGCGTGACGATCTCGCGGGCGACGCCCGGCTGGTTGTCGAGCGCGCCGAGCAGCATCACGCGCGATTCGTCGGCATTTTCGACCTTCAGCGTGCGGTTCGACACCATCTGGAGCCCGAAGTCCTCCGGATGGATCTCGTATTCGTGCACCTGCCCGTCGCGCAATTCGCCGACCAGCGTGGCCGCGCCGAGCGACACTTCGTCCATCCCGTCCTTGCCGTACACGACCAGCACGTGCTGCGCGCCGAGGCGCTGCATCACGCGCACCTGGATGCCGACGAGGTCGGCGTGGAATACGCCCATCAGCTGGTTCGGTGCGCCGGCCGGATTGGTCAGCGGGCCGAGGATGTTGAAGATCGTCCGCACGCCGAGCTCGCGGCGCACGGCCGCGATGTTCTTCATCGCCGGATGATGGTTCGGCGCGAACATGAAGCCCATGCCGGTTTCGGCGATCGACGCGGCAACCTGATCCGGCTGCAGGTCGATGTTCACGCCGAGCGCCTCGAGCACGTCGGCGCTGCCGGACTTGCTCGACACGCCGCGGTTGCCGTGCTTCGCGACCTTCGCGCCTGCCGCGGCCGTCACGAACATCGACGCGGTCGAGATGTTGAAGGTGTGCGCGCCGTCGCCGCCCGTGCCGACGATGTCGACGAAGTTGGAGTTGTCCGGCACCTCGACGTGGTGCGCGAACTCGCGCATCACGGTCGCGGCGGCGGCGATTTCGCCGATCGTCTCCTTCTTCACGCGCAGGCCGGTGATGATCGCGGCCGCCATCACGGGCGACATGTCGCCGCGCATGATGAGCCGCATCAGGTGCAGCATCTCGTCGTGGAAGATTTCGCGGTGTTCGATCGTGCGCTGCAGCGCTTCCTGCGGGGTAATCGTCATCGTGCGTCTCCGGTCAGGCGGCCGGCGCGCTCGCGCGGGCGGCTGCGCGATGCTGTTTCAGGAAGTTCTCGAGCAGCGCGTGGCCATGCTCGGACAGGATCGATTCCGGATGGAACTGCACGCCTTCGATCGGCAGCGTCTTGTGGCGCACGCCCATGATCTCGCCGTCGTCCGTCCACGCGGACACTTCGAGGCAGTCGGGCAGCGATTCGCGCTCGATCGCGAGCGAGTGGTAGCGCGTGACGTCGAAATGCTTCGGCAGATCGGCGAACACGCCGCGGCCGTCGGTTTCGATCCGGCTCACCTTGCCGTGCATGATGGTCTTCGCGCGCACGACGCGGCCGCCGAACGCTTCGCCGATCGCCTGGTGGCCGAGGCACACGCCGAGAATCGGCTTCTTGCCCGCGAACTCGTGCAGCACGTCGAGCGTGATGCCCGCGTGCTGCGGGTTGCTCGGGCCGGGCGACAGGCAGATCGTGTCGGGGTTCAGGCGCGCGATGTCGTCGAGCGTGATTTCGTCGTTGCGGTAGGTGCGCACGTCCTCGCCCAGTTCGCCGAAGTACTGGACCAGGTTGTAGGTGAACGAGTCGTAGTTGTCGATCATGAGCAGCATGGTCAGTCTCCGGTCAGAAGTCGCTATCGAGGCCGTCCTGGACCTGTTCGGCCGCACGCAGCACCGCGCGCGCCTTGTTTTCGGTCTCTTGCCATTCGGATTCGGGCACCGAGTCGGCGACGACGCCCGCCGCCGCCTGCACGTACAGGTTGCCGTTGTGGATCAGGCCCGTGCGGATCGCGATCGCGAGGTCCATCTCGCCCGAGAACGACATGTAGCCGACCGCGCCGCCGTACAGCCCGCGCTTGACCGGCTCGAGCTCGTCGATCAGCTCCATCGCGCGCACCTTCGGCGCGCCCGACAGCGTGCCGGCCGGGAACGTCGCGCGCAGCACGTCGTAGTTCGTCATGCCGGGCTTGAGCTTGCCCTCGACCGAGCTGACGATGTGCTGCACGTGCGAGTACTTCTCGATCACCATCTTGTCGGTCACCTGCACCGAGCCGATCTGCGCGATGCGGCCGACGTCGTTGCGCGCGAGGTCGATCAGCATCACGTGCTCGGCGATTTCCTTCGGGTCGTTCAGCAATTCGGTCGCGAGTTCGGCGTCGCGCTCGGGCGTGTTGCCGCGCGGGCGCGTGCCGGCCAGCGGCCGGATCGTGACGATCTGGTCGTCGCCGCGCTTTTCCTGGCGCACGAGGATTTCCGGCGATGCGCCGACCACGTGGAAATCGCCGAAGTTGTAGTAATACATGTACGGCGACGGGTTCAGCGAACGCAGCGCGCGATACAGCGACAGCGGATTGTCGCGGTACGGCTTGGTCAGCCGCTGGCCGACCTGGATCTGCATCAGCTCGCCGGCCGCGATGTATTCCTTCGCCTGACGCACGGCGGCCAGATAGTCTTCCTTCTTGAATTCGCGGAACGTCTCGGTACGCACGCTCGCCGACGTGACGGGCGGCTGCACCGTCGTGCGCAGGCGCTGCTTCAGTTCGCGCAGACGCTGCTTGCCCTTCGTGTACGCCTCGGGCTGCGCCGGGTCGGCATAGATGATCAGGTACAGCTTGCCGGCGAGGTTGTCGATCACCGCGACTTCCTCGGTGAGCAGCAGCTGGATGTCGGGCAGGCCGAGATCGTCGCGCGGCGCGGTGTTCGCGAGCTTCTTCTCGATGTAGCGCACGGCGTCGTAGCCGAAATAGCCGGCCAGGCCGCCGCAGAAGCGCGGCAGGCCCGGGCGCTGCGCGACCTTGAAGCGCGCCTGGAACGACTCGATGAAGGCGAACGGGTCGCCGTCGTGCGTTTCGATCACCTCGCCGTCGCGCACGACTTCGGACACGCCGTTGCGGGCGCGCACCAGCGTGCGTGCCGGCAGGCCGATGAACGAGTAGCGGCCGAAGCGTTCGCCGCCCACCACCGATTCGAGCAGGAACGAGTTGGCGCCCGCGCGTTCGGGCTGCGCCAGCTTCAGGTAGAGGGACAGCGGCGTTTCGAGGTCGGCGAGTGCTTCCGCGATCAGCGGAATGCGGTTGTAGCCTTCGTTCGCAAGCGATTGGAATTCGAGTTCGGTCATGTTCCGGTCCTGTTCGGGACGAGCGGCGGCGTGCGCCAGGGATCACTTGACGCTGCGCGGCTGCCGTCGGCGAAAGGGCGGTCGATCGAGAAGTGCCTGTTGCCGGCCGGCACTCCGGGCGTGAGCGTCGCGAGCCTGCGGCCGATCCTGAACGCAGGCGTTCGGATGCGGTAGAACTCGGAGGTGGTGCGACGATCGGCGCGCGGATGCGCAGCGAGATAAAAAACGGCGCTGAAGACGGGCTTCAGCGTACCTCATCGAAGAGGTCAGCGCGACCAGCGACGCCAGGGCCAGGCTCCCCGGTCGATGCTGCTCAGACTCCGTTTTTTATTCAGAAACATGCGGATGGAAGAAATAATCAGATGGTTGGCCGGCCGGCGTTGTGCGCGGCGATCGCGCGTGCTGCGACCAGCAACGAGTCGACTATACCATCCGAATTTATCGTTTGTATAGCTTTGCCGTGGTTGTAGCCGTACGGCACCGTCAGCGTCGCCATCCCGGCTGCGCGGCCCGCCAGCGCGTCGTTCTCCGAGTCGCCGATCGCGACCGCCGCGTGCGGCGCCACGCCGAGCGCGTCGCATGCCGCGAGCATCGGCAGCGGATCGGGCTTCTTGCGCGCGACGCTGTCGCCGCCGAGCACGATGCCGAAGCGATCGATCAGCCCGTATTGCTCGAGCAGCTCGAGCGCGAAGCGGTGCGGCTTGTTCGTCACGCACGCGAGCCGGATGCCGGCCGCATGCAGCGCATCGAGGCCGGCGGTCACTTCCGGATAGAGCCGCGTGTGCCGGCCGTTGATCTTCGCGTACTCGGCCTGGTAGATCGCGAGCGCATCGTCGAAGCGCGCTTGCGAGTCGGCCTGCGAGAAGCGCGGCGCCAGCACGCTCTGGATCAGATGCTCGGAGCCCTTGCCGACGTAGCCGATCACCTCGTCGCGCGACGTGGCCGGCGCGCCGAGCTGCGCGAGCATCCCGTTCAGCCCGGCCGTGAAATCGTCGGCCGTGTCGACCATCGTGCCGTCGAGGTCGATCAGCGCCGCATCGATGCGCGGCGCCGCGAAACGGATCGGGGCGCCGGTGTCGGGTGGCGCGCAAGCGTCGAGCGAGGAATCGGCCACGGCGTCAGCTCCGCTCGACCGTCGCGAGTGCCGCGCGCATCTCGTCGATCACCTTGCGATAGTCGGGCTTGCCGAAGATCGCCGAGCCCGCGACGAACGTGTCGGCGCCGGCTGCCGCGATCTCCGCGATGTTGTCGGTCTTCACGCCGCCGTCCACCTCGAGCAGGATCTCGCGGCCCGTGCGTTCGGTGTACGCGTCGATGCGCGCGCGCGCTTCGCGCAGCTTGTTCAGCGTTTCCGGGATGAACGACTGGCCGCCGAAGCCGGGGTTCACCGACATCAGCAACACGAAATCGAGGCGGTCCATCACGTGGTCGAGATAGTTCAACGGCGTGCCCGGATTGAACACGAGGCCGGCCTTGCAGCCGTGGTCGCGGATCAGCGACAGCGTCCGGTCGATGTGGTCCGAGCCTTCCGGGTGGAAGCTGATCAGATTCGCGCCGGCTTTCGCGAAATCGGGCACGATACGATCGACCGGGCGCACCATCAGATGCACGTCGATCGGCACCTGCACGTGCGGGCGGATCGCTTCGCAGACGAGCGGGCCGATCGTCAGGTTCGGCACGTAATGGTTGTCCATCACGTCGAAGTGAATCCAGTCGGCGCCGGCGGCGACCACGTTGCGGACTTCTTCGCCGAGCCGTGCAAAGTCGGCCGACAGGATGCTGGGGGCGATGCGGAATTGGGTCATGACAGGGGAGCGGGGGACGCTGCGGCGCAAAACCGCCATTCTACCGTCCGGCGACCGCGTGCGCGGCGGCGAGCCGTGCGGTGGCGGCCCGATTGCGCATAGAATGCCGAACCAGTGCGGCGCGCCGCGGCCCGGCGCTACAGATGGCGCGGGCGGTTACCTACAGCGGAAACACCATGAGTCAGTATCAGTTCACCGTTTCGGTGAAAACCAGTTACTTGCCGGAACAATCCGACCCGGATCGACGTCAATACGCATTCGCGTACACGCTGACCATCCGCAATACGGGGCACGTTGCAGCGCAACTGATCGCCCGTCACTGGATCATCACGGACAGCGAAAATCACGTGCAGGAAGTGAAGGGGCTCGGCGTCGTCGGGCACCAGCCGCTGCTGCAGCCGGGCGAACATTTCGAGTACACGAGCTGGGCCGTGATCGCGACGCCGGTCGGCACGATGCGCGGCGCGTATTTCTGCGTGGCGGAAGACGGTGAGCGGTTCGAGGCGCCCGTCGAAGAATTTGCGCTGCACATGCCGCGCACGCTGCATTGAGCGTGCGGCGGGCGCTCAGCGCGGCTGGCGGTCGTTGTCGCGTGCGTGTTTCTTTCTGCCCGACGACGTCCACACGACGATGAAGATCAGCAGCGCAAGCGCGACGAAAGCTTCGAGCCCGAAGATGAGCATCGGATATTGGTCGAGAAAATCTGACATGGCGGTTTCCATCAAGAACGGACATTGTATGTGGTTTGGCGCCCGGGCGGCCGGCTGGCTGGCCGCCGCCGCGGCGGCCGCGCTGCTCGCGGCATGCGGCAGCGCGCCGACGCGGACGTCGGCGCTCAAGCCGCCGACGGGCGCGGCGATCGTGCCGGGGCAGGTCGCCGCGCAGCGACTGACGCCGGTGGCCTGGCAGCAGGTGCCGGGCTGGCAGGACGATGCGCTGATCGGCGCGACGGCCGCGTTGCGGCAGAACTGCGTGCGGCTCGCGCGCCAGCCGGCTTGGCAGCGCGCGTGCGCAGCCGCCAACCGGCTCGACGAGTTGGACGTGAGCAGCGCGCGCGCATTCTTCGAAACGTATTTCACGCCGTTTCAGTTCGCCAATACCGACGGTACGCTGGACGGTCTCGTGACCGGCTATTACGAACCGCTGCTGCACGGCTCGCGGGTGCGTCGCGGCCCTTACCAGTACGCGCTGTACCGCTGGCCGGCCGGCTATCGCGCGGGCACGGCGCTGCCGGCGCGCGCGCAGCTCGAGCGCGCGGGCATTCTGAACGGCAACGAACTCGTGTGGGTCGACGATCCGATCGAGGCGTTCTTCCTGCAGGTGCAGGGGTCGGGGCGCGTGTTGCTCGACGACGGTTCGGTGATGCGCGTCGGCTTCGGCGGCACCAACAACCAGCCGTACCGCTCGATCGGCAAATGGCTGATCGATCACGGCGAGCTGACGCCCGCGCAGGCGACGATGCAGGGCATCAAGGCATGGGCGAAGGCGAATCCGGCACGCGTCGACGCGCTGCTCGACACGAACCCGCGCTTCGTGTTCTTCCGCGACATGCCGACCAAGGAAGATGCACCGCACGGTGGCGCGGAAGGCCCGATCGGCGCGCTCGGGGTGCCGCTCACGCCGGAGCGCTCGATCGCGGTCGATCCGTCGTCGATCCCGCTCGGCACGCCGGTGTTCCTGCAGACCACACGCCCGTTGACGAATACACCGATGAACCGGCTCGTGTTCGCGCAGGACACGGGTTCCGCGATCCGCGGCGGCGTGCGCGCCGACTATTTCTGGGGGCTCGGCGACGATGCGGGCGACCAGGCCGGCCGGATGAAGCAGGTTGGCCGGATGTGGCTGCTGTTCCCGAATTCGTGATGCGCGGCCGCGCCGGCGTAAAGCTGTAGCCGGCGTGCCGACACGGCCTCGAATTGCTGCACCCCAAAGGCTGGATCGTCGATCCGGCCTTTGGGGTGTTTTTCATCGCGGAACGTGGCGAGCGGGCTGGGCTGCGGCGAGCGGCGCCGGCATCCGTGCGCGCGCGGCCCGTCACGAAGCCGCGCTGCGGGTTCAGCCCTTGCGCTTGTCGATCACGCGTCGGGCCTTGCCGACCGAGCGCTCGATCCCGTTGACCGGCAGCACGTTGATGACCGCGGTCACGCCGATCAGCGACTTGATGTCGTGCGCGAGCGCATGGCTCGCCGCGCGGATCGCCGCGGTGTCGGGAGCCGTCTCCGGGCACGGCTCGACGTTCAGCGTCAGCACGTCGAGCGGGCCTTCCTTCGTCAGCACGATCTGATAGTGCGGCGCGAGCGCGCGCTGTTTCAGCAACTGCTCTTCGATCTGCGTCGGGAACACGTTCACGCCGCGCACGATCATCATGTCGTCCGAGCGGCCGGTGATTTTTTCCATCCGGCGCATCGTGCGTGCGGAGCCGGGCAGCAGGCGCGTGAGGTCGCGCGTCCGGTAGCGGATGATCGGCAGCGCTTCCTTCGTCAGCGACGTGAACACCAGCTCGCCCAGTTCGCCGTCCGGCAGCACCGCGCCGGTGTCCGGATCGATGATTTCCGGATAGAAATGGTCTTCCCAGATGGTCGGGCCGTCCTTGGTCTCCACGCATTCCGACGCGACGCCCGGGCCCATCACCTCGGACAGCCCGTAGATATCGACCGCGTCGATGCCCATGCGCTGCTCGATGGCCGTGCGCATGTCGTTGGTCCACGGTTCCGCGCCGAAGATGCCGATGCGCAGCGAGCTCTGCGCGGGGTCGAGGCCCTGGCGCTCGATCTCGTCGGCGATCGACAGCATGTAGCTCGGCGTCACCATGATGATGTCGGGCCGAAAGTCCTGGATCAGCTGCACCTGCTTTTCGGTCTGCCCGCCGCCGAACGGAATCACCGTGAGGCCCGCGCGTTCGGCGCCGTAATGCGCGCCGAGGCCGCCGGTGAACAGGCCGTAGCCGTAGCTGACGTGGACCTTGTCGCCGCGGCGGGCGCCGGCCGCGCGGATCGAGCGCGCGACGAGATCGGCCCACGTATCGATGTCGCGCGCGGTATAGCCGACGACGGTCGGCTTGCCGGTCGTGCCCGACGACGCGTGAATGCGCGAGATCTGGTCTTGCGGCACCGCGAACATCCCGAACGGATAGCTGTCGCGCAGGTCGCTCTTGGTCGTGAACGGGAAGCGCGCCAGATCGGCGAGCGTTTTCAGATCGTCCGGATGAACGCCCGCTTCGTCGAACTTGCTGCGATAGACCGGGGAATTTTCGTAGGCGTGCCGAAGCGACCATTTCAGGCGGTCGAGCTGCAGCGCAGTCAGTTCGTCGCGTGAGGCGGTCTCGATCGGCTCGAGCGGTAGCGCGGTAGTCATGCGTGTCTCCAGTGTTTGTTATGTGCGAGCCGCGGGCGTCAGCGATCTTCAGGCAGCACCGTGCCCTTGATTTGCGCCGACTTGCCGCGAAACATCGCGACGGTCTCGCCGGCCTGATTCATGACGCGCACGTCGTAGATGCCGTGCCGGCCGCTGCGCGTCTGCTCGGTTGCCTCTGCCGTCAGCACGTCGTTGCCGTGGACCGGCCGCAGGTACTCGATCGAGCAGCCGGCCGCAACGGTATTCAGGTTGTACGAATTGCATGCGAACGCGAACGTCGAGTCGGCGAGCGTGAAGATGATGCCGCCGTGGCAGGTCTGATGCCCGTTCAGGAATTCCGGCCGCACGCGCATGTGCAGACGTGCGTAGCCGGCGCGCACCTCGGCGATTTCCATGCCGAACGCGCGGCTGCAGGCGTCCGCCTCGTACATGGCCTGCGCAGTCGCGCGCGCGACTGCGTCGGGGTCGAGCGGGTGAAGGGCGGCTGTCATGTCAACGCCCCTCGAAGCGCGGCGCGCGCTTCTCGATGAACGCCTTGACGCCTTCCGAATAGTCGTACGACTGGCCGAGCTTGCGCTGCAGGTCGCGCTCGACGTCGAGTTGCTGGTCGAGCGTGTTGCTGATGCTGTCGCGCATCGATTGCTTGATCGATGCGATCGCGAGCGTCGGCTGCTGGGCGAGCTGGCTGGCGACCTGACGGACCGACGCGGCAAGCGCATCGTCGTCGACCGCGCGCCAGATCAAGCCCCATTGCTCGGCCTGCTCGGCGCCGAGTTTGTCGCCTGTCAGTGCCAATCCGAGCGCGCGCGCCATGCCGATGCGCTGCGGCAGGAACCACGTGCCGCCCGAGTCGGGCACGAGGCCGATCTTCACGAACGCCTGGATGAAGCTGCTCGAGCGGGCGGCGAACACCAGGTCGCACGCGAGCGCCAGGTTCGCGCCCGCGCCGGCGGCCGTGCCGTTCACGGCCGCGATGACCGGAATCGGCATGCGCTGCAGGCGACGGATCAGCGGATTGAAATGCTCGTCGATCAGCGCGCCCAGATCGGTCGAAGCGCCGGGCGTGAAGTCGAGATCGGCAAGGTCCTGGCCCGCGCAGAAGCCGCGGCCCGCGCCGGTCAGGATCAGCGCGCGGGCGCCGGCTTTCTCGACCTCATCGAGCGCGGACTGCAATTCGCGATGCATCGCGCGCGTGAAGCTGTTCAGCTTGTCCGGACGGTTGAGGGTGACCGTGGCCACGTTCGCGGCCCGATCGAGCTCCAGCTGGATCGCGTCATATGACATGCAGTGTCTCCTTCATGACTTCGTTATAGGCGCGCGGCGAGCCGGTTACACGCGTTCGATCGCGATCGCGATGCCCTGGCCGACGCCGATGCACATCGTGCAGAGCGCGAAGCGGCCGCCGATGCGCTCCAGTTGATGAAGCGCGGTGGTCACCAGCCGGGCGCCCGATGCGCCGAGCGGATGGCCGAGCGCGATCGCACCGCCGTTCGGGTTCACGCGCGGATCGTCGTCGGCGACCCCGAGCATGCGCAGCACCGCAAGACCTTGCGACGCGAATGCTTCGTTCAGTTCGATCACGTCGAACTGGTCGATCGACATGCCGAGCTGACGCAACAGCTTCTGCGTCGCGGGCGCCGGACCGATCCCCATCACGCGCGGCTCGACGCCGGCCGTCGCCATGCCGACGACGCGTGCGCGGCGGCGCAGCCCGTATTGATCGGCGGCCTGCGCGTTGGCGAGCAGCAGCGCGCAGGCGCCGTCGTTGACGCCGGACGCGTTGCCGGCCGTCACCGAGCCGTCGGGACGGACGACGCCCTTGAGCTTGGCAAGCGCGTCGAGCGACGTTTCGCGCGGGTGCTCGTCCCGTGACACGACGACGGCGTCGCCCTTCTTCTGCGGAATCGTCACCGCGACTATTTCCGCCGCGAGCGTGCCGTCCTGCTGCGCACGCGCGGCCTTCTGCTGGCTGCGCAACGCGAACAGATCCTGGTCGGCGCGGCTGATGTCGTAATCGACCGCGACGTTCTCGGCCGTCTCCGGCATCGAATCGACGCCGTATCGCTGCTTCATCAGCGGATTGACGAAGCGCCAGCCGATCGTCGTGTCGAATATGTCGGCCTGGCGGGCGAACGCGCTGGCGGCCTTGCCCATCACGAACGGCGCGCGCGTCATGCTTTCGACGCCGCCCGCGATCATCAGGCGCGCCTCGCCGGCCTTGATCGCGCGCGCGGCCGTGCCGACGGCGTCCATGCCGGAGCCGCACAGCCGGTTCAGCGTCGTGCCGGGCACGGCGCTCGGCAGGCCGGCCAGCAGCGCCGACATGCGCGCGACGTTGCGGTTGTCCTCGCCTGCCTGGTTCGCGCAACCGTAGATCACGTCGTCGAGCGCGGTCCAGTCGACGTTGCGGTTACGTTCGATCAGCGCGCTGATCGGCACCGCGCCGAGATCGTCGGCTCGAACGTCTTTCAGGGCGCCGCCGTAGCGGCCGATGGGGGTGCGAATCGCGTCGCAGATGTAGGCGTCGGTCATGGGAGTGTCGGGCGTGTCGATGGGCAACGAACCCGCCGGTTGGCGGATTCGTTCATGGTAGAGAACGTGGCCGAATTTGCACCTCGGCCGTTCGGCTTATGCCGTATGGCCAGCTTCCGCGGGCGCCGCCTTCGGTGCAACATGCACTCGGCTTTGCACGACGCGGAACCGGTTGGCGACGAACGCCGGGTCGGCCAGTGCCGCGTTGGCGGCCGGGTTCGCGCCGGTGCCGTGGAAGTCCGAGAACGCGGCCGACTGGTTGACGAATACGCCGCCCGTCAGGTTGATCGACAGCGCGACGCCGCCGCGAATCGCCGCTTCGTGCGCAGCGTCGAGCACGTTGGCGTCGGTGCTGTAGACGGACAGCGTCAGCGCGCCGTGTTGGGCAGCGATCTCGCCGGCGAGATCGAGCGACTGCGTGGTCGAGTCGGTCGCGATCACGAACGAGATCGGGCCGAACCACTCCTGCGTGAACTTCGCGCGGTCGGCCACGTCGAGCTGCATCACGAGCGGCGTGCGCACGCGAGCGTTGGCGAAGGTGGGATGCACGAGCGTCTGGCTGTCGGCGAGCACGCGGCCGAGCTTGCGGGCGTCGTCGATGCGCGCGCTCACGCCTTCGTTCTGGATCGCGCCGATCAGCTCGACGGAGCGTGCAGCGTCGCCGGTCAGCTTCTGCACGGCGCCGGCGATGGCCTGGGCGACGTCGTCGAAGCTCGCATGGCCATCCGCGGTCTGGATGCCGTCGCGCGGTACGTAGATGTTTTGCGGCGCCGTGCACATCTGGCCGGAGTACAGCGCCAGCGAGAACGCGATGTTCTTGGCCGCGGCCTTGAGGTCGTCGGTCGAGTCGATCACGATCTGGTTGACGCCGGCTTTCTCCGTGTACACCTGCGCCTGGTGAGCATGGCGTTCGAGCCACGTGCCGTTCTGCGTACTGCCGGTGAAGTCGATCAGCTTGATTTCGGGGCGCAGCGCGAGGTCCTGCACGAGCGCGCCGTCGTTCGGCTCGGTCGCGAGCAGCGTGACGACGTTCGGATCGAAGCCGGCTTCGCGCAACACGTCGCGGGCGATGCGGACCGTGATCGCGAGCGGCAGGATCGCGCCCGGGTGCGGCTTGACGATCACCGTGTTGCCGGTGGCGAGGTCGGCGAACAGGCCGGGGTAGCCATTCCAGGTCGGGAACGTGCAGCAGCCGAGCACGAGGCCGGTGCCGCGCGGGACGATCGTATAGCGCTTGTGCATCGCGAGCGGCGGGTTCTTGCCCTGCGGCTTTTCCCAATGCGCATCGGCGGGGATGCGGCGCAGCTCGTCCCAGGCATAGGCGACTGCTTCGAGCGCACGATCCTGCGCGTGCGGGCCGCCGGCCTGGAATGCCATCATGAAGGCTTGGCCCGTCGTATGCATCACGCTGTAGGCGATCTCGAAGCTCGCGCGATTCAGCCGTGCCAGGATTTCGAGGCTGACGCCGATCCATGCGCTCGGGCCGGCTTCACGCCATTGAAGCTGGGCCGCGGCTGCCGCGGCGATCAACTCGTCGGGCGTCGATTTTGGATAGCGGATGTCGAGCGGGATCCCGTATGGCGACTGCTCCGCGCCGACGGTCCCGCCGGACGCCGGCTGGTCGAGCTCGAACACGCTGCCGAGATGCGCTTTGAACGCGGCTTCGCCATCGGCGTTCGCGCTTTCCCCGTACACTTTGGGACTCGGCATTTCCGCAAACGGGCTCCAGTACCCGCGGCTCTCGATGGCGGCGAGGGCGTGTTTCAGCGTGTCTTCGTGCTTCGTGAACAGTGCATGGGTCATGACGGCAGCCTGATGGACAGTGAGAAGGGTTGGATCGATTAATTAACCGACCGGTTGGTCGGAGAATGTTAGCATCAAACTATTCGCGTGTGCGAGGCGTTTCTCATTTCATTGATCGAGGAGAAATAGATGTCTTACGAGAACATCTTGGTGGAGACCCGAGGGCGAGTCGGATTGATCACGCTCAACCGTCCGAAGGCGCTCAATGCGCTGAACGATGCGTTGATGGATGAGTTGGGTGCGGCGCTGAAGGCGTTCGACGCAGACGACGAAATCGGCGCGATCGTCGTGACGGGCAGCGAGAAGGCGTTCGCGGCCGGCGCCGACATCGGCATGATGGCCACCTATTCCTATATGGATGTGTACCGCGGCGACTACATCACGCGTAACTGGGAGACCGTCCGCGAGATCCGCAAGCCGATCATTGCGGCCGTGGCGGGGTTTGCGCTCGGTGGCGGCTGCGAACTCGCGATGATGTGCGACATCATCTTCGCGGCCGATACGGCCAAGTTCGGCCAGCCGGAGATCAAGCTGGGCGTGATGCCTGGCGCCGGCGGCACGCAGCGTCTGCCGCGCGCGGTCTCGAAGGCGAAGGCCATGGACATGTGCCTGACTGCACGTTTCATGGATGCGGCCGAAGCCGAGCGCGCCGGGCTCGTGTCGCGTGTGCTGCCGGCCGACAAACTCCTCGACGAAGCGGTTGCGGCTGCGACGACGATCGCCGAGTTTTCGCTGCCGGCAGTCATGATGGTGAAGGAGTCGGTGAATCGCGCGTACGAGACGACGCTGGCCGAGGGCGTCCACTTCGAGCGCCGCCTGTTCCATTCGCTGTTTGCGACGGAAGATCAGAAGGAAGGGATGGCGGCATTCGTCGAGAAGCGGAAGCCGGTATTCAAGAACCGCTGACTCGGGCGACGGCAGCGCCACGCGCTGCCTAACGAACGCAATCAGCGGTATCCGACGTGTCGGACCTGAAGCCCCGCACGCGGCAGCGTGCGGGGCTTTTTCAAAATATTTTCACAAAAGGGGTTGCATTGCGAGGGGCGGGTGCATAGAATCACGCCTCTTTCGCGCTACCGGAAACGCGGCGCGGGAGAAGAAGGGAAGCGGTGCGGTTGGGGTGGTTGTAGTGACCCGAACGCACACGAAGCTGAACCCCTCACCGTCACAACGAAGCAGTTCAAAAAGTTGTTGACGAGTGAAGAAAGACGGTTCATAATCTCGCTTCTCTGCTGCTGAAAACGCAGCGCTGCTGAGAAACACGAAGTTCCTCGCAGAAATGCTCTTTAAAAATTAACAGCCGATAAGTGTGGGCGCTTGATGGAAGCGAGCTGATCTTCGGATCAGAAAGCGAAAGTATCAAGAGTCTCACACTAAAGTAAGTCAGGTTTATGAAGAGATTCATATACCTGTCAGCTTTGAGTGAGCGACCGGTTCTTAACGGAACCGAAAACAGTAACAGGTTTAAACTGAA